>JBAZCO010000019.1:0-22050 GCA_041654915.1 Clostridia bacterium | reverse complement strand
ACTCCTTGACGGCGGAGGCGAAGTCTACACTGGCGATTATGACGGCGAGCCGATAACATACGAGTTTTTCTATGAGCGGTTAAAGTCGGTTATGGGCGAAACCGAGGACTGCTGAGGGAGGGTTTATGCAAGCGGTAACAATAATATTTAGCATTGGGGCAAGCGTCATATCAGGTATGGCGCTTTTCTTTTTGCAGAGGTACTTCAAAGGCAAAGACAAGAGAGATGAACAGCGGGATAAAGAAATGGCAAAGGAAAATATTCTTATCCTAAAAAACATCAACGCGATAGGCAGATTGACCGAAGCTAACAGCATAGCCCTTCGTGACGGCAAGAACAACGGAGAAATGTGCGTAGCTTTGGAAGAGTACAGCAAGGTTGACAAAGAGCTTTATGGTTATTTGCTTGAGCGAAACGCTCATAAATAAAAGGAGAGAAGAATGGAGTATTTACAAGTAATAAGCGTGCCGGCGATAGCGACCATTGTCTATTGGACGGTTAATCTAATTAAGCATGCAGTAAAAAGCAACGAAACTTTCAAGCGCCTTATTCCATTAATATCTGCCGGATTAGGGGCGGTATTAGGTGTGCTTTGCTATTACATAGTACCTGAGATTATACTAGCAACCAATGTTTTGGCCGCAATAACAACAGGCGGAGCAAGCGGTCTTAGCGCAACGGGAACAAACCAAGTTATTAAGCAACTGTCAAAAGAAAAGGAGGATATTAATAATGGCAATACCAAGAATGAGAACAATTGAGGAAGCACATAGTCACATATTGAGTAAGGACAAGGATTCTAAGATATCAAGGTATTTTTTGCGTGAAATTTGCAAGCAAGGCAAGGTACATAATATAAGGTTAGGTAATAAAATATTGCTTAACATAGACGATTTAGAAGAGATACTTTCAAGTAATATAAACATTTAGGTTTTTGATAGACTTTGAAAGTTCTTTACGATATTGTTTGTCTTGAAAAACCATAATAGGAGGTATCAATATGGCATCAATAAGTTGCAGAGAAAACAAGAATGGTATTGTATACCGTGTGCAAGTAAAGATGAAAGATAAAGGCACCGGCAAAGAAATTGTGCGGTCTATGACTTGGCAACCGCCTGAAAGCCTTTCTACAAAACAAGCGAAAAGGGAAGTGATTATTGTAGCAAAGGAGTACGAAGAAAAACTGAAAAAGCAATTCGACTGCAGTGAAGCGAATGCCGCCGATGACAGAATCACCTTTAAGGAATTCGCTGAATCCTGGCTTGAAAAATGTAAGACTGAAAACAGTGCGTCATATTATGCAAATTCAATAAGGGCAATAAAGCTTGCATGTCAGTACATAGGCGGATATAAGCTAGCCGACTTAACTCCGCGAATCATTCAAAACTTCTATGACAAAATAGATAAACTGAAAATGGAGAAAGTTACAATTGCACCGAAAGTAGACAAGATAAGAGACCGTATGGAAAAGCTGGATTTATATTACAGTGATGTAGCAATAAAAACAGGCAAAGGAATGTTAACTGCTGCACTCAAAGGAACTAACATTAAAGAAAACTCCGCAAAAAAGATAGCTAAAGCACTAAACACTACAATACATTCGTTATTTGATGTTGAGAAAGAGCTAAAACTCTACGCTCATGAAACCATACATAAGGTTAAAAGAACGGTTAGGGCAATTTTAGCCGTCGCAAAAAGACAAAGGCTAATTCAAGACAACTGGGCTTCCGCAGACTACATAGAATTCCCCAAAAAGCCAAAGGTGCAAATAGAACACCTAGATGATATACAATCTAAACAACTGTATGCGGCTTTACAAAGAACCGACAACATAAAAGCAAAAACAGCAATAATGACACTATTGCTTACAGGATTAAGAAGAGGCGAACTGTGTGGCTTGGAATGGGATGATATAGACTTCGAGCAAGGAACCTTGACTGTAGCTAGGAGCGTGACAACCGTTGTTGGGATGGGCGTAATAGAGAAAGAGCCAAAAACAGAGAGCAGCAAACGCACAATAAGTATTCCAGATAATCTAATAGAACAATTAAGAGAATACAAAGAGTGGCAAAAAGAATTAGCCAAAAACTTAGGCGATAGGTGGATAAATACAGGCAGAATATTTACGGCTGAATTCGGGGAGAAGATTAACCCTAGCGTAGTGATGTTCTGGCTGAAAAAGATATGCAAGGATAACAACCTACCGCAAGTAACGCTGCACAGCTTAAGACATACTAACATCACCTTGCAGATAATGGCAGGGGTGCCACTAGTAATAGTGAGCGGAAGAGCTGGACACGCAAGGACAAGCACCACAACAGATGTGTATAGCCACTTCCTAAAGTCAAGCGACAAGGAAGCTGCGGAGAAATTAAACAATCTATTTGGATAATCAAACAAGATAAACAAGTATTAGAAACCCTTAATAACAATCAAACAAAAGCCACTCAAAATGAGTGGCTTTTTTGTGCAATGGCGTTCGATATTGGATTCGAACCAACGGCCTGTCGCTTAGGAGGCAAGTTAGTTATGTCTAACAACTTTCATTTGGTGCTATTTCAAGCACTTTTGGCACTTTTGCGCCGTTTGTATCGCACATCCCATTCAATATCTTCCCTAACTTTCACAACTTTCAGTCTGTATCATAATAAAAGGGTGCCAAATCGGGTGCCAAATTCTATGGTGCCAAAAAGCGATTTACAATTATTTACCTACCTTAAGCTTGGCAAAACGCAGTTAGACGACTACCGCAAAGAGGAAATCATCAAGCTCCTCAATACTGGCGACAAACTAGACACCTTCGACGAAATGGTGTTCAAAAGTCTCATGCGCGAGATAAAGGTCACCGCTCCCAAAGAGATAGAAGTAAGCTACAACTGCGGAATAACCGTAAATCACATTTTTGCGTGAAATGTGACCAATAATTGACGATCTATATTGACAAGATATTCCAATTATGATAACATCTAATCAAGATTTATAGTGCAAATCTCACGCAATGCAACAACGTAAACCTAAAGGGGATAAGGAGGCAAAAATGGCATTAAGTAGGAATGAAAAAGAATTACTTCAAGAATATAGAAAAAGTTACAATCGAAGCAAAAACTTTATCAAATTATATTTAATTGTATTTATTATTATTATAATCATAGGATTAATTTTAACTATAGTAAATATTTCTAATGAAATCAATGCTTATTTTATTCTCGGACTTGTTGCATTAGGATCGGGCATTTTATTTACCATCACGGCTCTTTTATGTTTAAGATATATAAATAGAAAATTAAAAAAATTTAATAATACAGAAGAAGCGACTGATTAATATTTTAATTTAAGCAAATAATAACTTATTCCTTATATTCGACATAAAAATACAAAAGCTGCAATAATATGACAATTATTACTACAAAAATTCATGCTAAACTATATTTATAATTTTGAATACAAATTAAGGAGTGAAGTATGAGAACAAACAAAAAATATAGGATTTTTATGATTCTAGTAGCATGTGCAATTATAATAAGTAGTTTTCTTATTGTAAATATTAATAACGGAAGTGCTTACGCAGATTCAATAACAGAAATAGAAATATATCAAGGAAAATATGATTCATATACTGATGATGATTATTTTTCATATAATGGTTTTAGTTATTCTATATTAAGCTATACGAGCTTGCTTTATAAAAGTACATCTAATATAACAAGGAGTAATGGGACAAATAGTTTGACCATAACCGCTGATGATCCTATCATTAATATTATACCCAAAGAATTATTTACGGTTTGTGGCGATTACATATATATCGGAAAAGAATATGGATTTTATGTTAATACGACTGAAGATACGTATTATTATGAAGACGAAAATGATGATTGGGTAGTAAATACTTCCTCTAATAATAAACATTCTTTTGTAATGGTATTCAATATTATTTCTAGTACAGATTTAAGTCAAAATGCAGGTGTAATGGAATTTTCAGTTTCACCAATTTTTCAATATGAATATGTATATATTAATAATGTAGAAAATCAATTCACTATAGCTGATAGTGAAGGTTACGATTATTCTGATTATAAAACAAGAGTCAATTATAATATAACGAATACTAATGGTTTTGTTATACCTGCGGCAAGAGTTAATAACTCTAACAATCCTTTTTATCAAGAGGAGGAAAGGTATTATTTAAAAGATATTTGTTATTCAATGTCTTTGTTAAATGAACAGGAATTAAATGAAGGTAATGGAACTATTTATAATCCCAATAATGATATTGGCTCTTATTTTACTTATTTTGATTATAGATATGATGGATTAACTAGAAAGAACGGAGAATTTCCGGTAGAAGAAACAGTAAATTTAGCTGAGGATGTCGTTGGTATAGTCTTGGGCTTAGTAAAATGCATTCCAGGAGCAGGCAATGTTGTAAGTGCAATAGAAACAGGTATTTTAATTGGTAACACAGTATACGATGGTTTACAATTTGCTAATGGAATTGTCAATTATGTAAACGATAGCAATATAAGTGTTAACAATGGTTTGATATCTGCCACAAATTATTATGCAAACAGAGATGATCAGATTCAATATTATGGTCAATTAATGAAAACTGCAGGTATAGTAGTGAATACTGATGATAACAGTAGTATTTGGTATACAAAAGGTGATTCAAATACAGGATATTTCCAAGTAGGACATTCTGCACTGAACGGACAAGAGCCATATTATACAAGATTACAAAGAGAGATAGGTTTAGTAGTCGTTGATACTGAAGGGTATAGCAAAGCACAGTGTAGTAGTTACGATATAATGTTACGCGATCCTAATTATAAAACTGTTACCATAGATGAAGAAGAGTCAGTATATTTATTGCCTAATGGAGTTAATTATTTTGAATTTGATCCTACGTATACTAGTAATTATTTATTAAAAATTAATACATTGGATACTTTAGAAGTTTATTTCAATGGTAATTTACTTTCTGGGAGTGAGAATCAATATAATATTATTATTTCAGCTGGAAGCCAAAACAACTTAGAGATCCACAAGAATGGAACAGGTTGTATAACTACATTTACGATTTCTCCATCTTCTAACCTTAATAATATTAATGTTAATTCAAATGGAAATTATTTGATTAAACAAGACTTTAATAATGATTCATATAAGAAAATAGTTTTATCGAACGGGAATCTTCAGATCACCAATATTTTCACAATAGAAAATGGTCAATTCATCAATTATACTTTTGATAACCAAGCAATTTATGGTACTGATTGTCTTAGCATACCGATAACTGAAGGTGTTAAATATTTTCTGCTTTACAATACAAATACCACAGCGTTAACTACTAATTTGTCTTTCGAAAATGTTAATTCATTATCAGTCGGTAGTAATAGCGGCAATATAGAAAGAAATTGGCAATATTACAAATTCACTGTGCCTTCAACAGGCAGTTATGCTTTTTCATGTGCTTTCATTAATGCATCAATAAGTATGGGGATTTGGAATGCAAATTTTCAGAAATTAGATGGTATATCTTCTACAAACGCTATTGTTATTTATGATTTAACGCAAAATCAAAATATTTGGATTGGATTAAGAAATGACACATTAGTTGAAGTTAATGGAACGATAACGGCAAACACAACTCAAAATTCATTTAAATGGAAGCTGAATGGCTCTAACATTAGCGGACAATCAAAATCTTTAGAAAGAGGTACCACTTATAATCTCCAGTTTTGGATTAATAATGATTGTCAAATACTTGATTTCGAAAAGGTTAATGGCAGTAGTTACTTTTCCACTTCTGCAAATGGTGATATTATAATTAGTGAATCATGTCCTATCGGTACTAATGTTATTCAAATCAGAGCTTTTGCAGATGATACACATGAAGTAAGCTATACATATTTTTTGAATATAACAACTACATATGAAACAAAAATAAAAATTACAGGACAATTAAATAATCAAACACAATTGGGCTTTAGCTGGCAAACTTATATTACAGGTATAACTGCTTTCAAATATACAATCTCTTCAAGCAGTACTACGGAAAGGTCAGTAAGTGTAAGTGGCACAAGTGGATCTGTAGATATCATTTCTTATGTAAGTACATCTGTCGCCATAGTAGATATTACAATAACCAAGATAACTTTAAATGGGACTGAAAGAATATATAATAGTACGACAGCGCAATATGTTAACCTTTCTACAAGATTTAAAGGAGGAACCGGCACAGAAGCTGACCCTTATTTAATTGAATATCCAAGACATTTTAATAATATTTATAAGGTATCTAATAGCAGTAATTCTAATAGAAACAATATTTATTATAAACAAACAAAAGGTTTATATTTTGGTAATACGGCTACAAGAAGTGGTGTAGAATTTTATGGACACTACTATGGTAATGTTAAGGGTATACTAGAAGTAAATATTTCCTCAAGCAGATTGGTGATTGGAGGTCTCTTCGATTATAATTATGGCTCAATTAGTGGTATAATTGCCTCTGAAATAACAATTAATTCAACTGGCAGCGGTGCATTGGTCGGTAGTATTGTCGGAATAAACTATGCAGGCGGAGAGGTTAGCGGACCGGTTTTGGCGACATATAATATTACAGCAAAAAACTATAGCGATGGTTCTACCGGCGGTATCGCCGGTGTAAATTATGGAACAATTAGTGTTGGCTTATGCGGAGGCACTATAATATCAAAAGCAGATACTGGTGGGATTGCCGGACGTAATGTTGGAACCATAACCGGTGGGTCATGTAGCGCAAATATAACATATTATCATTATGGTTCTACAAATAGGAGTATTGGCGGTTTAGTTGGATATAACAATGGTGGAACAATAAACGATTGTGATTTTACAGGAACCGTTACATACGGTGGAATGACTTCATCTGGATCTTCTTTGAGCGGTTCAAGTAGCGACAGCCGAACATTAGCACCGTATATAGGTATATTGGTAGGATACAATAGCGGGACATTGAATTCAAATTGTGAGGCTTCGGGTACCGTTAATGTTGGAACGCTTCATACTGAAACTTGGACAACAGGTGTGTGGCCATTTAAAACAACGCATACATGGAATCAAGCGCAATATGCCGGAAATAGACGTACAGGTTATCCTATTTAATTTGCTATATATTATTAAATAAATAAGTTATAATAAGGGCAGGAATATCTCTGCCCTTATTAAAGGATAATATGATTAGGATAGAAAACTTAAATAAAATATATAAGACAAAAAGAGGCTATATAACTGAAGCCTTAAAAGATATCAATATTGACTTTCCAGATAAAGGGATGTTTTTTATTGTCGGTAAAAGTGGTTGTGGTAAATCGACGTTATTGAATATTATTGGAGGTATAGAAAAGCCTTCAAACGGTAGCATTTTTTATAGCAATAACAATTTGAATTTTTTGAAACCTTTTGAAATGGATTTTTATCGCGGCAATTTAATCGGCTTCATTTTTCAGGATTATAATCTCATTGGACATCTCTCAGTTAAAGAAAATCTTAAGATAGCTAACGATATTAATGGCAAAACAATATCAGAACAAAGAATCGATGATGCATTAAAAAAAGTCGGACTTCAAGATTTTGCCAATCATTTGCCGGAAGAGATGAGCGGAGGACAACAGCAAAGGGTAGCAATATCAAGAGCCATATTGAAAGATCCTAAAATAATACTTGCAGATGAGCCGACAGGTAATTTGGACTCTGCAACCGGTAAGGATATTTTTGATTTACTAAAAGAAATTTCTTTGAATAAGCTGGTAATTGTTGTTTCACACGATAAAGAAAGTGCTCGACAATATGGTGATGGAATCATGGAATTGAAAGACGGTAAAGTTATCTTAAATAATATAGACAGTTTTACGCAATCGAATTCATTGATATTTGAAAAAAAGAGGACAAATTTAAAATTTAATAGTTTAGCTAGATTCTCATTATATAATTTTAAAAAGAAGCCTATTATGTTAATTATCGCAGTGCTATTATGTATTACTGCGATAACACTTGGTATCTATTCGCAGGCATTAGCAGATTTTAAATTTTATAATAATTTATCTGAAACTTTGGAGCAAAATAATATTGATATATTTTCTGTTAATAAATCATATGGGAATTATGCGGAGTTTTCTGATGAATGTTTTACCACAAATGAATATAATGCAATTAAAGAAAAATACACTGATAATAATATCTATAAAATAACGAATGATAATGAGTACCTTATAATAAACGGAAAATCCGATATTGAGAATATGGGTTTAGATTTAATTGAAAACAGTAGGGATATAGACGATACTTCAATCTATGTTTCTGATTTATATGTTCGAGAAAAATTAAATTATGCTTCCTATTACCATTATCAAGATAATGTATTCTCAAATATAGTATCTATTGAAAATTTTATCGGTGACATCTATGGTTCTAAAGATATTGACGATTGGCTATTTAATGTATCTGGAATCGTTAATACGGGTTATGCTGAAATCGAAAGTTTTACCGATACGGCCACAACGAAAGAGGAAAGTATTAATAAATTCTTTAACAGTAATTTTAATATTAAATTCTGTACCGAAAATTATTTGAGAAATAAAACAAATAATACGGAATATAAATCAATTGTCAATATTGATAATACTTCTGTTATTTATGAAAATACCACAATTACTCAAGACTATGATTTTTATGGACTTGATGAAGACATTTCGCTAAACGCTTCCAGCATTCTTATATATGAAGATGGGAGTATGTGGATGAATAGTATATATGATTCAAATATTATATTGAAAACGTATGAATGTGTCATTCCATTGACATTATATAACAATCTATTCGGAACCACATATAATTCTAATGATTTTGTAGATATTATGGACTATAATAATATTCCCAAAGAGATGCCTCTACTTGGTCAAACAATAAATATAACTATAATGGGAGAAGACAAGAGCGTTAAATTAATTGATATGAAAGTAGTAGGTGTGGTATTTTATCCACAATTAACGGGCGAAGATGTTGAGATCAGCGATATATATGTTTCGAAAAGCCACATTACAAAATTAGTGTCAAATTTTAATTTGAAAATATACTCAATAATTGGAGTTATCAGTAATTATAATGAATTCAGTGATTTTATAAGTAATACTCAGAATATAATAATTGACTCGGCATATTCTACTGCTTTATACAAATATGAAGAAAGTATTGAATATTATAAGAATACATATTTGGTTATTTCAATTGTTTTAGTCATTATAGCTATATTTTTATTGTATTCTCATATCAATAACGGTATTATAACAGAGAAAAAATGTATAGGTATTTTACGATCTTTGGGTGCTTCGCAAAATAATATAATCAATATTTATTTATTTCAAGGAGTATTGATTTCTGCTCTAATCTCAATTATTGTAACGGTCTTCATATTATCTATGGTTAACATAGCGAACTTATGGATGGCTGAAAAAATAATATCTGGAGCTATACTCATTTCAATAAGTCCTTTAATGATTGTTGAGTCAATATTTACATCTTTTATTGCGATGTTATTTGCGGTATTGATGCCAACAATCAAGTTAAGCAGGATGAAACCAATAGATGTAATACGAAAAATATAGGAGTCAATACGGATTGGCAGATACATTATATGTTCTGTCAAAAATGGCACATTTGATTTATAGATTAAGGGTTTAAATCTAGCTGTCCCTGTTTAGGGACAACTTTCTATTTACAAAGTTTCCAATAAATGGTAATATAACATAGAGGTAATCTATGTCAAACGAACAAAGCCAGCGAATTAGAGCATTGAAGGTATATGAAATACTATGTCAGGAAACGGATGAAGATAATCCGATTGGCACAACTTTGCTTATATCAAAACTTAAAGTGAGTGGCATTGAATGCGACCGCAAGACATTGTACAAGGATATCAAGGCGCTGAACGACTACGGCTTTGAGATAATGTGTACGCGGGAACAAAGCAATAAGTACTATGTTGTGAGCCGTAAGTTTGATATTCCTGAGCTTCGCATTTTGATTGATGCCGTGCAGGCGGCGAGCTTCATTACCCCAGGCAAAACGAAAGAGCTGATTGACAAGATTGCAAGCCTCGGCGGAAGCAGCAGAGGCAAGGTATTAAAAAACACAACGGCGTTCAACACGATTAAGCAGAAGAACGAAGGAATCTACTACAATGTTGCTTCACTGGATGAGGGTATTATTGCAAAGCGGCAGGTATCTTTTGCTTATTTTGATTATAACGATATCGGTAAGCGTGTTTATCGTAAAGATGGCGAAAGATACATTGTGAATCCGATAGCCTTAGTTTTCAATGATAATAACTATTATTTGGTTTGCTACAACGATAAATACCAAAACATATCAAACTATCGCGTAGACAGAATGGAAGATGTCCGCGTAGAGGATGCCAAAATTACAAAATCCGAATGTACCGAGGGCTTCAACCTAGCAGAATATCGCAAACAGACTTTCTCAATGTACGGTGGTGAACTGACAAAAGTAGAAATAGCCTTTGATAAATCGTTGACAGATGTTATCTATGACAAGTTCGGCTCTGATGTGCGTATCACTTGTGTAGCCGATGGCTGGTGCAAAGTTTCTGTGAAAATCGTGCCCAGTCCGGTATTCTTCGGCTGGTGCTGTTCGTTAGGTATAAAGTTAAAATTGTCAGCGAAAATTGGTGAGGACTATAAGCGCTTCATTACAGAGATAGTTGACAAATTTTCATAGACTTGAATGACTTTCGATGATATAATTCCAATCCCAACAGGAGGTACTATGTTAACAAAACCTGCAACAGAGAAGATGATAGCAGAGTGGAAAGAAATTTACGCGGTATACAAAGATAAAATCTATGCTAATTGTAAATCGGTCGAACAAATACTTGATTATATAAACTTCAAATACACAGTTTCAAAACTGAATATGTTTGAAGGCAATCAGTTTTATTGTATTGAAAGAGATAATAACAGCGAGTGGAGCAATGTCAAGCAAGTGGACACAAATTATGGAATGATTAGATAAATTGTTTACCTAATTGGGGTGGTCGCGAAGGGGTGAGCGTTAGCGATTAAACCCCTAAAGCGAAGAGAGGGTTACTTGTTGTTAAAGTAGTCTTTTTCTTTTTGATTAGGGGTTTGGTTGTTGTTGTAGCTGTGAAGACGGTTAGAGTTATAGTAGCCTTCTATGTATTCAAAAGTAGCTACATATTTTTGTTTTTGCTTACTGGATTAGTATAGCTCCAGTAAACAATGATTACATATACAGATTATAAAATAAGATAATAAAGCAATAAATAATTATAAAACAACACAAAAACCGCCCATATTGAGCGGTTTTTGCTTATAGTGGTGTGCGTGAGACGATTCGAACGTCCGGCCCCAAACTTAGGAGGTTTGTGCTCTATCCTACTGAGCTACACACACACGATGAAAGTTATTTTAAGTTCACTTACGCCCTATGTACTTCAAGTTGGGTGCAAAGCAGGGTGTAAAGTTTTATTTAGTTTTCTATTTTCGTCTAAAATAGGCTTAAAAGTGGCTATTTTAGGGGGTTTTAGGGCTTATTTGACACTTATCTTTATACCCGCTCAAGGCTTAGGAGGGGCGTATTATATCCATTTAATTACGGATCCATATTAGGTTTTTTAGGCGTTTTGATAAGGTTTTATACGATGAATCTATACGATGGCAATTTGAGCGGCATACTACGGTATAGGCGTCAAGGTGTAAAACAGTTGTTTTTGTCGGTTTACTCGCCGTTTAAGGCGGTTTTCGGTGTCTTTTATTTTCGGTAGCTGCTCCCTAAGTAAAAGTAATACTGATTACTTAGGAGGGGCGTATTATATCCATTTAATTACGGATCCGTGTTAGGCTTTTAATGCAAATCATTATAGCATGTGAGAGAGATAAAATCAAGCAAAGATAGTTAAAAAGATAAGGGGGACATTGAGTATTATGTGTGGATGGTGAATAAAAAAGACGGTAAAGTATGCTTGCCGTCTTTTTGTGGATATTAGGGTGATAAATAATTGGTTTATTTTTTAGTTTGTGAGGGTTGTTGTTTTGTGGGTGGTAATTGATGAACGAATATTTGGGGTTACTGTAACTAAGTGACAGGTATCAGGTGCTTTTTTTTAAGGGTACTTAAGGATATTTTAGGTTATGTAGTTTTTGAAAAAGTCGCACATCTCTTTGTTGGTTAGCTTACCTTCTTTGGATGAGGGGTAGGTTACTGAGAAAATGTGGTATAGCTTTTTGTCCTTTTGCTTTTCCCAAAAGCGGAATTGGTGGGGGATATCCATTTTTTGAGCGTATTTGACAAAGTCGAAAGTTAGAAACTTGATGAAGTCGTCGGCAGAGCTTACTACATAGGATGGGATAAATGCGCCCTTTACTACCTTGTCGAACGAGCAGTAGGGATAGTATTTGGATTGTTTATACTTTTTGCTCTTAAACATAAGATAGGCAAACATTTTGCCCGCTATTGGTAGCCTAAACACCTTATCTAATGCGAATGCTGAACAGACAAAGCCGCCCGCTTTTATCTTTAGATTGCTCTCAACTTCGTAAACTGCTTGCGCCTCTTTGTTGGTGAGAAGTGCCGCAGTAAGCGCCGCAAGGTGTCCGCCTGCGGAATCTCCTGTAATGAAAAGGTTATTTAAGTCACAGTGATATTGCTCGTGGTGCGCCTCAAGCCAATTGAGGGCGGCAAATATATCTTGAACGATATGTTCAATTCCAAAATCGTATAATAGGCGATAGTTTATATTTACCACGGTAAACCCGTGAGCGGCAAGGTGCATATTGTAATATTTGTTATTCTCTTTTGTGCCATAAGTCCAACCACCGCCGTGTATATCGAATATCACCGGCAAGGGTGCGTCTGTTCCCTCGGGATAATAAACATCCAAAAGGTGGTCGGTGTTGTCATTGTTCATATAGGGTATATCGTTTATTTCGACAATGCCATCGGGGGCGGTCTGCTTGGCTAATCTCTCTTTATCCTCTATGGCTACCTTTGCCCAATGCCTTTTTAAAAATTTGCTATATAGTTTCAATTTTGCTACCTCTATCTTTTTAGTAAAGTTCAAAAATAATTATATTAAATTTTCATACTAATTGCACGCTTTTTGTTAAGCAATTTGCAATAAGTAGAAAAAACCCATAAAAAATGCAAATTATAGGCTAATCCAGCTATCGTTTGAGGGGTCTTTGGTAAAAGCGGCAATCATATCTTGCTCTTTTTGGGTGATTGTGCCGCTATCCAACGCAACGGCAGAAAGAGTTGCAATATCGGATAGGGAAATATTATTAACCTCTGCCTCTCTTAAGCGGTCTATGCCTTTTTGCAGGTTGTAGGTGAAAATAGAAACTATGCCTAGCACTTCTGCACCCGCCTCACGCAAGGTTTGCACCACTTCAATAGATGAGCCAGCGGTGGATATTAAATCCTCTACAACGACAACTTTTTTGCCGCTTGGGTCTGCGCCCTCTATGCGGTTGTTCCTGCCGTGTTCTTTTGCTCCGCCTCGCACATAGCCCATTGGAAGGCTAAGTATCTCGCTCACTATTGCCGCATGGGGAATGCCAGCGGTCGCTGTTCCCATAACAACTTGACAGCTAGGATAGTATTTCCTTATAGTGGCGGCAAGCGCTGTTTCTACCTGCTTGCGTATCGCAGGGTATGCCAGCGTTAAACGGTTGTCGCAGTATATGGGCGACTTTATTCCGCTTGCCCAAGTGAACGGCTGCGAAGGGCGCAAAAATACTGCTTTAATATCCAACAAGCTTTTTGCTATATCTTTTGCTATGGTTTCTTTGTTAAAAGCAGTGGTCAATTTAAAGTTCCTCCTAGTCCACAAAAATCTCTCATACATTTATCATATGCGACTTCGGGTTCCTTAGCGGCGGTAATTGAGCGCCCAACCACGATATATGTGCTGCCAAGCTCCCTTGCATAGGCGGGAGTGGCGATGCGTTTTTGGTCGCCCGTGTCGTCACCTGTAAGCCGTATCCCCGGGGTAACGCTAATTAGCCCAAGCTCCTTAATTAATGGCGCTTCTAGCGGGGAGCATACCACACCGTCCAGACCCGCAGTTTTGGCATTGATTGCATACTGCTCTACTGTTTGGGGCAAGGGCGTGTTTATAAGCAGTTCATTTTTTAATATATCCGCATTAATTGAGGTGAGTTGGGTGACGGCTATGAGTATGGGGCGGACACCCGTGCTTCCCTCCTCTAGTCCTTTTAGTGCCGCACGCATCATCTCTATGCCGCCTGCTGCGTGCAGGTTGGTGATATCTGCGCCAAGGGAGGCAATATTTCTCATAGCTTTATATACGGTATTGGGTATATCGTGCAGTTTGAGGTCTAAAAATATCTTTGCGCCCCGTGCCTTTAGCTCCCGCACCAGAGCAGGACCTTCCTTGTAAAAAAGTTCCATACCCACTTTTAAAAAGGGCATTTTCTTTTTGAATTTTGCAAGAAAAGCATATAACTCATCCGCTGACGAAAAATCGCAAGCGACAATAACATCTTTACTCATTTAAAGACCTCCCGATAATATTAGATAGTTTATTTATTTTTAGTTCTTGCATAGCGGCGGGCAACTTTTCGATTATGCGCTTGCTGGCAAAGGGGTCTATTAAGTTTGCCGTACCCACCATTACGGCGGATGCGCCAGCATACATCATTTCTATTACATCTTGTGCAGACATAACTCCGCCCATACCGATTATTGGGAGAGTGACTGCCTTGGCAACTTGATAGACCATTCTTAGCGCAACGGGGAACACTCCAGGTCCACTATATCCGCCTGTTTTCACGCTGATAATGGGCTTTGCAGTTTTTAAATCTATGCGCATACCCACTAGCGTATTTATCAAGCTTATGCCGTCCGCTCCCGCATCTTGAGCGGCTAATGCCATACTGACTATATCGGTGACATTGGGGCTTAGCTTTACTAATATTGGTTTTTTGGAAACCGATTTTACCGCTTTTATTAAATTATAGGCAGTTTTTTCATTTGTACCAAACGCCATACCGCCTTCTTTGACATTGGGGCAGCTTATATTGAGTTCAACGGCAAACACACTGTCGGCAGAGTTAAATTTTTCTGCGGTTTTTATATAATCCTCTGTGGTTGAGCCGCCTATATTTGCAATAACCGCTTTGCTGTAAGAGCGGGAGAGCCTCGGAAGTTCTTTGTTAATAACAGCATCAACCCCCGGGTTTTGCAAACCGATTGCATTAATCATCCCTGCGGGACACTCTGCAATACGGGGGAGAGGGTTGCCAAAACGAGGTTCAAGAGTAGTGGCTTTTAGCGCTATTGAACCTAGTATATTGATATCATAATACTCGCTAAACTCATATCCAAACCCAAATGTTCCGCTTGCAGGGATAATGGGGTTGTCAAGGGTGTGTCCGAACAAAACAACTTTGGTATCAATCATTAAAAATCACCTCGCCTGCTGAAAAAATCGGACCTTCTTTGCAAACCCGTCTTGCGCCCTTGGTTGTTTGAATAGAGCAACCCATACATGCGCCAAAGCCGCAACCCATACGGGCCTCTAAAGAGATTTCGCCCTGCGTATCCCTTGCGGCAAGATTTTTGAGCATAACCAACGGACCGCAAGCAAAATAATAATCGTAATCGGGCAAATGAAAATCCACACACTCTACGGCATTGCCGAAAAACCCAATGCAGCCGTCATCAGTAGATACCGTTACATTGCCAAGTTTAGCAAACTCATCTATATAAAAAGCGTCATCACTGCCCCTAAAGCCAAGCACAATTTGGGGTTTGATTCCCATTGCATTAAATTCTTTGCACAATTTGTAGAGAGGAGCTATACCTATGCCGCCGCCTATCACGAGCGGTTTTTTACTCTTTTTTAGGTTGAAACCGTTGCCAAGTCCAATGAGGGCAGAAAGTACTTGACCCTCTTTTAAGGTTGTCATTGCCGCTGTTCCCTGCCCAACATTTTTATATAGAATGGTTAAAGAATTATCCGTGCTGTCTGCAATACCAAACGGACGCCTTAGAAAAAACCCCGGAACAGTTAGCTCAAGAAACTGTCCCGCCTTTAGCCCCGCTGTGTCGCCCCTTAACACCATTTTGTAGGTATCCAAGTTGAGGGGAACATTTTTGGTAATTGTCAAACTAACTTCTTTCATATTTTTTTCCGTTTAAAATGCGAATCACCGTCTATGGTGGAGATACCCATTGTTATTTCCTCTAATACATCCAAAAGCGCATTTACGGTATCCAAAGAGGTGAAAACGGGAACATTATTCTCCACTGCAGTGCGTCTTATCACTACTCCGTCTTTTTGTTGGAGCAGTCCGCCCTCGCTTATTGTATTTACAACATAAGTCACATACCCACGGCGGAGCAGGGTGAGGATTTCCTCGCTGCCTTGCGAAAGTTTTCTATTAACCCGTGTGCGGATGCCGTGTTGTTTGAGAAAATTTGCTGTGCCTTCGGTGGCGGCTATGTTAAAGCCAAGGTTGTAAAATCTCCGAATTAGAGGCAACGCTTGGGTTTTTTCGTCATCACTGATAGTGGCAAAAATTGTGCCGTAGTTACTCACTCTAAGCCCAGATGCTTTTATTGATTTATATATTGCACGATTTAGTGTGTCGTCATAGCCAATTGCCTCGCCTGTTGATTTCATTTCGGGTGAAAGCACGGCGTCCAGCCCTGTTATTTTGGAGTAGGAAAAAGCGGGCGACTTTACAAACCACCTCTCTTTTTCTGGGAATACCCCTGTATAACCCAACTCTTTTAAGGTAGAGCCTAGCATAACTTTGGTTGCGATATCGGCTATGGGTGTGCCTGTGGTCTTAGCTAAAAAAGGCACGGTGCGGCTGCTCCTTGGATTGACTTCTATAATATAAACCTTGTCCGAATTATCCACTACAAATTGAATATTGAATGGACCGATTATTCCAAGGGCAATACCTATTCGCTTGGTGTAGTCAATAACCGTTTGCTTTACGGCGGCGGATAATGAATAGGGGGGATACACGCTCATAGAGTCGCCACTATGCACGCCTGCCCGTTCAATATGTTCCATTATGCCGGGTATAAATACTTCCTTTCCGTCGCAGACGGCGTCCACTTCGCACTCCTTACCCGCAACATACTTATCTATCAAAACAGGATGCTTTGAGTTAAGAGAAAATGCCTCGGTAAGATAACTGCCAAGAGCTTTTTCCTCATATACAATGTGCATCATTCTGCCGCCAAGCACAAACGATGGGCGCACCAAGACAGGATAACCTATTTCGGCGGCGGCTTTCACGCCGTCGGCTAGGTTGAGAACAGCCTTTCCTGCGGGCATAGGGATATTTAGCTTAATAAGTGCCTCTGCAAACAAATCCCTATCCTCGGCAAGGCTGATGCTTTTGTTGTCGCTGCCAAGAATTTTTACTCCCGCACGGTCTAGGTCATCTGCAAGGTTGATTGCTGTCTGTCCGCCCAAAGCGACTATTACGCCTATTGGCTTTTCGTAGTCGATTATATTTATTACATCCTCAAAGGTGAGTGGCTCAAAGTAGAGTTTATCGCTTAAAGTATGGTCGGTGGATACGGTTTCGGGGTTGTTGTTAATAATAATTGCCTCGTAGCCCGCCTCTTGAATCGCCCAAACTGCGTGAACGGTACTATAATCAAATTCAACTCCCTGCCCAATTCTTATTGGACCGCTGCCAAGCACGATTACTTTTTTCTTGTCGCTAACCATTGACTCGTTTTCGCTCTCATATGAAGAGTAAAAATAGGGGATATAGGATGCAAACTCGCTTGCGCAAGAGTCTATCATTTTATACACGGGGTAGATAGCGTGTTTTTTGCGTAGCTTATATATCTCCATAAAGCTTGTTTTCCAACACTCGCCAATGTAGTGGTCGGAAAAACCCTTGCGTTTTGCCGCTTTTAGTACATCTATATTGTTAGGATTGTTTTTTATCACATCTTCAAATTCTATGATATTGCCGATTTTTTCCAAAAAGAACTTGTCTATTTTGGTAAGAGTGTAAAGATAATCTAGGGGAATATCCCTTCTGATAGCCTCGGCAAGAGCGTAAATTCTCTCATCTGTATTGGATATAATAAATTCTACCAAATCGTGATTGGATAGGGATGCTAATTTTTTTAATTCAAAATGATAGAGGTCTACTTCCAAGGAACGCACCGCTTTTAGGAATGATTCCTCTATGGTTCTCCCAATGCTCATCACTTCGCCGGTTGCTTTCATTTGCATTGTGAGTGTACGGTTGGCTTTAGCAAACTTGTCAAACGGGAAACGGGGTATCTTTGTTACCACATAATCTAGCGACGGTTCAAATGCCGCTATTGTGCTGCCCAATGATATCTCATCCAACCTATATCCGCAGGCAACTTTGGCGGTAATTCTTGCTATGGGATATCCGCTTGCCTTGCTAGCTAGAGCGCTTGAACGGCTAACTCTAGGGTTGACTTCAATAATATAATATTGAAAGGAAAAGGGGTCTAATGCAAACTGTACATTACAGCCGCCCTCTATGCCAAGAGAGCGAATAATTTTTAGCGCACTTCCCCTTAGCATTTGATATTCCTTATTGGTTAGCGTTTGAGAGGGACATACGACGATTGAGTCGCCCGTATGTATTCCCACGGGGTCTACATTTTCCATAGCGCATATGGATATGGCAGTATCGGCGGCATCACGCATAACTTCAAACTCAATTTCTTTAAAGCCCTTTATCGACTTTTCCACCAAAACTTGCCCAACAGGCGAAAGTTTGATAGCATTTTTGGCAACAACTAGCAGTTCATCCTCGTTGTCGGCAAAGCCTCCGCCTGTGCCGCCCAAAGTGAATGCGGGGCGTAAAATAACGGGATAACCTATACAATTAGCCGCATCAACAGCCTCTTCCAGTGATGTTGCGATGTTCGATTCAATCACAGGTTCGCCTATTCTTTCGCATAATTCTTTAAATAGTTTTCTGTCCTCGGCAAGACTGATAGACTGATATTTTGCGCCAAGCATCTCGACTTGACACTCCTCTAAAATGCCCTTTGTGTGCAGTTGCATACCAAGGTTTAAACCCGTTTGCCCGCCCAAACCGCATATGATGCCGTCGGGGCGCTCATAGCGAATTATGCGTGCTATATGCTCAAGGTCAAGCGGCTCCATATACACCTTATCGGCAATATGGGTATCCGTCATAATCGTTGCGGGATTACTATTGACCAAAACCACTTTATATCCTTCTTCTTTTAGGGCAAGGCAAGCTTGCGTGCCGGCATAGTCAAACTCCGCTCCCTGCCCTATGACGATAGGTCCAGAACCAATCACCAAAATTTTATTAATATCTGTTCTTTTGGGCATCCCTTGTTCCTCCTGCCTTTGTCATATGGGCGGTGAAAAGCGAAAAAATATTTTCATCCTCCGCTACGCTGTCGGGCTGATACTGCAAGCTAAGCACCATATTGCTTTCGTCCGCTAGCCCCTCCACTGCACCGTCAATAAGGTTAGTGTGTGTAAGCGCAAGTCCCGTCCCTTTAAGGCTATCTGTATCTATTGTATATGAGTGGTTTTGATTGGTGATTTCTATTTTGCCCGTCTGCAAATTTTTCACAGGGTGGTTTGCGCCCCTATGCCCAACAGACATTTTTTTCGTCTTTGCGCCGCAAGCAAGCGCAATTATTTGGTGTCCCAAGCCGACCCCTGCAATGGGCAGAGTTCCTTTCATTTCTTTTACCAAATTGATAACTTCGGGTAAATCTTCGGGGTTGCCTGGTCCGTTGGATAAAAACAAGCCGTCAGGCTTAAATTTTTCAATCTCTGTTTTTGAAGTGTTATAAGGCACAACCACTACATTGCAGCCAAATTGGTTGAGCTTACGCAAAATGTTAAGTTTCATACCGCAGTCTACCGCAACAACGGTGTAATGGGGATTTCTTGTGCGTGAGTACCATATTTTGCGAGATGATACCGTATCCACTTGGGTTTTAGACAGGGATGTTTCTCTAAGAGCGACAAGACAGTCCTTAACAGAGCGAGAACTATCGGTAATCATCGCTTTCATTGTGCCAAAATTGCGGATAATTCTCACAATTTCCCTAGTGTCCACGCCGCTTATCCCCGCCACTCTGTTCTCCGTCATAACTTCCCCCAAGGTTTTGGTAAATCGGAAATTAGAAGGTATATCATTATATTCTCTCACAATAAAGCCGGACATATAGATATTTTTAGATTCATAATCCTCATCAGTCAAGCCGTAATTGCCTATTAACGGATAGCTCATAACCACCATCTGCCCGCAATAGGACGGGTCGGAGAATATTTCTTGATATCCCACCATAGATGTGTTGAAAACGATTTCGGCAATTCTAGTTGCTTGACCTCCAAAGCCTTGCCCGTAGAACACTCTGCCGTTTTCGAGAACTAACATTTTGTCTTTCATCTATTCTCTCCTGAATAAATCAACTTTCCGTTTAGTATGGTAAGCTTGTTAAATCCGTATAAGCTTTCACCAATGAATGGCGAATTTTTGCCCTTAGACAAAATTTCGCTCTGTTGGTAAATGTGAGGTGTTAATATATCAAGCCCCGCAATATCTGCACGGCAACCTTCCCTGATTCGTGAGTATGGGAGTCTGAAACGGTTAGCAGGGTTTACCGTTACCCACCTTATCATATCATTAACGCTGGCAATTCCCGCCTTAACAAGTTTGGTATAAACAAGGGGAAACAGCGTTTCTAGCCCGATAATACCGTAGGGCGCATCACTAAAGGGTAAAGATTTTTCCGCCTCGGTGTGCGGGGCGTGGTCGGTTGCTATCATATCGGCAACACCTGTTAGCAGTGCAACAAGGGTAGCCTCTTTGTCCTCACGACTTCGCAAAGGAGGATTCATTTTATAGTTAGGTCTATCCTCAACATCCTCATCTGTCAAAAAGAGATGGTGGGGTGTGACTTCGCAAGTTACATCCAAACCGTCGTCTTTAGCTTTCTTTATCAAGGCAAAACTCTTTGCCGTAGACATATGGCAAAAGTGATATTTGCAGCCTGTTTCTCTCACAAGTTCGAGTTCCCTTTCAACAGCAATATATTCCGCCTCGGGACTGTCGCCATAACCGTCCGCCTCAGCGTGAGATGCAATAATTGCCCCGCATTCGGCAGCAAGACGCATAGCAGTTAAAAGCACTTCCCTATTGTTCACGCCCTTACCGTCGTCACTAAAAGCCTTAACCCTCCCCCAAAGCTCCTTGATATCTGTGGGCTTTAGCCCAAGTTGCCCTTTGGTTAAAGAGGCATAAGGGTAAACATTGACCCGTGCGGTCTTTTTAATAATCGTTTCCAAACCGTTCAAAACCTCGTGGCAATCGGGAACAGGGCGCAAGTTGGGCATTGCCATAACCGTACCCACACCGCCTTTTGCAGCGCTCCTTGTACCTGTTGCTATCGTTTCTTTGTCGGTAAAACCAGGCTCTCGCAAGTGTATATGCACATCCACCGCCGCAGGCACAATCAAAAGACCGCTTGCATCCAATACCCTTTCGCCGTCAATGTCAATATTATCTGCTACCGTTACAATTTTTCCGTTTTCTATTTGGATATCTTTTTTAATAAGGGCAAAATTTTTTTGTATCAATCCGTTTTTAATAATCACAGCTTATCCTCCAACACCATGGAGATTACCGCCATTCTTGTGTAAACTCCGTTTTGCATTTGGTTGTTTATGCGGCTTTGCTTGCACTCCACCACTTCGTTGGCAATCTCCACACCTCTATTAATGGGCGCAGGGTGCAAGATAATCGCCCCCGATTTCATCCGATTTGTGCGTTCAACAGTCATACCGTACTGTTCGTGATATTCGTTTACGGTCATCCCCATTGACGATTCGTGCCGCTCAAACTGCACTCTTAGCAGTATGATTATATCCGCTGTTTTGGTTGCCTCGTCTAAGGACATACAGTCGGCTGTGCCGTCCATAAAGCAATCAGG
>JBAZCO010000018.1:0-22059 GCA_041654915.1 Clostridia bacterium | reverse complement strand
TAAGTGTATAAACTCCAACATCAGTGTTGGTGTTGGCTACAGTTGCAAGGATATCTATCACAGAAGAAGTTTCATCATAGGCAAAGCCTGTGTATCCAACAACTAAAGCGGGGGCTGTGCCGTATGTTACAGTCTCACCCGTGTAGGTAGCGGTAAGCTGTTTCTTGGTTATCTCAAAGGTATCGCTAACAAAGGTTATATCGTAGTTTGCGGTTAGGGCAAGTGTACCTTGATTTATTGCATATGTGCCTACATCCTCGCCTGCTGCTCGTGCTAAGCTACCCGTCAATTCATCTTGATATTTAAGACCGCTTGAGGTATATTCAAATGTTGAGTCAGCGTCGCCGTATGTCTTGCTTTGTCCCGCTGTTACAGTTATCGTTAGCGGAGCGGGGGTTATTGCAAAGGTTACGCCTTCAACAAAGTTTAGAATGTAGTTTGTGCTAAGCGCAAGAGTGCCTCGTGTAATCACATAATTTCCTACATTTTCACCTGTGGCTCTTGACAAACTGCCTCCAAAGGTGTCACCTGCTACCAATGCTACATTAGGAGTATAGGTAAATATGGGGTCGGGGTCGCCGTACACTTTGGTTTGGTTAATACTTGCTGTTACTGTAACAGTTTTCTTGGTTATCGTGAAGTTTGCACTTACAAAGGTTATGGTGTAGTTGTTACCTAAAGACAAGTCGCCTTGGTTGATAGCATAATTGCCTACATTTTCGCCCATGGCTCTTGACAAGCTACCGCTAAATGAGTCGCCACTAATTAACGCTACATTGAGAGTATATTCAAATACGGGGTCGTTTTCGCCATATACTTTGGTTTGGTTAGCATCTGCCGTTACCGTAATAGGTTTTGCAGTTATAGTTAGATTTGCACTCGCAAAGGTGATATCGTAGTTGCCGCCTTTATCGTTAGCAACCTCAAGCCCGTCTATCAATATAGCATAACTGCCTATATTATTGCCCGATTCTCTGGTTAGACTGCCCACAAAGGTGTCGCCAAGCACTAAAGTTGGGTTTAGTGTATAGTTAAAAGTGGGGTCGGTTTCTCCGTATACCTTAGTCTTTGCATTTGCTGTTAGCGTAATGGCTTTCTTGGTTATTGCAAAGGTTACGCTTTCAACAAAGGTTAGAGTGTAGTTATCGCTAAGCAAAAGTGTGCCTTGGGTAATTGCATAATCGCCTACATTTTCACCTGCTACTCTTGCCAAATTGCCGGTAAATGAATCACCTGTTTTTAATGTAACATTTGTTTTATAAGTAAATACAGGGTCGGAATCCCCGTATACCTTGCTTTGGTTAGCATGAGGCGTTACCGTAATCGCTTTTGTGGTTATCGTGAAAACACCTTCCACAAAAGTTAAATCGTAGTTGTTACTGAGCTTAACTGTGCCTTGGGTAATTGCGTAAGTTCCTACATTTTCGCCCGTGCCTCTTGCTAAACTGCCACTGAATGAATCGCCGCTAATTAATGCTACATCGGAGGTATAAGTAAGCGCAGGGTCGGTTTCGCCGTATATCTTGTTCTTTGCCTCTGCTGTTACCGTAATAGCTTTTTGGATTATCGTAAAGGTTGCACCCTCAAATATTAGGTTGTAGTTAGTGCTAAGCTCAAGTGTGCCTTGGGTAATTGCATAATCGCCTACATCGTTGCCCGTTGCTCTTGCTAGGCTACCCGCAAAAACATCTCCAAATACTAAAGCGGTGCTTAATGTATAGGTAAGGGCGGGGTCGCTGTCTCCGTATGTCTTACTCTTAGCGTGTGCAGTTACCGTAATCGCTTTTGTGGTTATCGTGAAAACGCCGTCCGCAAAAATTAAATTGTAGTTAGTGCTAAGGGCAAGTGAGCCTTGGGTAATTGCGTAAGAGCCTGCATTTTCGCCTGTTTCTCTTGTAAGGCTACCCTCAAAGGCATCACCCTCTATTAAAGATGTGCTTAGTGTATAGGTAAGATTGGGGTCGGCATCGCCGTATGTCTTGCTCTTTACCTCTGCGGTTACCGTAATATCTTTTGTGGTTATCGTAAATATTGCGCCAACAAACTCTATTGTATAGTTGATACCTAAAGACAAGTCGCCTTGGTTAATAGCATAAGTGCCTGCATTTTCACCTGTGGCTCTTGCCAAACTACCTGTGAACGCATCAAGACCTATTAATTCTACATCTATTTTATAAGTAAAGGGGAGCGGGTCGGGGTCGCCGTACACTTTGGTTTGCTCGGAATCTACTGTTATCGTAATAGGCTTTGCGGTTATTTCAAAGGTTGCACCTACAAATGTTAGGTCGTAGTTAGCGCTAAGGTCAAGTGTGCCTTGGTTAATAGCATAATTGCCTACATCTTCGCCCGTGGCTCTTGACAAACTGCCGCTAAAGGTGTCACCTGCTACCAATGCTACATTAGGAGTATAGGTAAATACGGGGTCGGGGTCGCCGTACACTTTGGTTTGTTCGGAATCTACTGTTACCGTAATAGGCTTTGCGGTTATTTCAAAGGTTGCACCTTCAAATGTTAGGTCGTAGTTAGTGCTAAGCGAAAGTGTGCCTTGGTTAATGGCATATGTTCCTATATTTTCGCCCGTTTCTCTCGTTAGGATGCCCTCAAAGGAGTCAGTACCTATTAAAGGTGTGCTTAGTGTATAGGTAAGAGTGGGGTCGCTGTCGCCATATGTTTTTGTTTGGTTGGCGTCTACTGTTACCGTAATAGCTTTTGCAATTATTTCAAAGGTTGTGCCTTCAACAAAGGTTAGAGTGTAGTTTGCGCTAAGCAAAAGTGTGCCTTGGGTAATTGCGTAAGTTCCTACATTTTCGCCTGCTGCTCTTGCCAAATTGCCTGTGAACACATCCGCACCCACCAATTCTACATCGGTATCATAGGTAAAAATGGGGTCACCTTCGCCATATACCTTTCTTTGGTCGGCGTGTACCGTTACTGTAATAGCTTTCTCGGTGATTGCAAAGGTTGTGCCTTCAATAAAGATTAGGGTGTAGTTTGTGCTAAGTGCAAGAGTGCCTTGGGTAATTGCATAATCGCCTACATCGTTGCCCTCTGCTCTTGACAAACTGCCAGTGAATGTATCCTCTCCCACCAATGCTACATCGGCATAGGTAAACATCGGGTCATCCTCTCCGTATGTCTTTGTTTGGTCAGCATCCACTGTTACCGTAATTGCTTTTGGGGTTATTGCAAAGGTATTCGTTACAACGGTTTCGTTGTAGTTATCTGTTTCACCAAATGTTATTTGAATAGTATATTCTCCAACATTGGTGGGTGCAGTTGCGGTGTAAGTGTTGTCATCCTCGATTGTAAGCTTGTACTTTGTGGTGACTGTTGGGTCTTCTGCAACATTATTTGTGGTTACTATTAATACCTCACCATAAATAATATCATTTACAGATACTGTACCAGGGTTGAGTATTTTGTTTGCTGTGACGCTGACGGTGTCGATTTTTTCCAGATAAACTGCTGTTTCGTCTAGGATAACGGTGTGGATTGTTGTGCCTGCAAAAACTTCCGTTTGGGGGGTTTCCCATCTCCAACCGTTTTCTAGTGCGATATCGCTAAGAGTCATACCTTCTGCAAAATCTACTGTTTTTGTTTCGGGAACAGGGGTGGGATTAATACCCTTTGCGACTGTTACTATATATGAATCTATATATAGATTATCGTATGTAACGGTGATAGTTTGTTCGCCGATAACCGCTTTATTATAGCCTTCGACTGTTACCAAGCTGTCGCTTAGGTCGATTTCTCGGGTTGAGCCGTCCAGATAGTTTTCTGTTATCTTGCCGCCCGTTAACTCTAACTCCTCGTTGTAAACATAGTTTACTTTACTTGGTACAGTAAGTTCGTACACTCTGTGCCACCAAACTGCTGTGAAGTAAGTTTCGCCCACTATGTTATTAATATCTCCGCCGTCCCAACGGACAAAATCGTGTTTATCTCTTGTGAATGTAGGTGGCTCTGCCGCTCCCCAATGCTTTATGGTTTGGATAAGTTGTCCGTATTCAAAATGTCCGCCGTTGCCGTCAAAGAAGACATAGTAGGTATTTATTTCCCATATTGCGGTAACTGTTGTGTTATCAAGGATATTATCAAATGGGGTATCCCAACCGATAAGATGGTATCCCTCTTTCTCAACTACGGGTTCGGTTGCCGCTCCCCAATGCTTTACAGTTTGAACAAGCTCTCCCGACACAAGGCTGCCGCCGTTTTCATCAAAAGTCACCGTGTAGGTATTAATTTCCCAAATTGCAGAAACGGTGATTTTTTGAGTGATGTTATTAAATGGGATATCCCAACCGATAAGGTGGTATCCCTCTTTTTCGATTACGGGCTCAGTTGCCGCTCCCCAATGTTCAATGGTTTGTTCAAGTTCGCCGCCCGCAATACGAGTGCCGCCGTCAAGCTCAAATGTAACGGTATAAGTTTTGATTTGCCAAATAGCATTTACGATAGTGAGTTCGGTGATATTATCAAACGCCCTATCCCAACCGATAAAGTTATAGCCTTCTCTCTCGAGTATTGGCTCATTGGCAGCTCCCCAATGTTCTATGGTTTGGAACAGTTCGCCGCCCCCAATACGAGTGCCGCCTTCTGCGTCAAACATAACAGGGTATGTTTTAATCTCCCAAATTGCGGCAATTGTGGCGGGTTCGGTGATGTTGTCAAGTGGCTTATTCCAGCCGACAAGGTTGTAGCCTTCTTTTGCAAAATCAGGCGCTACTGCCGTACCCCAATGGTCAATTACTTGGGTAATCTGTCCAGAAACATAGTAGCCACCGTTGGTAGAGAATGTAATAGTGTGGGTCTTGATTGTCCAAACAGCTGTTACCTCGGTGTCGGAAGTGATATTATCAAAGGGTACATCCCAAGATAAATTATGTCCTTCCACTTCAAACACGGGAGCAAGTGCCTCGCCCCAATGGTCGACAGTTTGAATAAGCTCACCCGAAATATACTCGCCGCCATTACCGTCAAAAGTAACGGTATAGGTTTTGATAGCCCATTGTGCGGTAACGGTTATGGTTTGGGTGATATTGTTAAATTCTTTATCCCAACCGTCAAAGTTGTAGCCTTCTTTCTCATATTCAGGTGCAGTAGCCGCTCCCCAATGCTCGATAACTTGGAATTCCACTCCAGAAACAAGTTCGCCGCCGCCCGCATTAAAAATGACAGCGTGGGTCTTGATTGCCCAAGTTGCGGTTACCTCGGTGTCGGATGTGATATTATCAAACGATACATCCCAACCGTCAAAGTCGTAGCCGTCTTTTTCAAATTCAGGTGCAATAGCCGCTCCCCAATGCTCGATAACTTGGGAACCTGTTCCAGAAACTAGCGTGCCACCGTCCGCATTAAAAGTGACGGTGTGGGTCTTGATTGTCCAAACTGCAATCACTTCTGTGGTGGAAGTGATATTGTTAAAGGATATATCCCAAGATAAATTATATCCATCCATTTCAAACACAGGCGCAATTGCCTCGCCCCAATGTTCTACTGTTTGTGTAAGCTCGCCCGAAATATGCTCGCCGCCATTACCGTCAAAAGTGACGGTGTGGGTCTTGATTGTCCAAATTGCGGTTACTTCGGTATCTTCTTTGATATTGTTAAATCCAACATCCCAATTAACAAAGTCGTAGCCGTCTTTCTCAAATTGAGGGGCGATTGCCGAACTTGTATATGGTATATACTGCACATCTATGCCGCTAACTAGCACACCGCCGTTGGCTTTAAAAGTTACTTTATAAGTATTAATTTGCCAACTGCCTATAATATTGGTGTCGCCTGTGATGCTTTGGAAATCCTCTGCCCAAACAACAGTATATCCCTCTCTTTCAAATACGGGGGCAACTGCCGCATCTAGATATTGTATTTCTTGTACTAAATCGCCGCTGATGTGTTCGGTTGGGTCATAGTCATCCAATACAAATTGGACATCATACTTATTGATAACCCAGACAACGCTAACCGCCATATCGTCAATAATGGCATCAAGGTTGACATCTCCCCAAGTTTGGGTATAACCCGTTTTTTGATAGACAGGGGCTATTGCCGATGAACCGTGTTGAACAACTTGCTCGGTTTCGCCCGAAACATACTCTCCGCCATTGCCGTCAAAAGTGACTGTGTATTCGTTTATCGTCCAAACGGCGGTAATTGTGGTGTCCTCTATGATATTAGTAAGAGGTTTATCCCACGACAGGGTGTATCCAAATTTTTCAAATATAGGTGAGGCGGCATTTGTCCCGTGTTCTACGGTTTGCTCCTGCTCTCCGCCCACAAGCTCACCACCGTTTGCATCAAAGGTGACGGTGTATGAATCTATTGTCCAAATAACTGTGACTGATATATTAGATGTAACATTTTCAAAACTCTTATCGAAAGTATATGTATGGAATTTTCTTGCAAAAACGGGCGCTATCGCATTACTATTGTGCTCAATAGTTTGTGACTCTTCGCCCTCAACAAGTTCGCCGCCATTGCGATTAAAAGTAACGGTATAAGATTTGATTGTCCAATTGGCAGTAACAACAAGGTTTTGAGAAACGCTGTCGAAACTGGTATCCCAAGTATATGTATACCCCGTTCTGTCGTAAACGGGGGCAACGGCGCTGTCGCCATACTTAATTTGTTGTTCTTCCTCGCCGCTTACAAGGTTTCCCCCGGCGCCATCGAAAATAACCGTATATACTTCCTTTTCCCATAGGGCATAAATATTCATTGTTTTGGTTTTGAAAGAATCGGGGATATCGTCCTCATAAAAGGGCATATCCCACACATTTTTATCCCAATACCAACCTTGAAAAATATGCCCCTCTTTGACAGGGTCATTTGGCAAAACAATTTGACCATCATCTCCCAAATGTACGGTATCGTATACTTCCTCGTCTACCGTAAAGACAATATCATATCCAAAGCTGAAACCATCGCAAGCAATTAATATGGTAGGTATAATGAATACAACTAGAAGAAGCAAAAACTTTTTATAATTTTTCATAGGGATTCCCTCCGCAGCACGATATCATTTGATTATTTCATTATATCATAAGCCCTTTAATAATGTCTATAAAAAAGTATTTTTAAAATGAAAAAGATAAAAATAAGTAAAAACAAAGTAAATATTAATCAATTTAAATTCACGGTGGTTTTGAAAGCAAAACCAAAGGTGAAAATAGTTTACGAATAGCTAGGTGGCAATCAAGTGTTCAATCAAAATTTTAACACCCACCAAGATAAGAATGATACCACCTACAATCTCTGCTTTGAACCTAAGCTTTTTGCCAAAAACGCTACCTAATTTAACGCCAGCGACACACATTGCAAAGGTGATGATTCCTATGATAGCGATAGCGGCATAAATGTTAACGGGGAGAAAAGAAAAAGTGATGCCGACGGTGAGGGCATCAATACTTGTGGCAAAGGCTAAGGCAACCATAGATTTAAAAGCAAGAGATGCCCGTTTTTCTGCTTCCTCGCTTTCGATAGCGCATTCACGGTCTTTTTTGACAGCGTCAAAAATCATCCTCCCCCCGATAAGTCCAAGGAGCGCAAAAGCTACCCAATGGTCAAAAGTAATGATATATTTGCTAAAAGCCGCACCTATGAAGTATCCAATTAGCGGCATTGCCGCTTGAAAAAGCCCAAAATAGCAACCAACAATTACAGCCTTTTTCCAACTAAATTGTTTTATGTAAAGTCCTTTGCACACGGATACGGCAAAGGCATCAGCGGCAACACCAAGTCCAACTAAAACTATTTCCCACCAACTCACTTTTTGATTTTACCTGCCACTTTATTTTTATTGATATAAGCCAAACCGCCAGTGAGAGCAACTGCCGCAACGGCAATGCAGCCTATTATGAACGCAGTACGCTGATAGTAAGTAAGTCCCGTGGCTATATTGGCATTCATTATATAGTATTTTTTGCCTTGATATATTATACCAGAAAACTCCTCTCCCCTCTCCAGTACGGTGATGGCTGCGCCGTCATAGACAGTTTGGATATGTTCGCCTTGGGGCAAGTTGTATAGGTGAATTGTTTCGCCCGCCCTTTGCACAGTAGCCCGTGCGCTGTGAAAAGAATAGGTGACGGGAGGGCGATATTCATATAATCTAGAGGCTTCTATGTAGCCCTTTCCATTTGGCGTGATAACCTCACACCAAGCTACCATATCTATTGTTTGGGTATCCGAAACTTGAACTTTTTGATTTTTTTCAAAATTAAAAATTGTTGTGCTGGCAGCGTTTTGCTCTGCATATGCTAAGCAGTTTTCCACTGACCTAAACTCTTTATTCGTGCTTGATTTTGAATTATAAACTGTGTCTGCATCTGCCAAGGCAAAGCTGTTTTTACCCTGTAAAAAGGTAGGAATACAACCTACTAAAAGAGCAAAAATTACCAACAAAAAGATAGCTAAGCGTTTCATTGCCCTAGTTAATCCACCTAATTTCGTAGGGGTTGGCTACTATTAATTCTCCCCATTTGCCATCTCTTTTCACTCGGCAACCGCCGTCAATAACCGCAGTGCCTGCATCAAATTTAAAGTCGATTATCACCTCGTTTTGCTTGTTGATATAGCCGCAATAACCTCCCTTATAAACACAAGCGTATCCCTCGCTAAAGCTAGAGGCGCATTCGTACATTATGGGAATAATCTCCTCTCCTTGCCTATCTATATAGCCAAAAAGCTCGTTCTTTTCCACACAGCATACATCCTCTTTATAGGTAAATACTTCGTCATATATAGGGGCTACGACTTCCCTGCCAGAGCGGTTGGCAAAGCCCCACTTGCCGTTTTTATTTATCTTGATATAAATATCTTGTACTTGTTGGACACGGGGTTTGGGAGGGCGCAATTTTTCACGCTCCTCTTTGGTACGCTTTTCGCTAACATCAGCATCAAATCTACGCTCTTTGCTAAGCTTGCCGCCCCTTCCCCTTTCACTAACTTTCTTGCTACGGGTATGGCGGTCTTGTTCCTCGGATTTTTCGGCAAGGGGTTTTTCCTCGTTGGGCCGCAACTTAAATCTCTTTTTCTTGACTGCATTCTTGAGTTCAAACAAGTTTCTTTTGTTAAAAGTAGATATTGTATAAAAATCTTTTTCCCGCCTCTTTGCAACATCAAGAAGGGTGAGGACATTGCCTTTTTTAAGCTTTTCCATCACCTCTGCGGTGAGTTCTAAATTTTCTATTGGCTCTGCCAAAAGTCCTGCATCAAACGGCGGAACATAGTTGTCCGCCGGTCCTTTTTTCTTCCGTTTATTATTGTACCATTTTTTTTGCGCCATATTGTTCTCATTATTTTACGGGCGGTCATAATGACCGCCCGTAAAGCCCTTTTTATTAATAATTGTCACGCTTTACATATTCCGTATGGAGTATCTCGTGCGCCTTGTGGCTGTTAGGTTCACCAAAATAAGAGGTATAAAGCTCCTTGATGACTGGATTCTCGTGTGACTTTCTTAGTGTCATAGCCGCATCCATATTGTAGATAGAGGCAGCACGCTGTGCTTGTATATCTTCGTTATTTCGCACATATGCCGTCTTTATTGGCTGTCCTCCGCCGTTTACACAGCCGCCGGGGCAACTCATTATTTCCACAAAGTGATAGTTTGCCTCTCCGCTCTTTATCCTTTCCATAAGCTCTCTTGCATTGGCAAGTCCGCTGGCAACCGCCACATTGACTTTTTGACCCACAAGTTCGAGAGTTGCCTCTTTTATGCCTTTTGTGCCTCTAACCATTTTAAAGTCTACGCTCTCTAGAGGTTTCTTTTCAACAAGTTCGGATATCGTCCTTAGCGCCGCCTCCATAACTCCGCCCGTTGCGCCAAATATCAGTCCTGCGCCTGAGCCTATGCCAAGAGGGGTATCAAAGGGCATATCGGGCAAATCGGTAAAGGAGATGCCTTGACGCTTAATAAGTCTTGCAAGCTCTCTGGTGGTTATAGCTATATCAATATCGGGAACACCCGCTGCGCTTTGGTGCGAGCGTTGTTTTTCAAACTTTTTGGCTGTGCAGGGCATAATTGCCGCTACTACCATATCTTTGGGGTCTATGCCAAGCTTTTCCGCATAGTAGGTTTTGCAAACCGCACCAAACATCTGTTGGGGGGATTTACAGCTTGAAAGGTTGGGAATAAACTCGGGATAGAAGTGTTCAACAAATTTTATCCATGCGGGGGAACAGCTTGTAAACATAGGCAATGCGCCGCCGTTTTTCACTCTGTCCAAGAATTCTGTACCTTCTTCCATAATAGTAAGGTCGGCGGTCATATTGATATCAAATACATCTTTAAAGCCAAGCATCTTGAGGGCGGCAACCATTTTGCCTTCCACATTATGCCCCATGCCCATACCAAACTCCTCGCCAAGCCCTATCCTTACGGACGGCGCTGTGCCGACAAGCACATATTTGGATTTATCATTGAAAGCATCAATTAGGTCGTCTAGCTCATCCCTCTCACGCAGAGCGCCTGTTGGGCAAACATTTATGCACTGCCCGCAACCCACGCAGGGAACTTCGTTCAAGCCCTTATCGAATGCGCAGCCGATATAGGTATCAAACCCACGGTTATTTGCCCCTATTACCGATACACTTTGGTATTGGCTGCAGGCGGCAACACAACGACGGCAGAGAATACACTTATTGTTATCCCTAACAAGATAGGGGGTGGTTTCGTCCCTTTCGGCAACACTCATTACACCTGCAAACTTGCCGTCCTCGCAACCCATATGGTCGGCTAGAGTTTGAAGTTCACAGTTGGTATTCCTCACGCAGGAAAGACACTTTCTGTCGTGGTTGGATAGAATGAGTTCAACCGTAGTTTTGCGGCTGTCCAATACCCTCTTGCTGTTGGTAATAACTTCCATACCCTCGCTTACAGGGTGCACACAAGATGCGATAAGTGTTCTTGCGCCCGTCACTTCCACCACGCATACACGGCAAGCGCCTATTGCGTTGATGTCACGAAGGTAGCATAGGGTGGGAATTCTTATATTAAGCTTTTTGGCAGCGTCCAATATGGTTGTTCCTGCGGGAACGGATACGGGAATGCCATTTATTTTCAAATTAATCATTTTCGTTTCCATTTAGCTTTCTCCTTTACTGTTTGATAACTGCGTCAAATCTGCAAACATCTTGACACACGCCGCACTTGATACATTTGGATTGGTCGATGATGTGTTTTTGTTTGACAGCACCCGTGATAGCATTGGTGGGACATTTTCTTGCGCACAATGTGCAGCCTGTGCATTTATCGGTAATAAAGTACTCCAAAAGCGCCTTACATACACCTGCGGGGCATTTTTTGTCCACCACATGGGCAACATACTCGTCACGGAAGTATTTTAAGGTTGACAATACGGGATTGGGAGCAGTTTGCCCAAGACCGCAAAGAGCGCTGTCCTTTATGTAATAGGATAGCTCTTCCATATCTTCCAAATCTTTAAGAGTTGCCTTACCCTCGGTTATTTTTTCTAGATATTCTAGCAATCTTTTTGTTCCCACACGGCAAGGCACGCACTTGCCGCAAGACTCCTCTTGCGTAAAGTCAAGGAAAAATTTGGCGATATCCACCATACAATTGTCCTCGTCCATAACGATAAGTCCGCCTGAACCCATCATTGAACCAATGGCTATGAGGTTGTCATAATCTATTGGCACATCAAGATGTTCGGGGGGTATGCAGCCGCCCGAAGGTCCGCCCGTCTGTGCCGCTTTGAACTTCTTTCCATTCGGAACGCCGCCGCCTATCTCCTCTACGATAGTGCGCAATGTGGTACCCATAGGTATCTCTACAAGACCCGTATTGGTGATTTTGCCGCCTAGTGCAAAAACTTTAGTACCCTTGGATTTCTCCGTACCCATAGAGGAAAACCACTCTGCGCCGTGAAGAAGTATTTGGGGGATATTGGCATAGGTTTCCACATTGTTTAGTACGGTGGGTTTGCCAAACAGCCCTTTATGCGCAGGGAACGGAGGACGCACTCTTGGCTCGCCCCTGTTGCCTTCTATTGATGTCATTAACGCTGTTTCTTCGCCGCAAACAAATGCGCCAGCGCCAAGTCTTACATCTAGATTGAACTCAATCCCCGAACCCATTATGTTAGAGCCAAGCAGTCCGTATTCTTTGGCTTGTTCGATTGCAATATTAAGTCTGTTAACTGCTATGGGATATTCTGCACGCACATAGACATATCCTTGCTTTGCGCCAACGGCATAGCCTGCAATTATCATTGCCTCTATTGCCGCATGGGGGTCGCCTTCTAATATAGACCTGTCCATAAATGCGCCGGGGTCGCCCTCGTCTGCGTTACAGCATACATACTTGATATCGCCAACAGCGTCCTTTGCAAACTGCCATTTAAGACCTGTGGGGAAACCTCCGCCGCCCCGCCCTCTAAGACCGGATGCCTTTAGGACATCTATTACATCTTGAGGTGAATATTCTTCCAGCACCTTGCCAAGCGCTTGATAGCCGTCAAAGGCAATGTACTCGTCAATATTTTCTGGGTCGATAAGTCCGCAATTGCGAAGTGCTACCCGCTTTTGTTTTTTATAAAACTGCGTTTCGTTTAGCGACTTGGGGATATCGTCTTGATGAGTGGGGTCTTTGTAGAGCAGTCTGTCGACTATTCTTCCCTTTATAATATGCTCCGATACTATTTCATCCACATCTTCAACTTTGACATGCTCATAAAATGCGCCTTCGGGATACACAACCACAACAGGACCGCTTGCGCACAGCCCAAAACAGCCGGTATATATAACTTTTACATCTTCGTCTAACTTTTCGTCTTTGAGCCTTTTCTCGAGGGCTTGGAATATCAAACCGCTTTTTCCGCTGGAACAGCCTGTTCCGCCGCAAACAAGAATATGATTTCTAAACATTACACGCTCCTCCTTTATTCGTTGCCGACAACATATTTCATCACGGGGTTGCCGTTTACGATATGTTCGCTTACAATCTGCCTGGCGGCATCCTCGGTGACATAGATATAGGTAACTTTTTCTTGCCCGGGGACAAAAACTTCTACCATAGGCTCAAGCTTACACATACCAAGGCAGCCCGCTTGGGTAACCTTGACATTAGTTAAGTTGCGCCTTGACACTTCGTCTATAAATGCGCTAAGCACGGGTCTTGCCCCTGCCGCTATGCCGCAGGTTGCCATACCCACAACGACTCTAATGTCGCTTGCTGGGTCTACACTTTCTCGTGTATTTATTTGAGCCTGCATTCTATCTCTTATAGCTTTTAGCTCTGCCAATGTTTTCATAGTGCAATTCCTCCGTTTGTTTCCGTAATATTGCCTTTTAGGAATTCCCTGAGGTAGGCGGTGACCTCAATGCTTTCTATGGGAATGCCGTCTAGCGTTTCTTTAACCTCTCTGGTATCCAGAGTAAAAGAGGCATCCTCCACCGAGTAATGAAAAATATAGTCTATATGCGGCGCTGTCATAATTAGTGCGGACACGGTTTCGCCAATATCGCCAAGGGGCATCCTGTCCAGGTGGTCTATTTGAAATTCCGCATATACATTTGTGCCTTTGCCAACTTGTGAGTCAATTTGAAAGCGCCCGCCAGAGAGTTCTGCCGCCTGTTTGAACAGCGGCAACCCCATTCCCACATCACGGGTTGTTCTGGTTGTGGTAAAGGGGTCGGTAACCCTATTTAAAAACTCGCTTGTCATACCCTTGCCGTTATCTTTTACCTCGATAACAAGAATATTGCTTTTTGCCCTGATGTTTATTTCTATGAGCGTCGCATTTGCGGCAACCGAGTTTTCGGCTATGTCTAGGACATTTAGGCTAAGTTCCCTCATTGCTTATTCGGCAGTAAGGAAAGGTTTCATAATCTTTGGCATATCGTTTTTGGTAACCTTGCCAAAGACTTGGTCGTTGACCGTCATAACGGGAGCAAGTCCGCAGCAACCTATGCACCTTGTGCCAGCAAGCGAAAACTTAGCGTCCTCGGTGGTCTCGCCTGCGGCTAGCCCTATAACTTCTTCCAACTTCTCTAGCACATCACCTGCGCCCTTAACATAACAAGCCGTACCCATACATACCGACACTTGATATTTCCCTCGTGGATTGAGGGTGAATTGTGAATAGAATGTGACAACGCCAAAAATTTCTTCAAGTGGGATATTCAATTCGGTTGCGATAATCTTTTGCACCTCTATTGGAAGATATCCGTAAATTTCTTGCGCCGCTTGCAAAGAGGGCATCAGCCCTCCCTTCATTGTTTTTGTTGAGGATAGCCTTTCCCTAAGTTCCTTTTCTTTAGCGGCATCCGCTTTGAAAGGAATCTTGGTAAGCTTGATTTTAGCCATAGTAACCTCCTAATTTTTTTACCATATGTATTATACAATATATTTAATTTTAACACAAGAATATTAACCGCTTTTCGCCCCATATTCCGCACTCATATTTGCCAATTAGCGGCTATTTGAGGGCAATTAGAGTTAGTTTTTGCTAACTTTTACAATATTTCCCAGATTTTCTCAATAGAACTGTCTTGTGCCTCTATGCAGTTTACCGCATCTGATATATTTAGCAGGCAATGAGCGTCGGAATTAACCAAGCGCTTGTACTGTGCATATCTTTGCATAAGTTCATCCGTTGCGTGCGGAGAAAACTCCAGCCTCGATATCGTGAGGTCCGGAGGAACATCTCCTAAGATAGCAAGAATGCCGTTAGCCTCTCTGTCTATGTGTGCGGGGATTGCTTTACCCCCCATTTTTATAATTAGCTCCGCTGTTTGATAAATGCCGATAGTTGCCGATGTGTGCAGCAGGTTTTCCTCTTTGCCCACTATCTCGCCGTCCGAATTTATAATTAACTGTTCCCCAAAAATATCTGGGCGGTTGGGGATAATTGGAAACTTTAGGAGCGTAAAAAATGCCTCAAGCTTTTCGTATGTAGGGAAGAGCGCAAGAATATGTATGTCCTCGGCTGTCTGCACCTCCACTGCGGGGAGTACCGTAATGCCAAAAGCACTGCCGCATTCCATCGTGGCGGCAACATTTTTTATTGAGTTATGGTCACTTACCGCTATTGCCCCCAACCCTTTTGCAGATGCCATAGCGGCAATATTCAAAGGGGTCATATCCTTATCGGCACAGGGCGACAAGGCGGAATGAATGTGAAAATCGTAATATATTTGCATTTAACCGCCGTTATTTATATATTCTCTTGCTGCCGAAAAGATATCCAAAGCAGTTTCCAAAAGGTTGATGTTCTTTTCTTTACACCTTGCAATTAGCGGAGTTTCCGCCTTGACCCCCTCGCACAGCACAATTACCGACACTTCGGCAAGAATGGCAACCGCCGCAACATTTATATTGGACATAACGGTAAGCCAAGCGGAGTCCTCGGGCGCTCGTCCCATAACAAAGCTTAAAAAGTCGCCTGCATAACCGCCGCTCACCACTCTAGAAACATCTCCCGTTGCCTTAAACTCTGCACCTAGTATCTTTGCAAGTTCTGCTACATTCATAAAAGCTTCTCCATATCTATCCTATGACATTCGTTTAGTTTTGCCTCGCCCTCGGATACATCCTCGGCAAACGCACGGCAAGACGGCGCACCGCAACTGCCGCAATCAAGGAGCGGCAAAAGTTCCATAACCTTGTTGGCTTTGGCAAGCTTTTTCATAGCCTCGTCTAAATCTTGGTCAAACTTTAACACATCTTGCACTTGGGGCGGCTGCTCCCAATAATAAAAGTTGTCACTATAACCGTAGTCGGCAAGACTGTTTTTGCTAACAGGCAGATATTTTCTTAATATTCTTAGTTTTGCCTTTGCCACAAAGGGGTTTTCTATGTTGAGTATCCCGCCCACACAGCCGCTCACGCAAGCGTTTAGTTCGATAAATTGCAGTTCGGAAAGCTTGCCGTTTTCCAATTCTTTTAGGACATTAACCACATTTTCCATACCGTCTGCGGCAAGATACTTGTTTTTTAACAGTGATGCCGCCTCGCCCCCCGATGTAGCCCAACTCAAGCCAAATACCCCTATCTGCGATATATCTCGTGGCTCGCCAACCGTTTTCATTGCATCTAACAATAAAAAATACAGCTCCGCCGCAGAAAGCACTCCGTCTACGGGCGGCTGTTTTAGCCCCATTCCCGATTTGAGCGCATGCACTTTTGCAGGACAAGGGGATATGAAAAATATCCCTATTTCCTCGGGAGAAAAACCTGTCTTTTTTACCGCCTGCTCTCTTGCAATCCTTGCCGAAACATCGGCAGGAGTAAGCAGCGGCAACAAGTTATCCTTTAAATTATGAAATCGTATTAAAATAAGTTCCACCACAGCGGGACAGGCTGTACTGATTACCGGCTTTTTTACCTTGTTTTGTTCCAGGTACTTGCGTGTTTGCTCGGATATCAGCTCCGCTCCCCTTGCAACTTCAAATACATCGTCAAACCCAAGCGCCAAAAACCCTTCTAAAAGATAATTAAGATTTTCTAAATTTTCAAACTGACCATATAAAGAGGGGGCGGGCAGCGCTACCCTGTATTTGTATTTGGGGTCTTTTATCACCTCAAAACTGTCATAAGAGGCCTTTTTTGCATTATGAGGACATATGCGCACGCATTCGCCGCAGCCCACGCAGTTTTCATAGTGTATCTTTGCTTTTCCGTTTCTCACCCGTATAGCTTCTGTGGGACACCTCTTCATACAAGCGACACAGCCCTTGCATTTATCGGCATCTAAAACTACGGTGTGCAGTTGTTTGGACATTGCATTATCCTCTATTTATGTTGTACTATCCCCTATTTATATTGATTTTTAAATTTACTGTTGTTCCCTCGCCCTCTTTGGATAAAATCTCCATACTGTCGCTATATTTTTTCATATTGGGCAGCCCCATACCTGCGCCAAATCCCAAAGAGCGTATTTTATCGGGTGCGGTGGAGTAGCCCTCCTTCATGGCAAGCCCAATATCGGGAATCCCCGGACCAGTATCTTTAAGTGATATATTTATTTCTTCGCCCGATATCTCGACAAATGCCTTGCCGCCTTTAGCGTGAATTACCATATTGATTTCGCCCTCGTACATTACGATTGCAACTCGCCTTATGAGGTCGGGAGGCAGCCCTAGTTTTTTTAGGTTATGTTTGATTGTTTCGCTTGCAGTACCGGCAGAAACAAAATTATCGCCGTCCACATCAAACTCGTAGCGAAGCACCTCGCTCATACGCTTACCTCGCCGCCCCTAAGCCCTGCATCATAGAGCAAGCCGCAGGCAATAAACATACGCACACTGCAATAAAGCAAAACTATACCCTTAGATTCGGCAAGTTTAACGCTAATGGGGTCAGGCTTTTTGCCACGCACATATACAATGCAAAGTATATCCATCATCTCTGCCGTGCGTATAACTTGAGGATTGTTAAGCCCTGTTATCAATACCGAATGGTCTTTTACAAATGCCAAAACATCGCTCATCATATCGGATGCGCAAGCGGCAACCACTTCGCTGTCAAGTTTGTCCTCACAACAAATGACCTCGGCATTAAGTACCTTAGCAATTTCTCTTATTTTCATATTACCTCCGAAACATTAAGTGTATATATTATACCATATATAAGCTTTTTCCACAACTCAAAAATGCTGCGTAAAACACTTAAAGGCGCTCCCAAAAATTCCCTGTTTTCCCTTAAATATTGGGGATTTGCCAATCAATTGGGGCAAACCCGCTCTCCTTTAAAAACTTGTTGGCTTTGGAAAAGTGCCTAGAGCCAAAAAAACCGTAGTAAGCCGAAAGCGGCGAGGGGTGCGGCGACTCCAAAATATAGTGACTTGGGTTGGTGAGCAACGCTTTTTTGGAGCGGGCATTAGCCCCCCAAAGCAAAAAGACTATGGGGTCTTGCTTGTTGTTCAAGTTTGCGATAATGCTATCGGTAATAGTCTCCCAGCCCTTATTTTTATGTGACAGCGGCGCTCCTGCACGCACGGTAAATATAGTATTAAGAAGCAGTACTCCTTGCTCTGCCCACGGTTTGAGGTATCCGTTATTGGGTATAAAGATACCCAAATCCGCTTGCAACTCCTTGTATATGTTGGCAAGTGAGGGCGGAACTTTTACGCCTGCCTTAACTGAAAAGCACATTCCGTGCGCCTCGCCGGGATTGTGGTAGGGGTCTTGCCCCAAAATTACCACACGGGTATCCTCGTAAGAGGTGGTTTTGAGCGCATTAAAAATATCGTACATATCTGGATATACGGTTTGTGTTTTGTATTCGTTAGCAAGGAACGACCTTAAAGCGGCGTAGCCGCCGCTTGCAAAATCCTCTGCTAAAATTTCATCCCAATCGTTTCCTATGTATACCATTGCCTACAAATATTACTATATATTTGTTCCTTTGTCAAATGTTACAGTTTGAGTTGCAGTTGTTTCCGCAAGGATTGCACATACAAAGTATAAGCAAGCAAATTGCTAGGGTGTTGTCGCCGCATCCGCAGCCGCAGCCCGTGTCTACACCGCCAACCCCGCTATTGCAAGGGTTGCAGCAGCACATTAACAGTAATAGCGGTAGAAGTGAGTTATTATTGCAATTCATATACGCCTCCGACAAAAAATCTCTGTATATTACAATATGCGGCTACATCTCCGATTGTTCCTCATTAGTAATCATTTATTATATGCTCATAGATAAATGTGAGGTTTAAATTATGGATAACATTATTGAAGCAAGCACAAATGCAGTTACATTGATAAGAGAGTATCTGCCGTCCAATGTGGTACTATCGGATATGTGTTCGTTTTTTAGCGTCTTTTCCGATGTAACACGGGTTAAGTTATTATCTGCGCTATCGATTACCGAACTTTGTGTAACCGATATGGCTAAGATACTTGACCTAAATCAAACCACGGTTTCCCACCAACTCCGCCTGTTGAGAGATGCGGGTATGGTTACCTACCGCCGCAACGGCAAGATAATATACTACCGCATAGCAAACGAACACTTTAACAATGTGATGCTAACGGGCGCTGTGTCGCTTGGGTACTAAAAAGTTATCTGTTTCCCGATATTTTTTTAAATAAGGGCAAAAGGTAGCGGTACACCCGCACAATGAGAATATGGTAGAGTATAAAACAAAGCGAAAATACCGCATTTAGCACGATATACAGCTGTGCGGGGGAAAGTTTTGCAAGGTTGAGCCGCTCCAAATCCACATATAATATGCTTGTTAGTTGGTAAAAAACCCAAAATATAAAGAGCGAATAGGCAAACGCAATAGGGTAGATTATAACCGCTTTTATCTTTTTTTCGTATGCAATTATCGCAAAAAAGGTGTACCCCCCTGTTACCAACACAAAGGGAAGTATGTATATTGTTGTATATATTGCTCCTATTGCCGATACCGCAACAAACGCAAGCGCCGCCTCACGGTAATATTTTTGCGACAGCGGGAGCATCAGCCCCAATGCGGCAAGCACATAAAAACTTAAAGATAGGTTTTTAATATAAAAGGCGGCAGTTACCGACAAGAGCGACAGCGATGCGCCCATAGCGGCAAGCGCCAACTTCTTTGCGGAAAAAGCCTGTTTTTTCATTGATTTATTCCCTTGTTTAACAGCAGGATATAAGGTCGCCACCCATACATTCGCAACAGCAGTCTGCGCAAAGCAAGCTAGTGCAACAATCGCACGGCGTGCAGCCCGAACGCCTTTGCCCGTCATCATATGCCCCACGATAAGAGCGCCCGTCACCTTGGGAATTATAAAAACTTTGCCGCTTTTGGTGCGACTCTGCCATATCCAAACGGGAGTTTAACCTCTCGTATGCCTCACGATACTTGGAGTTGTGCGGCTCAAGCTCCATTGCCGTGCGCATTTGTTCGTGCGCCTCGTTGTACCATTTTTTTCTAAAAAATATCATTGACTGAAAGTAATGCCACTCGGCATTTCTATTTTTTATCTTGTCTAGCTCCTCTTGCGCCTCATCTATTCGCCCCTCTCGAATAAGCTCCTCCACATCCTTTGAGCCACCGTCCGATATATAGTGACGGTTTTTTAGTATGCCGTCCGCCTCACGGTAAGCCGCCTCAATTCGGTCTAACATTTCGCAAGCCTCTGTACCCTCGTCGCCGGGCGCAAAACGCTTTTCCATATATTTATCCCGCTGTTTGCGGTACGCTTCATATAGTTGGTTTTGGGTGACATCCTCTGCCACTCCCAAGATTATAAAAGGGTTTTTTTGCATATTGCCCCCCTCCTTTCAAGAATAAGGTTGGTGCGTGCCTTTAGCCCGCAATATATAATATTAGAAATTGCCCCTTCCGAAACGGTGATATCCATGGCATCATATGCGGCAATTATCTCCCCCACGGCGTGCTGTAAGTTAAACTTCACCTTCTCATAAATTGCTTGCTCCCCACTCTCATCAAACTTGCCGCTTGGGATAAGCGGGTTGAACTTCTTTTCTTTTATATCCCGCTTGAGGTCGTCATAGGCATCTATGATATAAATCCATCTCCCTAAATTATAGCACAGTGAGTCAAGAAGTTCATCTGCATTATTAGCGGCGGCTCGCCCCACATCCACCATGATGTTTGCAAAGCAGTTTGCAAGTTTGTCAAGGTTTTCTTCCCGTTCCTTTTCTAGCGCATTGAGTTTAGCGTAGTTTTCTCCCACCGATTTGGCAAGAGCGGGAAAACGCTTTGCCGCCCTCTTGTATTTGTTTTTCAAAAATGCCCGTGCCGCCCTGTGTTTGCCGCTGCCGCCGTCCAAAACATCGTCTTGAGATTTATAATACCCCAATATAATATTTATATCCGCAACATCCTTTTGTACGGGATTGTTCTGCACAACGGGAAACCTCTTGCCAACGGGATGCGCTATACACCGCTCATCTTTAAATTCGGGCGTTACTTTGCGGTAATTGTGCGCAAGCAATGTGAGAAAAGCTATATCGTAATTTACCGTAAAGCGTGTGACAGGTGTGTAGGACAAGCCCAAAGTCTTGCATAACCCACAATAATAAGCACGGTATGCGGCATAGTCTTTCATTAACATATTGGGCTTGTCGGCAACTACATATCCAAACACTATTTGTTCACCAAACCTACCTTTCTCTTTACCTTGGATAGTGTTTTTGCGGCAATGCGGGACGCTTCCTCCGCTCCCGCCTTTGCAACTTGGGCAAGATAAGTCTTATCCGCTATCAATTTTTTATAGCTTTCCCTAATCGGTCTTAACCGCTCCACAACCGCCTCGCCCACATCATTTTTAAACTTTTGATATCCCGCCGTGTGGTATTCTGCTTGCAAACTTTCCACCGTCCGCTCCGTCATTGCACTAAATATAGTAAGCAAATTGGATATCCCCGGCTTGTCCTCTCTAAACTCTACAACGGACTCCGAATCGGTCACCGCACGCTTGAACTTGCGCATAATGCTGTCGGGTTCTTCAATTATCGCTACTGAGGCATTGGCATCGGGGTCGGACTTGCTCATTTTGGATAGCGGGTTTTGCAAGCTAAATATCTTTGCGCCCTCTTTGGGAATGTATGGCTCGGGAACGGTAAAAGTTTGCCCGTAAAGGTTGTTAAATCTAATCGCTATATCCCTTGTGATTTCTATATGCTGTTTTTGGTCTGCCCCAACGGGTACAAAATTTGTTTGAAACAAAAGTATATCCGCCGCCATAAGTACGGGATAATCTAATAACCCTACATTTAGGTTATCCTCATTTTTTGCCGACTTATCCTTAAACTGCGTCATACGGTACAGTTCGCCAATGTAGGTGTAGCAATTTAATATCCAAGTCAACTCTGCGTGAGCGGGAACATGAGATTGAAAATACAGCACGGACTTTTGGGGGTCTAACCCTGCCGCAATATATTGTGCAAAAAAGGAGAGCGCCCTTGCCCTATACTCGGCAGGATTTTGTCTTACAGTGAGCGCATGCAGGTCGGCTATGCCGTATATAGAGCGGTATCCCTCGCCAAATTTAAGCCAATTGGAGATTGCCCCAATATAATTGCCTATTGTGATTATCCCCGTTGGCTGTATGCCGCTGTATACTATTTTATTATCCATTCAT
>JBAZCO010000017.1:0-22111 GCA_041654915.1 Clostridia bacterium | reverse complement strand
TGTCGCAGGCACGCTAACCATAGAAAAGAAGGAACTTACCGCCATCTATACGGGTGAGACTGTAACATACGGCACAGAACCCGCTTTAGTAGTGGAATACACAGGCTTTGTTTATGGTGAGAATGAATCTGTGATAGATGTATCCGCAACTGTAACCAACACCAACACTGATGTTGGAGTTTACACACTTACCCCAGCGGGAGCAGCGGACAGCAACTACAGCTTTACCTATGTCGCAGGCACGCTAACCATAGAAAAGAAGGAACTTACCGCTACCTACAAGGGTGACACGGTAATATACGGCACAGACCCCGATTTAGTTGTGGAATACACAGGCTTTGTCTATGAGGATGATGAATCTGCAATAGATACCCTTGCAACTGTAGCCAACACCAACAAAGATGTTGGAGTTTACACACTTACCCCTGCGGGAGCAGCGGACAGCAATTACAGCTTTACCTATGTAGCAGGCACGCTAACCATAACCAAAGCAGAGCAAGACCCACTTGTTATTACTTCTGTTGAAGGAAAGAATGATGAAAGTGACCCATTTAAGCTTGAGGTTACGGGCGGTAGCAGTACTGGGCTAGTGACATTTACACAGTTGTCGGGCGAAGATGTTGCAACTGTTGCAGAGGACGGCACGGTGACAATTATAAAGGCGGGTGAGTTTACTGTAAAGGCAACCAAGGCAGGCGGCAATAATTATTTTGATGTTGTAAGCGAGGAGCTGACGATAGTAATTGCTAAGTCGGACAACACGATACTCAAAGAATATACAGATACTCTCACCGATTTAGATAGCCAAGAGGATTTTGCAGATGAAGATTTCTATTTGGATACAGAAATTGATAGTATAACTGTAGCTACTACTGATATGACGGCATTATATGACGAGATAACAAGCGATTTGCACGCAGGAATAACTATTGTAAGCATAGCGGGCGAAATAGAAACTACGGAAACTAACTTTTTAGCATCACTAAAAACCTTGATGAAGGCAGACGGCAAAACAACGCTTGCGGAGCTAAATGAAGTTACGATAAATATTGCTGTTGTATATGCTTATGGCACAGCAAGCGATATGGTAACATTTACCCTTACATTTAGTGACGCTAACCTTATACATAGAGCATCATTTGTATATGGCACTACTGTTGTTGGAGGAATTGACAATAAAGAACTATATGAGGAGTTTGCACTCTATGAGGGCGATACCTTAATTAGCTTATCGAGCGATAATGTCACAAGTATAGTAGAAACATTTGGCGAAACTGATGTTAACATAACCCCCGACACAAACACCTCACTAAGGGTTAATGTTCTCACAAGAGAGGCGGGCACATATAAATATATGATAGTGCTAAATAACGGAACAAGATATGAGGCATTTATTGATTGGGCAGTGCCTGTTGTACAGGAGGCAGTACTACAAAACAATGGTGAAGTAGTAAAGTGCGGGGACGATATATATAGGTTATACTATATAGTACAATTAGATACAACTCCTGGTGACACTTTGGTATTTAGGCAAAAGCCGACAAAAGTAATTGATGTGCAATCTGTTCTTGCCGATGGGGACACAGTATTTAATATATACTTTAGACCTACGGATGCAAGCTTTGAACAGCTAGACGGTCTCCATACTTATATATATAGGAAAGGCGGAGTTTGGTATACAACAGTGATTGAGTATTCTAACCAAGCAAGGTTGACAGCATATACTAGCGGTTTGACCAAAGCGCATACCGAAGATTTTGTTGCAGATGAAGATTTCTATTTGGATACAGAAATTGATAGTATAGTTGGAACTACCAAGATGACGAACTTGTTTGGCGAGATAACAAGCAACTTGCTGGCAGGAACAAGTATTGTAAGTATAGCGGGCGAAACAGAAAGTACGCTGGCTAACTTTGTATCATCACTAAAAACCTTGATGACAGAAGACGGCAAAGCAAGGCTTTCGGAGCTAAATGAAGTTACGATAGACATAGATGTTGTATATGCTTATGGCACGGCAAGCGAAACGATAACCTATAAGCTCACCTTTGATACAAGCGAGCTAGGCTACCCAACAGGCATTGTTAATATGACCAAAAGCAAAAGCTACAACACAATTCAAGAGGCTGTTGGTGATGCAGATGCTAATGATACAGTTACACTAGCTGCTGGGGACTACCAAGTTGAGTGGGATGGCACTATTGGACTTAAAATATACAAAAATCTAACCCTTGAAGGTGCTAGTGAAGACAGCGTAACGCTAAGACCAGCAAGCAAGGGTAACCCGAGTTCCCATAGGTTTATTCAAACGGGCGGAGATAATCCCAATCATGTAAATATCAAAAACCTTACGATAGACGGCTTTTTGGCAGACGGCACTAACGGCGGTATTGCCAGAGGAATAAACTTATACAACTATGGTGCTGGCTTAGGCAGCTCTATAAATCTTGAAAATGTAACAATACAAAATGTTGTAGATGCTACTGAGCATAACACGACTGGACTATATTTGCTAACTGGCGGCAATACAATCTCGGAAATCAAGAATGTAACGATAAAGAATTATGGCTGGACAGGGCTTATGGTTGCAAGTTTTCCTGGGTACGGCGACCAGACTATTAATATAAACGGTTTGCATATCGACGGAAAAAACGACGCTGATCACCTTACAAACGGTATTGATGCAAGGTCTACACCCTATCGCAATCTTACCATAAACGCAAATAACCTCTATATTGAAAATAGCGATTATGTCGATGCTAAATGGGTAGCAACTGCAATAATTCTTAGCCCAGAACAGAATCAAGACGGTGGTGAAAATGTAAAAACAAGCTTTAAAATAACAAATTCTGTTATCAAAAATAGTATAAATGCTGTATACTTTGAATCATCTATGAGAGCGGACAGCATGAATATAAGCAATACTATATTTGATAATATAAGTGGTACTGATATCATTTATTTTGGAAAATCAGGGGAGACAACATCTACTTTTACAATAAGTAATAGTTATACAAGCAGAGGAAAAGACGGAATATCTTATTTGGATGCAAAGGAAGGTAAAACAGCCTATGAACCTACCATTACAGACACTTATGACGCCGCTACATATCCTACTGAAAACTTAGGCAAAGACGATATGAGCTTTGAGTTGTCTAATAAAAAAGCAGCTTTTGTTGAGGATTTACAAACTGATATCGCTGTCGTTAATGAGAACGAGGGAATAACTGCGGAGTTTGATGACGAAACCGAAATCATCATGGTTGCATTTGACGACATTGTTGATATTAACCTAGTAATTACTACTGCAGGGGCTTTGGTGGATACACTTCTTGCAGATGCAGGTGGTGAAAGCACACTTACAATAGGCATATATACTTTCACCCTAGCTACTGTGGATATTGGAGAGCTAGCGGGAGCGCTACTTGGCGAAGTTACACTAGAACAATTCTTTGAAGGCGTACCAGTAGTGGTAGATTATACCGCAAATGTTGTTTATGAGAATGCAGTTATTGTACTTAGCGGCACACTTAACTTTAAGGTAAACGGCACGAAGGAAAGTTTTTTGAGCGAACTTAGTACTGAGATTCAAAATATTAATAGCAACGAGGGAATAACTGCGGAGTTAGATGATAACGAAAATATTACAGTTACCTTTGACGACAATATTGATATTGGCTTGGTAATTACTGCGGCAGAGGCTTTGGTGGATGCACTTCTTGCAGATGCAGGTGGTGAAAGCACACTTACAATAGGCGAATATACTTTCACCCTCGCTACTGTGGATATTGGAGAGCTAGCGGGAGCGCTACTTGGCGAAGTTACACCCGAGCAGTTCTTGAGCGAAGGCGTACCAGTAGTGGCAAATTATACTGCAAATGTTGTTTATAAAAATGCAGTTATTGTACTTAGTGGCATACTTAACTTTAAGGTAAACGGCACGAAGGAAAGTTTTTTGAGCGAACTTAATGCCGAGATTCAAAATATTAATAGCAACGAAGGAATAACTGCGGAGTTAGATGTTAACGAAAATATCACAGTTACCTTTTACGACAATGTTGATATTGGCTTGGTAGATACTGTTACCAACGGTTTGGCACAAGCACTGCAAAAATTTGCTGGTGCAAACAGCAAACTAACGCTGGGAACAAAAGAACTTGCCCTTGATACAGTGAGCATATATGATTTGGCAAAGGCACTTCTTGGTGACAAAATACCGCAAGAGTTCCTTGACGACGATAGCCCGATAGTAATTGAATATACCGCCAGAGTCAAATATAAAAATATAGATGTCGAATTGGAAGGCACGCTAACGATAACCAAAGCAGAGCAAGACCCACTTGTTATTACTTCTGTTGAAGGAAAGAATGATGAAAGTGACCCATTTGAGCTTGAGGTTACAGGCGGCAGCGGCACAGGCTTAGTTACATTTACACAATTGTCGGGCGAAGATATTGCAACTGTTGCAGAGGACGGCACGGTGACAATTAAAAAGGCGGGTGAATTTACTGTAAAGGCAACCAAGGCAGGCGGTAATAATTATTTTGATGTTGTAAGCGAGGAGCTGACGATAGTAATTGCTAAGTCGGACAAGACAATACTTGCAGAGGCAAAGACTGTTAAGATAGCTGCCATTGATGCAATTTTATTGACTTACACGGAAAACGACTACAACGAAGACAATTGGGATACTCTAAACGGCCATATAACCACTGCTATTGAAACTGTTAACGCTTGCGAAACCATTGAAGCTGTCGAAGCAATCGATTTAGAGGCTATTGAGATTAATTGCTATAATGTTCACGCTATAAATCGCTATGTTAGCACCAAGGCAGAGTTTGAAGCGGCTGTTACAATCTCCGACCGTATAATCTTATTAAATGACATCAAAATAGAAGACGGCGAAGTGTACAAAGACACAGGCATTGCAGCATATACCCAAAACCTCGATTTAGTAATCGACCTTAATACCTTTACATACGAATATGAGATTGACCTGAAAAATAAAGACGGATACAGTCTAGATATAGAAATTAAAAACGGCACATTGGGTGCGTTAGACAAGTCTGTTCTTTGGTACGGCATTTTGGTTAACGGCGATGATAAATTAAATGCAACCTTAAATAATGTTACGGTTAACGGTTGGTACGGTGGACTTTACACTAACGGCGCATTTAAAGACTCATCCATAACCGCAAATAACTGCTCCTTTAACGGAGGGGGAGGCGGTGCTGATAGCGTCGGAGCATACTTGGCAGCAAACTATGAGTATAAATTTACAGACTGCACCTTTGACGGAGCAAGCGGTATCCATATTAAGAGTGGCACATTGACCTTAAATAACTGCATCCTGACCGCAGACGGAGAATATGCTGAACCCCAATATCACGGCAGCGGTGCAAACATAACAGGCAACGGCTTAATGGCGGAACCCACCGTAGGTTACTTTGAACCTCTTATCATAACAGTAAATGGTGGAAGTATTACAAGCGCCAACGGCTATGCGGTAGGTGAGCATGCCTCTGCAGGGGAGGGAGTTACCCCTAATGCATATGCGACTGTTACAATAAACGGCACAACGCTTACAGGCGCAAAGGGTGAGGTGTTAAGCGATAATGACAAGGTTACGATAGTAGAAGTAGAAGATTGATATCATACAGCGCTCAATTAGAGAGGAATTAAATGCGGATATCTAACATTGTTACCCAAATGTATAACGCATTGCTTGATATTGGGGTTTAGATTATCAAGAAATAATTGTTGCATTGTTTCTGCTTTTACCTAACTTAACCTTATAAACAATATGAAAAAGCCCCTATTCGCTAGAGTAGGGGCTTTTTTGGAACAAAACTAGCAATTATAATATTTTATATTTAGCTGTTCCACAAATCTTTGTGCATAGTTTCTACCATATGGGGTTGGTCGGTAAGAAAGAAAGTGGATGAGTTTATCTTGTACACATTGCTGCCGTCTGCCTCTTTATGCTCGGGATTGGTAAAGTGCAACTCACTTATGCCCTCTATTGCCACACCCAACACGCTCACCGCCAAAAGGTTGAGTTTGATTTTAGAAAAGTCATTGATTGCCCCAAACTTGAAAAAGTCACTGTCTTTCCTAACAACCAAATTGATGATTGCATCGTTGTTTTGGGTGACTTCATTAAACAGCAAAAAAGCGTGAGAAAGGCTTTCCGACTCGGGCGTTACAAAAAAGTATTCCTTGTCTTGACGCTTAAATCGTATACGGTTGATTATTAGCCGCCCAAGTAACTTGCCTTCTGCCACACCATAAGGGATTTTTATGGTTATGTATTTGAATGCTTTGGGATTATCCAAAACTTCGCTTTCGGCAACCCCTTCTTCAAGCATATGGTACTCAAACGAACCTTTTTCAATAAATTTGGAAACATACCTTGAGGATTCTTTATAAATAGAAAGACTCATTTTAAATTCAACAATAGAGTAGTTTGCAGATGAAAACTGCATATTGCGAAACAATTCTGCCCTTTTGTTTGCGTCCTCGTTGGAGATTCTTGCCGTGCGGTTGTGGCTATAAATCAAAAAGCTAAAAAGGCTTGTAGATAAAAAAGATAGTACCGCCATAAAGAGCATAGCTATCCTTATGCCGATTACATCATACAATGCGGCAAGCTCTGTGCCATAAACCAAAAACAGCATGATAATCGTAACGGTGACAGCAAGCCCCAACGCTACAATCAAATAGTAAAAGATTTTTTTATACTTAGACATAAGCCAAACCAACCCTCACGAAATTATACTCTAGTGATATATCATATTCTTATTATACACTTTTTTATCCATAATGCAACCTGATAATATTGCCAAAAACAAAACAAAGTTAGTACCAAAGCTAGCTAAAGCTTTAAAGTTACTTATATTCTCGATAGTCATTAACAAAAAGTTTTTTGCACACAAAAAGCTTAATAATCTTACAAAAACAGGAGTATAAAATATAATTGTTGCATTATAGGTCAAATAATGCTATACTTTATTTAGTTAAAGACTGCTTTTTAAAGCGATAAATGTGCAGAAAGGCTACATTATTATAACACTAGAAGTTTATGTGCTACCCATTTAATTAGAAAGGTAAACTTGAAATAGCGGTTTTTCATTTATATAAAGCCGACCGGTGGTTGTTATGAAAGAAATTGACATTGATACTTGGAATCGAAAGACTCAATATGAGTGGTTTAATTCATTTTTACAGCCTTGTTTTTCTATTAATTCAGAGATAGATGTTACAAATTTGCTAAAAGTTTGCAAAGATAATAAAAAGTCTTTCTTTATCGCATTTATGTATATAATATCCCAAGTAAGCAACAAAAACGAGGCATTTTTATATAGGCTTTTAGAAAACAAAGTTGTTAAATTTCCAAAGGTTAGCCCAAGCTTTGTCATCTTAAACGACACAGAGCAATTGACAACCCAAATAGTAGAGTTCTCCGAAAACTTTAATGAGTTTTATGAGATTGCAGAAAAGGAGATACATAAAAGAAAGAAAGAAATTTGTGAAAGTAAGCAATTTAATAGCCCTAGATTGGATTTATTATTTATCTCTACGATACCTTGGATTTCGGTTACATCTATTACTCACCCTTTACCTTTGCAGGATAAATCCTCGCTTAGTATCCCAAGAATATTGTGGGATAAATACACGCAAAGGAATGATAAGTTTTTTATTAACCTAAATGTTAATGTTCACCATGCCCTAATGGACGGGAAAGAAGTTTGTGACTTTTTTGTTGAGGTACAATATGCCCTAGAGCATTTAGCAAAAAAAATCATTGCTGAAGGGGAAAAATCATGAAAGGAAAAGTTTTTATTGGTTGGTCGCCAGAAATTACCCTTGCCAGAGAAGTTGCAATACAACTAAGAGAGAAAGAATATAAAGGCATTGTGGGAGGCAGGGAAGGTGACTGCTGTTCCTCATTTGTTGGTCAAACTGTTATTAATCAGCTTAAAGAATGCAATCAAGCTATTTTACTTTTTCAACGCAAGGACAAAAACATAAGTGGGAATTTATGGTTTGAGCTTGGCTATACAATGGCAAGATATGATACTAATAAAACCCATGTATTTTATATAGATATTTGCAAGAAAGATGGCGATATTCCATCCAACTTGCAAGGTTTATGGTCAGAAGAGATTGTCAGCACAGACAAAGATACTGTTAAACTTGCGGAAGAAATAGTAGCCTTATTTGAAAAGCGACAAAAACTCGAATTTTTGGAGAATAAAATGGGGTTGGTAAATAGATGGGATGATCTCAAACATAGAATTAGTAATCATTCCGTGGCTCATTTTTATTCAGACTACGAAATTGCAATGTGTGTTTTGCTCTATACTCAGTCCGCATATATGTTTGATATGGCAAAAGATGCAACGAGGCTGCTAACCGAGTTTAACAAAAATAACAATCAGATATCAAAAGAGCTTAGCCTTTCACTTTCGATAGCAAGTCACTCTTTGCGTTTGTTTGAACAAACTAAAAGGGAAGGCGACAATTTGTTAATAAGTATGATTGATTATTATAATTTAGAGAAAGACTACAGAAAGGCGTTAGAGGGGCTTAATCAAATTTACGCATCAGAGTTTAAGACATTTGCAGAACTTATGATTAAAGAACATTTGACATATTTATATATTTTAGTACTTGAGAACCCCGAAGTTTTGCAACTAGGTCTTGAAAAAAATATTATTGATAAAAACCTAGTGCTGCTAGGGGAATCTTTGACCCTGTGCGACAAGATGCTTGAAGAAGAAACTGATAAAGGCAAGAGTTTTGAGTTTATTACATTGTTTAAATGCTACATTCATCGTAATTGTTATATAACCTTGGAACGCCTAAAGTTATACAATAATGATGTTGATGAACATAAAATACTATACCATGTGCAAGCCTCATTCGAAGAGAGGAGAGAGCTATTAAATTCTTATAGAAATAAAAATATCGATAGTAATCTTTATGATAATTTTCAAATGGAATATTATTTATCGTTATCAGAATATCTTAAGTATGCTGAGGGCGAAGATAGAAAGATTTTAGCCGTTGAGCTTGCTAAATACATTGAGCAAAAACACTCTTTTGTAGAAACTAAAAATCATTATATTAAAAAAATGAGAATTTTGTTGAAAGAACTTACCGAAGATTAGGATAACCTCATTTAAACATTCGAGGTTTAGTTTTTTGAAATATTCCGATGATTGACCGAACGGAGACATCAACAAAAAGCTTAAGGCTTTCTTGTGGAGATTATCGGATAAAAGGGAGAGGCATAATGAGCTTGAAAAAAAGCATAACAGCCACGACAGAGGTTAGGGAATATTTATCAAAATCTGACCCGATAATGGGCGCAGTGATTGAAAAGTATGGCATCATTGAGTATGAGCTGCTCAACTGTTATTTTAATGCGCTGCTAGCTAATATTGTTGGGCAACAACTGTCGGGCAAGGTGGCGGATACAATTTTTAATAGGTTTTTGAGCTTGATAGAAGGTGAGTTGACGGCGGAAAAAGTACTTGCAATAGATGATGAGAAACTGCGCAGTGTGGGGCTTTCACGAAATAAAGCCGCTTATATTAAGAATGTTGCGCAAGCTGCGGCGGACGGAAGTTTGGCACTTGATAAATTTGACGATATGACCGATACGGCGGTTGTATCGCAGTTGACGGCGATAAAAGGCATAGGAGAGTGGACAGCGGAAATGTTTCTTATATTTTCACTCGGGCGGCTCGATATATTTTCTAAGGGCGACGGCGGCTTGGCTCGGGCGATAAATATTCTTTATGGGAGAAGCAGAGAGCTTTCGGCAAAAGAGCGTTTGGCGGTAACAGAGGTATGGAAACCGTATCGCAGTATTGCCAGCCTTTACCTTTGGCGAAGTTTAGATAATAGATAAGCAACAGATTGTAAAGAGTTTGCAAGGCGAAAAAAAGGGGCAAAAAACAATGAAAAAATATTTTATTGAAATTCCGAACCTCAAGCTAGAGGATATACACGCAATAGATTTTGTGCTTGAAAATATGGAGGCAGTAAAGGTTTATCACAATGAGATTGTTGAGGTTAACCTTGAGTTTGACGATGAGTTGGTTATAGGCGGCACTTGCATTGAACGAAGGGTTAAGAGCGGCTATATTAAGTTGCGCATTGATGAAAAAACAAGGCGGTATAAGGACGACTTGCTAATTCACGATAGTAAATGGAATATAATTAAAAAACCGTACAAGCAAAAAATTGAAGGGCGGCTTTTGGAATTGTGTAATATTTGCTATATTCGTGTAACGGTAAAAGATATTTATTGGACAGAACAAATTGATGTTCCCTACGATGAGGAGTGCATTGAGGATGAGGACGATTACTGCGAGGGCAGAATTATAGTTTGCTCAAGCGCAAAGTTGGATGCAGACGGCAACTTGATAGTCCTATTTGGCGAATCGTCGGAATTTGAGCCGCTTGACTACAATGCCGAAACATTAGAGGGTTTTGAAAAACGCTGGAAACGGTATACAAAAGAGGAGCTAGAGGCAATTTGCTTGGTAAAAGGGGTTAGGTTTTGCCGTGAAAATACCAAAAAAGAGCTAATTGATGCGCTAGCAAGTTACTATCGTAATAGATAAGCTGCCAATATTGTTTTGTATTATCTGTGCATAGCAAACACTTTTTAGCTCGAGTTGCTAAAAAGTGTGTTTCATGATAAAATACAGAAAATGTTTTGAAAAGGACAGAGTGCTATGCAAAAATCGGAAAGTGTGAAAGATAGGTTGCTAAGAGCGGCGAAAACTGAATTTATGGAGAAGGGCTTTCAAGATGCGTCGCTTAGGCAAATAGCAAAAACAGCATCTCTCACAACGGGCGCATTTTATGTTCATTTCAAAAGTAAAGACGATTTATTTATGCAGCTTGTCTCACCAACGGTAGAGGGGTTGCTCACATACTTTAGAGAATATGGGGATAAGTTTTTTAAACTTGAGTTTTACGAGCAGAAACGCTTAATGTTGGAGTCTGACGCACAGTCCGTAGAGGATATGCTTGACTATATTTATGATAACTTTGACTTATTCCGCATTGCTTTAACTAAATCGACAGGCACAAAATATGAAAATCTTATCGATATGTTTGTAGATATTGAGGAGAGCGTAACCAACCGTATGATACACACATTTAGGCAAAACGGAATTAAAGTGAATGAAATAAGCTTGCAATCGGTACATATTTTAATTAGCGCTAATTTTACCGCATTTTTTGAGCCAATTGTGCATGGCATGGAAAAAAAGGCTGCACAAAAGAATATATGCGAAATGCGCAAGTTTTTTAATGCGGGTTGGCGAGAGCTTTTATTTGGGGATTAGCAAAAAATTATAAATTATGAAAGTTAGCTTGCGCTAACCGTTGACAAGACCAAATAGCGGTGTTATCATTCTGTTGAGATAACACTGTTATTTTTTGCAACAGGAGGTTGAGGTCTTGGAAAAAGAAGTGAAAAAGACAGGTATTGCGAGGATGCTGGAGCTTGCTTTTATGAAAAGGGGGCTGATAATTGCAGCTGGGTCTCTATCGTTTTTATCGACTCTCATGTCCTTTATACCTTATGTATCCATTTATTTTATAATAAGAGAGTTTGTGCCGCATATATCAAATTTAAGCGGAATCAACTCAAGTTATATGATAAAATGGGGACTTATAGCAGGCGGCAGTGCGGTGGGGGCGGTGCTGCTTAATTTTATAGCTTTAATGTGCAGTCACCTTGCCGCATTCAAAACGCAATACAAACTAAAACTTGACTTTACAAGGCATCTTGCGTCACTTCCCATGGGGTTTCACACGCAAAATTCAACGGGGAAACTGCGCAAGGTAGTAGATTCTAACATAGAGCAACTAGAGGGTTTTGTGGCACACAACTTTCCCGATATTGTAGGCTCGTTCACTGCGCCCATTGCGGCGGTGGTTTTGATGTTTGCGTTCGATTGGCGGATGGGGCTTGCCTGCCTTGTACCCATAATACTTAGCTTTGCCGTTCAAATCGTTGCTATGAGCGGTAAAAAAGCTGCTCATTTTATGAACAAATATCAGACAAGCTTGGAGGATATGAACAATGCAGCGGTGGAATATGTACGAGGGATATCCGTTGTAAAAGCGTTTAATCAAACAATATTTTCCTTTCGCAAATTTCACGATACCATAAAGCACTACGGCGATTGGGTGCTTGCATATACCAAGAGCTTTAAAACACCTATGGTATTGTTTATGACGATAATAAGTAATGTATATTTGTTTGTCGTTCCCGTGGCTATTTGGATAAGCGGCGGGGTAACGGACTATAACGCTTTTGCGCTATCGGTGATATTTTACTTAATCTTTGCATTATCGCTCACAGGTCCTTTTGTGAAAATTATGTATGTATCCCAAAAAGGCAGGCAGATAGCCGACGGCATAGAGCGTATGGACAGGGTGCTTGATACGCAGCCGCTAAAAATAGCCGAAAGCCCTAAAGAAACAGATGACTTTAATATAGAATTTAATAATGTATCCTTTTCGTACAATGACGGCGAACAGGATAACACCATAGAAAACATTAACTTTAAAGCAAGGCAAGGGCAAATAACCGCACTAGTAGGTCCGTCAGGCGGCGGTAAAACTACCATTGCAAGTTTAATACCACGCTTTTATGATGTTCTGGCAGGGTATATCACAATAGGCGGAACGGATATTAGGGATATGAGCGAGGATTACCTAAACGGAATAGTTAGTTTTGTATTCCAAGATGTCTTTTTATTCAAGCAAAGTGTATCCGATAATATCTTAGCGGGAAACAAAACCGCAAGTCTTGATGATGTGGTGGCAGCGGCAAAAGCCGCACAATGCCACGAGTTTATATCAGCTCTGCCAAACAAATATAATACAATAATAGGAACGGAAAATATACACTTATCGGGCGGCGAACGGCAGCGTTTGGTAATCGCAAGGGCGATACTCAAAAATGCACCTATCATAGTGCTTGATGAGGCAACGGCATTTGCCGACCCGGAAAACGAGCAGAAAATACAAGAGGCGCTATCGCATCTAATTAAGGATAAGACGGTAATCATTATTGCGCATAGGTTATCCACTATAAAAAATGCAAACAACATAGTGGTTATTGACGAAGGTAAAATCAATTCGCAAGGTACGCACAAACAGCTTATAGAGAAAGCAGGGCTTTATAAAAAGCTATGGGAGCAGTATACAGGCGCACAAGGTTGGCAAATAGCGGGAGGTGAAAGCAATGTTTAAAAAAACTTTGGGGCTTACTGACAAAGGCAGCCGAGATTTACTGAAAGCGACAATAGCTTGTGTGATAACAAATATTGCAACTTTTTTACCGTTCGGTGTAATACTCAAGATAATAAATATAATAATAAAACCCATTACAGAGGGCGGCGCACTTGACACAAATGCGCTATGGCTTTGGTTGGGCTTAGGGGTTGCCGCCGCCTTTATTTATTTTTTAACTTATAGTTACGAGTACAATAAGACATACACTGTCGCCTATAAGGAAAGCACAAATATCCGCATTTCGGCTGCCGAGCGGCTAAGACGGTTGCCTCTTAGTTTCTTTAATCGCAAAGATTTGTCCGAATTATCCACAAATATTATGGGCGACTGCGAGGCGGTAGAGCATGTAATGAGCCACTCACTTCCGCAGCTTATAGCAAACTGCATAACAACGGTGCTTGTTACCATTATGCTTAGCATATATGATTGGCGGATGGCATTGGCTATGTTTTGTGTGCTACCCTTATCCTTTGGAGTACTCTTTTTGGGGCGAAAACTTCAAGACAGATTGGGCAAAAGGCACGCCGCAACCAAACTTAGAGTATCCGACCAAGTGCAGGAGTATTTAGACGGCATAAAGGTGGTAAAATCCTTTGGAATGGCAGGTGAAAAGTTTGAGGCTTTAGAAAAATCGCTAGGCGATATGCAAAAGGACGCTATAAAGTTTGAGGCGGTTGCAGGTGTTTTTGTAACTCTTGCCACAATGCTGCTGCAAATTGGAATAGGTAATGTTATCTTTGTAGGAACAAACCTGCTTACAGGCGGAAGTTTAGAGCCAATTAAGTTTTTGACCTTTGCAATGGTTAGCGCAAAAATCTATGCCCCTATAATAATTATTCTTACAATGTTGCCCGAGATATTTTATTTCTTTATATCGATAAAGCGGGTGCAAAGGCTGAGTAGTGAGCCAATAATGGAAGGCGACAGCAGTATTGTACTAAATGATAGCAACATAGATTTACAAGATGTAAGCTTTGCCTATAACCAAGATGAAGTTATTTCAAACTTTAGCACATCCATACCGCAAAATGCAATAACCGCACTTGTAGGACCGTCGGGCAGCGGCAAGAGTACATTGACAAGGCTTATTGCAAGGTTCTGGGATGTGACGGACGGCAAAATACTTATAGGCGATAAAAATATTAGGGAAATAGAGCCGGAAAGACTTATGACCTATATGTCATTTGTTTTTCAAGATGTTGTATTATTTAATGATACCATAATGAATAACATTCGCATAGGTAAACAGGACGCAACAGACGGAGAAGTAATAAAAGCGGCAAAAGCCGCCCATTGCGATTCGTTTATATCTAAAATGCCAGACGGTTATAACACCTTGATAGGAGAAAACGGCTGCACGCTGTCAGGCGGAGAGAGGCAGAGGGTATCTATTGCCCGTGCGCTTTTAAAGGATGCGCCAATAGTGTTACTTGACGAGGCGACTTCTAGCCTTGACCCCGAAAACGAAGTATTGATACAATCGGCAATTTCTAAACTTGTAAAGGGGCGCACGGTAATAGTAATTGCCCACCGCCTAAAGACCATTATGGGAGCGAACAAGATTATAGTGCTAGATAAGGGAAAACTTATTGAACAAGGCACTCACAAACAGCTTATGGAAATAGGCGGGCTATACTCTAAAATGGTAAATATCCAAAGCAAAAGCTCTGGTTGGGAGGCAATAAATCAATAAAAACCTTAAAACTCATTTACAACCGTAATATAAATGTTTTGGATTGACAAATGCCTAGCAATAGTATATATTGTAATGTGCGAGTTAGACATAACTAACTTGCGGAGGATAGATGACCGCTTCAGAATTTAATTATCTAAAAGCAATAGAGGAGTTATCATCAAAAGGTGAGGAGGTTAAGCTCACCGATGTTGCCAATAAGATGATGTTTGCCAAGCCAAGCGTTTATCGTGCGGTGGAAAAACTTGTGGCAACAGGATACATTATGCGAAACAAAAACAAGAGTATATCCCTTATCGATAAGGGGAAAGCCGCTTTGGAGGAATACCTTGTTTGCATTCGCTTTATCGCCAAGTCAATTGCAAAAAATTGGAATATAAGTCCCCAAATAGCTTATATGGATGCCGTAAACACAGTATGTATAATTAGCAACGCAAGCCGTCTAGCGATATTAAACCATTTGAACAAAATAAAATAACAACTAAATTAGTTTTAAATACCTAAAAAGTTCACATAATGGAGGGGTTAAAATGAAAGTAATATTAAGTAAAAAGCGCTTTGATACAAGTTACGGCGGTTATCCAAGCATAATCGACGGCAAAGATTTAATTAGTATGCCGATACCCGAAAGCAGTGAGGTATTTCAATATAGCGATTTGAAAACGGAAAGCGGTGCAAGTTTTTTTGATGTTGTCAGCCCTTACTATTCAAGCATATTTATGTAAATGACAAACGACAAGCCTTCACTGCTGATGTAAAATGTCATCCCGACCCTAACCTTACAAACTATTTTTCCAGAGAGAATTTTTTAGTCTCTATCGGGCAGGTAGACCAAGCCCAAGGGCATTTGAAAAATCAAGGTATAACCGCAGGTGATATATTCATTTTTTATGGGTGGTTTAAGAGTGCTGACGGCAAAAGCAAGCAAACCGCTTTCGGCTACCAACCCATATAAATTTATTTATTGCAAAAAACTAAAAAGTGATGATATAATGGGAATGAGCAAACTAAGCGACGGAGTATACTTGAGACGATATATCGACAGCCAAAACCCTCCCAAAAGACCTAAGGATATATGAAAATGAAAAGAAATATTATTGAAAAAAATATCGAGGTGAGGTGCGGTTTATGTAGGGAGTCTGTCATGGTTGATAAATACGGCGCTGGGAGATGCCGACATTGCGGATGGATTCAAGTTGATGTTGATGAGCCAGATAGGGTGCTATATCCCAATCTTGTCTCTTTCAATAAAGCCAAAGAACTTTATAGCCAAGGGAAACTGCTTACACCTAATTTTGAGGAATTCGTTGAAGGCTTGAAGAATTATAGGCATATGGAGTTCTATCACAACAACAAAAAATACGGGGTTACATGGGAGTACGATGTTGCGCTTTATCAGTGGGATATTATTGAAAGCACTAAAACTTACAGAACGCCGAAAGAGTTTTTGTTAAACGCCAAACTCAATGGGGTTTTGCTAAAAGCCATATGGGATGAAGTCGAAAAAGCCAACTATATGCAATGATAAAGAAAAAGGAGTAATACTATATGGAAAGAATCAAGAAAACGCCAAGCGAACTATTGGATATGATGCATAAGGGCGAAAGCCTTGAGTTTGATGAGTTTTTAAATTTATTGAAGTCTTATGGCGAATTGGAGTTCTATTATAATTCAACAAAGTTCGGAGTACTTCGGCTAAACGATGATTACAGTTCCGGCAAGGACAAAGAGTGGGACAGAACTAAGGATTATTATGCTATTTTCTTGTGCTTCAATCCCAACAAAGGTGTTAAGTACAGAACGCTGGAAGATTTTGCACAGTGCGCCAACGTAGGGAATAACTTACTTAAAGATATTTGGAGTGAGGTAAGTGACTTGCATGAGCTAAGTGCCCTTCATTTTCATGGATATTCTGGTACGCATGACCACCAATGGTTTGGCGAAGAAAGAGGTCCTGCCGTTGCTCCTAATTACAAAGATTACCATTAGATAAAGTGTTATATTAAAATAAAAGGCACAAATAGGAGAAAAATCCGCTCTATAAATAGAGGAGTTCAAGGTAGCAATGCTAGCTAGCAAACCTAGATATAGCATAGCTTGGACAACAGAATGGTGCTGAATAATGGAGGAGAGAAAGATGAAAGAAAAATTATACATAGCATACGGAAGCAACCTAAACTTACGACAAATGGCAGACAGATGCCCAGAGGCAATGCCAGTGGGAGTTGCAATGCTAGACGGTTGGCAACTAACTTTTAGATGTGTTGCCACATTGGAAAAAGTTGAGGGCGCAACAACACCAGTTGGTATATGGAAGATAACAGATAGGTGCGAAAAGGCACTAGATAGATATGAGGGCTACCCAACACTATATAGGAAAGAATACATAGAAGTAAAGCACAAAGGTGAAAAGCTAGAAGCAATGATATATCTAATGAATACAGGACTGCCTTGTATGCCGAGCAGACACTACTTGCAAACGATAGAGCAAGGATATAATGATAGTAGGCTAGACACCGCTTATTTAAGGGGAGCATTAGAGCATACGCAAGAGAGAATGCAAGAAAGATAGAAAAATATAAATATAATAAATATTCATATTCTTTTACATCAGTAACAAATTACATCGCCAAATCTAGAATAGCTGTTATATGATTAGTAAAGAGCATCGCTTATCCTCCAAAGTATATTAGTTGCCACAACAATTATCTTTACCTTAGTTCCAACAAATCATAAGAATAATTGGCTATCAGAAATAATTTTAAAATGTAAAAATATGACCCCAAATATTGCATTTCAGTAAAACGCATGATATCGTAAATATATAAGCAAATTTTGTTTTTTAGGAAAACATAATATGATGTCGGATATAATAATGCGCTAAGTTTCTTTCGTAAAAACGGAAGAGGGAAGAACCGCTTAGGCGATAATTCTTTCTTCTTTAAGGGAATAAACAATTGCAGAAGAAAGCTGCTGGTGCAACAATTTTTTATATATAGTTCCCTAAAGAACAAGCGAAACTTCAATAGACTTATGTTAACTAAGGCTTGCTACCTTTTTAATGTATTTTGATTGAAGTTTTTTAATGGAAAATGAAGTATAAACGGAGAGGTGATGGCTTATGGGTAGATAATGAAAACAATAATATTAAATCAGCGTGGTAAAAAGCGAGGTGGAAATGAATGAAATATGAAGCAAAATATGGTAAAAGCATAAGGAGAATGATATAATGGGGATGTGCAAGCCAAGCTGTGGAGTTGAAAGGTTTGTAGGTCGGTTGGGTGATCTAAAGACCAAAGGAAAACCCAATTCAAGAGCCGATTTATATAATAAAAATGGTGAAAAAATCCAAAGCAGATGGTACGATGCAGATGGAAAAGTAACTCATAACCGAGATTATAAACTCGGTGGTAAGGGGCCTTTCCCCACGACCACGAATGGACGCCAAACGACAACGGGGAACCTATTCGAGGAAGAGATCACTTGCCGGTCAATCCGAACTTCATTTAAAGGAGAAAAATTATGAAAAAAGAAAGTGCATATAAAAAAATCAAACAGGCAAATTGCGATGTGTGCGGGAATTCCGTATGGCTGGATCAATACGGCAACGGTGACGAATGCCCCGTTTGCGGTTGGCGTCAATCAGAGGAATCGACGGATCATCCTAATGTAGCTGGGATTATGAATATACCCTCACTAAACAGCGCAAGAGAACTTTATAGGCAAGGGAAACGGCTTGTTGCTAATTTCGACGATTTCATAGAGGCTTATAAGCGCTACGGGGAGTTAGAATTTACCTACAAAGGGGTTGTTTACGGTGTGTATGCACCAAGAGGGACGATTATCTTGTTTGAAAGCTATCGCTCAAGCGATGATATCGGGCATTACAAAGACATTGAGGACTTTAGAAACAGTGCAAATATAAACGGCGTATTGCTGAAAGACCTTTGGTTCGATGTAGAAAATACGGATTTTCTACAATAAAAAATCTAAGATACAAGGAGAACCATTAAATCGCAAGCAAATAAATATATCGGAACGCCTAAAGTTCGCACCATAGAGGTTGATAACTACCAAGGCATTATAACTGTCGTTGCGACGACGCAAACAGAATCGAATGGAGTATGGATAACGAACTTATCAAAACCAAATATAATGTGGTAGGCAAATTCATAACAACATTTAGTGTGGAAGATTTAGAGGGCTCAAAACTACGCTTTAGGTTGATTGGTGATGGTGGACAAACCTATTCCGAGGTTTTCGGATTAACTAAGTCATAAGTTTATATTCTCAATTAAACGATAGCGAAGACTTGCTATGATTCTTTCTGTTACTAATTTAGCTTCTTTCTCATAACGCATCGTTTTTTTGTTTCATAAACACGGTAAATCCGAGTTTTTCATACATCTCTGTGTAGCCAACAATCCTTCTGATTTCTTAGTAAGAATTTTGTCAGGATAGGCTTCTACAAAACGGAAGCCGTCATGCTTTGCATCTTGGTAAACTCGCTCTAAAAGCTGTGTGGTAATACTTTTCCGCTGAAACTCAGGTGCGACTGTAAAACAAAAGATGGACTTGGTGTGTTTATCGGTTTCGCTGTCAGTCGGATAGGAAGTCCTGCTCCATTTCCAACCTAAACAGTTCAGACACTCCGATTTAGTATTGGCATTCACCCAGCCAATTACCTTCCCTTCAGAATAGGCAAAATAACCTTGTAAGTTGCCGTTTCTCACAAACTTCAAGGCAAAGTCCGCTTCGGGGCGAACATCAAAGCCTTCGGGTACATTGCTGCACCAGCAAATACAGTAGCATTTCATGTTATGCTTATGATTGTGAGGCGTGGTATTAAAAAAATGTACATACTCCTCAGCCATATCCGGCATTAATTTTTTAATTTCAATGTTCATTGTTAAACCCCTTAAGACCTTATTAATAAAACGGTGCTATTGTATCAATAACACCGTTTCATTATGGTAGACCCGGCGGGAATCGAACCCACAAATCACCCTTAGGAGCCACTATCAGTAGTGGTTGTAACTTTTGTCGCATACTATATCTTGCGTTTTGTGCGTATTTTGCATCTTATGCTTACATTAACTTGCATATCTTCCATAACTTTCGGCATATTCAATAACTTTTGACAGAGCCATTAGGTTTCGGGTGCAAAATGGGTGCAATTTTGCATACTAGCTTTCTTCAGGATTAAGCCCTCGTCGCTTTGCTTCTGTGCAAAATGGGTGCAATTTTGCATACTAGCTTTCTAGCAAGGGTGCAAAAAAGGTGCAAAGTTTTAGACATTATCTACAGTTGGACTTTGGTCATTTAATAGAATTTCAAGCAACTGGTCATAGTTTAATATCCACCTGTTGCCGTGTTTGATTATAAAGATTTTACCGCTATGGACTATATCGTGTAATCTATTCCAAGTAACTTTAATATGGGGGTAATCCTTACATATCAAGTGATAGCATTTCTCATAAGTTCTTATTCGTGGCACAGAGGTTGTACATTTATTGGTCTTGCCAGAAAGAAATGAAATAAACTGGTCTAAATCAATAATCCATTTTTGGCTATGTAGCCTTGCAAAAACTTTTTTCTCTTCAGAGGCAATTCTTCTAATAATCATTTTACATAAGATGGTATCGAAATCACTTTCCTTAAACATATTTAATATTTCAAAGGTGCCTCGCATTTTACGAACGGAGCCTCTGACCTTTCTGATTTTCTCATATCTAAAACTACCCGTAAAATATTGTAAGCATTCATCTAGATTGAAAAGTCTTTTCTTACCAATAAACCTGCACATAATCTTTCTTCTTCTGGCTAAAGATTTAAGCAAATAAACAGAAACAGCTGTATCATAATCCGCCTGCTTAAAATATTGGACAACTTGCTCTGCATTTCTAAGTTTTGGGATATACATAACAACCTCCATAGTTGTTGTATTAAACCTTAGAAAATGATATAAGTCAAATCATTGAAAAACTATAAGAAAAGCATTTAGATAGCTTGATAAACACCGCTAAAGACCCGTATCAGCAAGAGCAGGACACAGCACCACAAAGGTTACAGCGGACATCTACGCTCATATGATACAATCAAGCGACAGAGCAGCTGCAGACAAATTAGGAGAGATATTATTTGACTTAGTCCACTATTTATATTTCATTATTCACCAATTAGGTATAGCTCCAATCGCCTTGTGCGTACTTGCCTTCGGCAATATTTAAGGCTATTTCTCGGTACACCGATTGTACAACCTTGTTCTTCTTTCATTTACTTATCTCTATCTATTTTGTAATAAAAATTATCTCACAGTACTTAGTTATAATCAAACGCCATAAGCTTATACGGTTTTTTTGTACGAGCATCTATTCTAGCTTTTCTGCCAAAAGTAGTGTGATTATGTGGCAAAAACTATGATATATTTACGGGTTCGCCTCGACTGCCAGACGCACCAACATCCCCCCTGAATTTTGGGTCTAGGCTAGGCCCACCCTCTCCGCCACTGCCTCCGTATCCTCCATTAAAGGTTGGTAGTTCTTGGCAGTCTATTATAAAGTAGTTTTCGATGCCAGTATAGCCATCACCACCATTACCGCCTGTTCCACCAGGTCCATTTTTGCTTACTAGCTTATTGGGATCAAAAGATGTGGGGGAATACTTTGCGCCCTGTCCGCCTTTACCGCCGTTGCCACCTTGAAAAGTAAGTCCCAAGGCTCTGCGTATTACCAGTCCATTGGCAGTAGTTGTCACAAGTCCGCTACCACCCTTACCGCCCATTACGCCTCTGCCTGCAGTTGGGTTTTGTGATGAGAACTTGCCTGAATCACTTCCATCAAGACCAGCACCACCATATAAGGATAAAGAATCATTTTGAGCATTTTCCTTTGTACCTACAAATTCTATGAAGCCCACTTTGATAGCTGGAAAGCCTTTTCCACCTCTTATAGTGTTTTGTCCCTTATATATCATCTTAATATAGCCATTGTCTGATGAGAAAATAGCAGGTTTGGTCTCTTGGGCATTTATTTTTAGGTTTTTTATGATTAAAGTTAAGGGCGTACTGCGTGATTGTAAGTCTAT
>JBAZCO010000016.1:0-22518 GCA_041654915.1 Clostridia bacterium | reverse complement strand
AGTTGGCTAAGTTCGGTATCTTTAAGCTCTAAGCCCAGCTCGTCACTAATTACCTGCCCGCCAGTGAGAACAGCAATATCCTCTAGCATAGCCTTGCGCCTGTCGCCAAAGCCGGGGGCTTTTACAGCAACACAGCTAAACAAACCCTTTAATCTGTTTACAACTAAAGTTGCCAAAGCTTCGCCTTCGATGTCCTCAGCAATGATAACAAGCCTTAGCCCGTGCTTAATAACTTGTTCAAGCAGGGGGAGAATATCTTGTATAGAGCTGATTTTTTTATCTGTGATAAGTATCACGGCATCCTCGATTTGGGCTTCCATTTTGGCGGTATCGGTTACCATATATGCGCTTACATAGCCACGGTCAAACTGCATACCCTCTACTACCGTGAGTTCGGTTTTCATCGTTTTGCTTTCGTCTACCGTGATAACACCGTCCTTGCCAACCCTTTCCATAGCTTCGGAAATGAGTTGTCCAACCCTTTCGTCACCCGCCGAAATAGAGGCAACCGAGGAGATTGCCGACTTGTCGGTAACAGGTACAGAGATTTTTTTAAGTTCCTCTGCCGCAAGGTTAGAAGTTTCGATAATCGCTCGCCTTAATACCATAGGATTTGCGCCTGCGGCTACATTTTTTAGCCCTTCCTTTATAATTGCTTGCGCCAAAACTGCCGCTGTTGTAGTACCGTCACCTGCGATATCGTTGGTTTTTACGCTAACTTCTTTAATTAGCTGTGCGCCCATATTTTCAAACGGGTCTTCCAAGTCGATTTCCTTTGCTATTGTCACACCGTCATTGGTGATAAGGGGCGCTCCGTACTGCTTTTCCAACACAACATTTCTGCCCTTTGGTCCTAGCGTAAGCTTAATTGTGTCTGCAAGGGCATTTGCGCCCGTTTCTAATGCTTTGCGTGCATCTTCGCCAAATTTAAATTGTTTTGCCATATTATGCGTACCTCCTTTTGCTATTTTTCTACCGTTGCGAGTATATCGCTTTGGCGTATAATTACATATTCTTCGCCGTCAATCTTAAATTCCGACCCTGCATATTTGCTATATAATATGGTGTCGCCCGGTTTAACTATGATTTCCACCTCTTTACCGTCTATAACACCGCCTTTACCTACGGCAATTATCTTTGCCATTTGTGACTTTTCCTGCGCTTTGCCAGGCAAAATTATACCGCTTGCAGTTGTTTCATTTGACTCTAAATGCTGGATGACAATCCTATCAAACAATGGTCTTAATTTCATATTTACCTCCATTTAAGTGATTTTTGTTTTTAGCACTCGATATGCAAGAGTGCTAATAATTGAGATTATAACACATCAATTTCATATAATCAAGCACTTGGGGCTTGTTTTTTTCTTTTTGAAAATATTAGATGATGAAAATAGGGGAGTGCTAATTATTCACCACATTAATAATTGACATAATATATTATTTTATAAGAGTTTGAACATATTAATATCTCGCATACGGGCGGCATAGGATATAAATGATGGACTATTCGCCTTTTTATTTTAAAAACTTTTATGAGAAAAAACCTAAAAAGGCAAAAAGAGGGAGCTATACTTCGCCTTTGCACGCAGAGGCAGAGAAGGGCAAACTAAATAATGACCTATCGCATAATAGCGGAGAGAATATGAACGGACAAGGCGGAATGGACGGACGGAATGGAATGGACGGACGGAGTGGAATGGACGGGCGGGGTGGAATGGACGGACGGAGCGGGATGGACGGACGGGATGGAATAAGTGAAAAGAGCAAAAAAAAGGGCGACAAGACAGGGTTATTTGCCACAATAATAATATTGTTGTGTTTTTTATGTGTGGTGGTCGCATCCGATTTTTTAAGCGGTGGGGCGATTGTAGCGGGACTAAAGACCACATTTAACCCAAACCAAGGAGTAAAATATTATTTCCTTTGTGTGGGTGAATATGATACGGAATTAAAGGCCATAACCCACGCTGATGCAGTGAGAAAAAAGGGAGGCGCAGGTTACATACATATCAATAACAACCGTTATTATGTAGTTATAGCTACATTTTTAGATAAAAAATCTGCTAATACAGTGCAAGGCAAAAATGAAGGAACAAAAATTTTTGAGTTGGAAACAAAAGAAATAAAGCTTGCGGCATCGGGTACTAAGGAGAGAGCGCTTGCCAATAAAGTGCGAGATAAGCTAGTAGAAGGTGTGAGGGAATTATATCTTTATGCAAATGCTTTGGATGCGGGAGAATCTGAACATTCCGAGGTTATGGACAAACTTTCTAATTTAAGAAATGAATTTTTGTACCTTAAAGAGGAGATTGCTGTGGGAACAATGATTGCAAGCGATAAAATCGAGTTGTTTCGTATAATCGACCCAATGTATGGCGGGTTGGATGCGCTTTTTTATGAAACTTCTGGAGATTTTCTTTCCGCTGCTCTTCGTAATATTATGGCGGGTACGGTGACTGCGCTTTGTTACTCACCCAAGCAATCTTGATTTATTTGCAAAGTTTTGGTGAAATTATAGTAAATTATATACTCTTGAATTGACTATTTGATTTTAATATTGTAATATAGTATTGTATTTATATATAAATATAAATGTGTTACTCCTATGGAGGTTGCTTACATGAGAAAGTCAAGAGTTTCCGGTCGTAAAATCCTTGTTGTTTTGCTTGCCGTTGTCATTGTTGTTGGCATAGGCATCATCACTATGTTTAATGGTCCGAGTGAGTATGTTGCTAAGGCAGGCGATAACATTTATAGTAACGGAACTTATTTAAGCGGGCAAGGCTTAATGTTCGGCGAAAATATTTTGCTAACGAGAGCTAATTCTGACGAAGGTGACGGAGCAGGTAACTTGCCCGGTTCGGGGGCGGCACACACGGTGTCAAGAGATATTTATGTGGAAAGCTCATCTAATTATAACTACTCACCCAACGGGCTAACTTTTAACAATGGTATAGTTGGCTCTAAACTTAGGCTAGATTCTACAACAAGTTGGAACGGGGTTTTTAGCGCTATTAAAGACCCAAATATGAAAACAGACTTTTGGCTTGATGCCTCAATTAACAATGACCAAGCCACCTCTGCAAGTGTCAATATTACTATTAATTGGCATGCTAGCGGCTCCTCTACACCAACTCATACAACATCTGTAAACCGTACTGTGCCGGCAGGCGGCAGTGTGTCTGCTAATTTGGAAATGAATAATATTATTCCCACCGGACTAAACGGTAACTGCTATTTTATTATAAGATTTCAATCGAGCGGCTCTTTGAGAATAGTTAACCCCCGAGTAATTATGAGTGTTAACTTAGAAAATGTATCAATAAACAGTGCAAGCACCTATACGATTACAGGTCCTAACCGCCAACCTTTTACCGTTGCCACCAGCGACAATGAATATTCAGCAAAGACACAAAATATCTATGTTAAAACAGGCGACAAAATTAGACTTGAAACCAAGGCTCACTTGGGCGGAGCGGGCGACCTTTATTTGTTTCCCTCTTATTTCCTTTCGGTTTTTTCGCTCACACTGGAGCATAGGCGAGAGGGCGCTAACCCAATAAATGTTGCGCCGTATGCGGGCAATCAAAACGAACAAGTTTCCGGTATAAGTTGGAGTACTGGTTCTAGCACGGGTACAAATTACTTGCGAAAAGTAGAACACACGGGCGAAGGCTATTATAATACTGGTGAGGACAGCGGCTATTATGTGGAGTTTATTGTTGGGGATGGAGTTTATAATGCCGAATATCTATATATTGACCCGTTTATCTATACGGGTAACGGTATAAACGGTAAAATCCCCGGCATACAAAGTGCCGCTCAACAAAGAATAGCGTTTAAAGTTGACTCCAACGCACCCAATATTCCAATAATAGACCCCACTTCCGATTTGGGTCGTGCAATAAGCTCCGATAGCTGGTTTACAGATAGCTTAAGCACAAGGATTCCCTTCCCAACACCGCAGGGAGCGGAGCTTAATTCAATCAAATCCAAAGAGCATATTTATGCTTTTGTTTGCGACCAATCCGTTACTGCTTTGGACTTTAGTAACTATGATTATACGCTAGATATTGCGAACTCCTCTCTCTCTTATTATGTTGGCGGCACAGAGAGAATTGCCGTGCGCCAACAAATACATTCTCGTGTGGTTGGCTCAGGAGGCGTGGTTTATACCAACGAAAACTGTAACTTTGGAGCGGCGGGAGAGTATACCCTTATTTTGGTTGCTGTGGATGAGGCGGGTAATGTAAGCACTCCTAAGATATACAGTAAGCACGGTCCTGAGCGGCGAGGTGTCAAGGTGGACAATACTCCGTACATAATTAGTTTGGAGTTCCGCCTTGGGCAGAGTATTGTTGCAGGTCCTGCAATGAATAGTATTGCGGAAGTATTTATGATTGTTAACAATCACTCCTCCACCCCGCCCAGAATTTATCACGATGAGAACGGCAATCTTGCCAACGGCAACGACCCCGATTACCAACAATATTTCACCAACGAATTTAAAAATAGAAACAGCGCAAAAAGATTGCAGTATGTTACTGTTAGGGTTGCTATGACTAACGAGAAAATGGCAAACTACGAACTAGTAAATTATACTAATAATTTTAATGTTGTTAATGCATCTCCTGTATTTAAAATACCCACAGCGTCGGACAGGCGAAGTTTTATAGATATCACATTCAAAATGGACGACGGCGTTATTGACAACAATGCGCTAAAAATTGAATGTTACTTCCGTGAACGGGTGAATATACAATTGAATAAAAATGTATATATATTTAACGGCAATGAAGTTAACTTACTTGATAATGTTGAAGCTTTTAGACGAAACACAAACGAGCTTGTGCAGGAAGTTGGCTTTAGTGTTAAATATTATAATACATTGAACTATATTGTTTTCCCCAATATGGTTGGGCAAACTGTGGGTATAGGCGGCACAATCAACCTTGCTGGACAAGAATACACAAACACCACCCAAAACCTCATACAAACAAACCAAATTATTACAATTAACAACAACGAATACTATACTATAAATGCGGTGCGAAACGCCAATGTTAATAATAAGGTTAACTATACGATTACTGCGTATAGCGTGGGCGACTATTTAGAATGGGGGTTTGTTGATGCTGGCTCTTATTGGTTTAGGATAGATGTAGACCGAGCTAAGACAACTAAATATTTTGGCTCTCTTGAAGGTACATTTAGGATAGAGAGAGCCAGCCCCGAAGTCACAGGACTTACGGCGGCAGAGGCGCTTATCTACGGCGCCGAGGATAAAGGTAAAACAGGACTTGATTTACTTAAATTTAATAGCAAAGGCCCTAATAATGTAGACTATTTATATACCGATGTCGTGTCATTTGCGGGTGGAGAAACATATTATAAATCATTTAGCGGTGTGGTAGGCAAATATTTTATTATCAGTCCCACAGGACAAGCTTATTATAACCCCGATGTTGTGTCACGGCTGACAATCACTGTGGAGTTTAGACCCATAGATATTACCATTGACAACGAAGGCAAAGCCATTACTGCCCAATATATTACTGCTAATTGGGGATATTATATGGCTTATTATGATAAGATTAGCGACAATGTATATACCCTAAAACCTGGCGGCAAGCATAGCTTAAACTATGCTAACCAAAATATAAGTATGGATATAGTGGTAAATCCTGCTAAGGCTACCATAAATGTCGTGGGTGCAAAAGAGTTTACATATGACGGTGAGGAAAAATTTGTAAATGTAGAGAGCAACCCCGGTGACTTGCCATATATCATTTCATATGCAAAGCAAATCACCCCCGACTCCAATTACTATGAGGAATATACTTCCGCTCTGCCTTATAATGCGGGTAAGTATAGGGTTAAGTTGGTGGTTGATTCATCTAAGAGCAACTATTACAGTGACGAAGTTATCACAGAGATTGATATTTTTAAGCGTCACTTGGACCTTAGCGCTTTGAATACCACTTTGGTTTCTGCCGAATATCCCGCATACTATGAGGACAATATTACCTATACCCGTTATGTGGAGTATGCCTATGGCAGACTCAATAAGCCTCGCAACGCTATGGACATTGGCGATAACACCAGCGAGCCGCTTATATCTATGAAATATACATATCTAGGAGATGTGTTTGATATAAATGTGGGCTACGAAATAGCTTACAAAAAGGTGCGGGATGTTGACGGCAACCTTATAGAGGGCGGGGTGTATACAGAATATACCGAGTATCCTGATGCCACGCTTTTTGATTCAGGTACATATCTTGCCAAGCTGAGAGTGAAGAATAACAACAACCAAGGCGAAATTATCCTTATGCATATCATCACTCCAGCGCTCTTTGATGACTCTACCCTAAAAATTATGTTCCCCGAGTTCCGTACAGAATATTCCGTGTATAATCTTGGGCAAGATATCCCCGTTAGGCAGGGCGGCGATGACACAATAGGGCATATTGAGTATGGACAAAATTTAGCCAAGACCTCGGCGGCGCTTATGATAATGGGCGCAGGGAATGTTGCAAATTATCAATATAGAGGCACAACTAGCGCAACGCAAATACCTGGCAGATTCTACCTTTCTGATGAAATTGAGATTTTCACGCTCAACCGCATAGAGGGCTTACCTTTGGGCGTGCCAGACATAAACGCCGAGGGCGATTATGTGCTTCCCGTGCGTTATGAGTGGGAAATAACCTCCCAAGGTGTTATTTATACCAACACGGTTACCACCTATGTTGTACGGCTTTATTGGGAGGCGGGCGAGTACGAAAATGATGTGTTTGTTCCCAACAAAAACTTCTCCTTATCGTATGCGTCAAGGAACATTTATGTAGCCCGTGCAACAGCTACCTTTGATAATGTGAAGATTGAGGATATTGTGTATGGTGACCCGATTAGCTCTAGCCATTTCACAGGAAACCCCGAAGGTCCGGGCGGATTTGTCTTTACAGAGGATATGTACAGCCTAACTTGGCAAGTTAACGGCTCTACCATTTATCCTCGTGGCACGCATAATGTTATGTCTACATTTATACCCAATGAGGAGTATATTCGCAACTTTAGGAATCTTCCTATGCGCCCAATACCCCTAACGGTTACCCCCAAGCCTGCAACCATTACTTTTGTGCGCAATGCCCAAAACAGGGTGGCGCACTATTACGGCTCACCGTACATACCGCCCGTGGTAATAACTGCGCCGCAAGCAGGTATACCCGTTTCCTTTGCCTACGAAACGCTAGACGGCGAACCTATTATTATTAGAAAAGATACCCCTATTGGTGTCTACCGTGTGATTGCCACAATCAATGACGAAAACTACGGCGGAAGTACCACTAGCGAATTCTTTGTGGAGAAGGGCGAACTGTTTGCCGCATCCACACCGGTATTCCCCGACCCGCCGCAATATGGGATTACGCTTGGCGATATACCCACATCCAGGCTTGCGGGTATTGTTATGAACTCATCCAACGATATCTATGATGGGTTTTATCAGTTTGTGGACGATAACTATGACCCCATTAATGGTGTATCATTATCAACTATACCCGATGTTGGTTTAAATACATTCAAACTGCGCTTTGTACCCAATAGAGAGGATGCGAAAGAAAATTATAATACTTTCTATTATATGTTTACTTTTACCATACAAAAAGCACGGGTGGAAATTAGTGTTAGCGCACTCAATCAAACTTATAGCGCCGAGCCGATAGTGCCAAACTACTCGGCGGTAAGACCAGACGGCACTTCGCTCACGGTCAGGGCAACTTACCTTACCCCCAATGAACAACCGCCGATTAATGCGGGAACATATACTGTGACTTTTGTGGTAGATGATGCGCAATACACGGGAGAAACGACAAGAACATTAACGGTAAACAAAGCGCCCGTAACCATAACGGGTATAGATAATATCAAAACTTATACAGGCTCTCCGCAACGGGTGTCATATTTGTACACTCCCGATGCAGAAATGCAGTTTACCCACAGTTATACCGACCACCAAGGATTCCCCGTGGAAAATCCCACCGAAGTGGGCAAGTACCTTGCAACGGTCACCGTCGTTAGCGATAACTATGTTGGGGTGGCTTTGCTTGAAATGAATATCAAGCCCGCCTCGGTGGTGTTTGAAAACCTTACACAAACATATGGCAGTATTGTGCCGGTGACGGTGCAGTTCTCGCCATCTCCAATATATTATACTGTTCAGTATCAATATAATGGGGCGGGGATGTTCCTTCCTGCGCCAGAGCTTGCCGGCAGTTATAATGTAAAAGTAATTGTGGAGCAAAACGGGTATTATGAGGAAATCACTCGTTTTGAGGACGGCAGTCCTGTTATTCTAACCGTTCAAAAGGCGGTTGCCGTTATCACTGCAAACGAAGTATATGTGAGAAACTATACATCTACCTCGCACGACCTTGGCATAGTTACCAGTGTGATTGGAGTGACGCTAAACTACTCCTATCTTGCAGAGGGTGGAACACAATATACCACTGTTCCTCCTGTCACCGTTGGCAGATATGATGTAAAGGCAGAAATTAGCGATATAAACTATCAAGGCAGTATAAATACTGTATTGATTATTAATCCCGCTAAACTTGAGATTAGAGAAAAACCTATTATCACAAGCATAAATTATTACAGCCGCCCCAGCAGTGAGGTGGAGTATATGGGCGGGTTTGTGATGTTCCCCGCAACGGGGCAAAATTTGGTTGAGGCTGGGCATTGGGCGATTGCCGAAACAAATACTACATTTAGGAGCAGAGAGGTAGGCGTACATCTAGTTCCCCTTGTGTTTGTGCCTGACGATAGCTTGAATTTTGATGAAGTTTATGATAGTATCAACATTCTCATATCCAAATTGGACATTAGTCCTTATATACGGTTTAATGCAGAGGATTTGTCGCAGGGTTATAATCAGCAACAACTTTCCGTGTCTGCTTACTTGGATAAAGAGGCGTTTTATCAGGATACGGGGAACGATATGGGCAACACCAACAACTTGGTATTGCGTGTTACCTATAACGGCACTCAAACCAGACCGATTAGTGTTGGCGAATATGCGCTAAACGCTATTATTGAGGATAAGAATTACGAGGGTACATTCAACCCCGAGCAACAAGCGGTGTTCCGCATAAACAAGGCAGACCTTAGCATAGAACTTCCCGCTTTGAGAGCGATAAATGTGGGTGAGCCATTGTCGGCATCCCTCATAACAGGCGGGTTTGCGTATATTAAAAAGACCAATCCATCCGACCCTGTCAGGAGCGTGAACGGAACATTTAGATTTACATACCCCAGCTTGGTTATGCAAAAAGCTAACTATCATCCTGTGTTTATCAACTTCACTCCAAATGACGAAGTTAACCACAACAGCACCAACTTCCAAATGAATATCTTTGTAAAAGGCATAGATGTAGAAGTGTGGGGAGTGGCAGCAACAGGCATTACTTACGGACAACCACTATCCGCATCGACTTTGACCTTTACGGACTCCTCGCAAGAGGGAGATATTCAATGGGCAAACCCCAATGCGATACTCAATGTGGGCGAAGTGCCACGCTATATCTTTACTCCTTACGAAAAGGATGTTTATAATATCCAAGAGGGTACTGTGGCGCTAACTATTGCGCAGGCGCAGTTAATAGAGAATGTGGTATCCGCCAAGGTTTATGTGGAAGAATATGTGCGTGATGCACGACTAGATATTAACTTTTTCCACGCAGAATATCCCAACAATCCCAATTGGTTGGTAAATGACTATACGATTACTATTACCAATAAATTTGGCAACTATGACACTCGTCTAAATATTGATGATTGGGGTATAGAATTCCCTGTTGGTATATTGGTAACGCATCGTAACTATGAGGAAAAAGAGTTTGATGTATTGGTAAGAGCTTACAAGCGCCTTGCCCCCCAAACTTTCCTTATTAAAAATACATCCAAATCATATGATGGCAAGGTGGTTACCGCAAGCGATTTCAAAGTGGAAATCGCAATCGACAGCTATGTGATTAAATCGGGATTTGTTATAAGTTCTATCACGCAAGACGGCTATCCTGTTACCGAAATATTAAACGCAGGTAAATACCGTGTTACCTTAGCATATAATGACTCTGAATATGACGGCGCAACAACCTTTGACTATACGGTAAACAAATACGACCTATCGGGAGCAATCAAGCTTGCGGAGGGCGGCAATACTGTGGAGCGGGTTTATAGTATGTTCTCGGGCGATATTCAGCTTGAGTTTTGGGATGCGAACGGAACTTATGATATCCCTAGGGCGCATCTTAATTTTGAATACCTTTCTAAAGACGGCAAAGTGTCTTACGCTGGAGATTCTCCCAAAAATGCGGGCGAATATATTGTTAAAATTAGCGTGTTATCAATAAATAAAAACTTTAGCGGAACAATCACTTTTGCCTATAATGTAGCGCCTATGGTTGCCGAAATCCGCCTCCAAAATAGTTATAGCTTTACATATGGCAGCTTGCTTGGCTCTATTGTTCCCACAATGGAAATATCTGGCGCAACCTATTATCTCACCTTTAATGGCAATAGGGCATACCCCGAAAATGTGGGGCAGTATACCGTGCTTGCCCATATCGAACACGATAACTATCACGGAACTTCTGCTCCCGCAACCCTAACTATCACCCGTGCCGCTGTGAGAATTAACGAAGAGCCTGTTCTTGGCAGTATCAAGTATGGGCAAAAATTAAGTGACGCCACTATCACCGGAGGCAGTGCCGCCGCAGGACAGCTTGGCGACTTAATTGCAGGCTCGTTCTATTTTGTCAACCCCGATGCCTCAGACTACCCCGTTGGGCTGAACTATGTGGAAATGATATTTACCCCTGTAAACCAAAACTATGCCGATTATAGGTTCTCTATCCTTATCACCGTAGAAAAGGCAATAGGTAGCATTGAGGTCAAAAGCCTTAGTGCGACTTACACAGGTTCACGCATTAACCCCGATGTGGTAACACAGCCCGACCCCAATATTAGATTGGACTTTGAGTATCTGCAAAACGGCAGACAGGTAGAGCCTATCAATGCAGGGGAATATATGGTAAGAATTAGAATTGTAGACGATAACTATACAGGTTCAATAGAAGGTATATTTATAATAAACAAAGTGCACGCAATAGAAGTTGTTGCACCCGTACCAAGCAGTGTTGCATATGGGCAGTCGCTTGAATATAGCGCTCTTGTTGGCGGCAGAGTTACTTATTTTGAGTGGCAAACCAATCCCGCCGAAGGCAAGTTTGAGTACTCCGAAAGCGCTGTTATACCCGGCAATGCGGGACGCTCTTACGAAGTGGAGTATCGCTTTGTGCCGTCCGAGGCAGACCAGCAGAACTACGAAATTTATGTAGGCACGGTTTGGGTGGAAGTGGTTAAGGCAAACGCTGTTATTAGCGTGACGGGCAACGACTTCATATATGGCGACCAAATAACAGAGCCAATCTTTGTCACCAATCCAACCAACTTGAGAATGCTTAATATGCAGTTCCTAAATTCGGAGTTTTATACCAACCCGCAATCGCAAAATGTTGGCTCATATCAGTTTTCCGCATATGTAGAGGATGAAAACTATAAGGGCGATATCATATATATCATATCCATAACCAAAAAGAAACTTGAAGTGCAGTTTATAAATGCCTCGGGTAACGCAGTTGATAGATACACTACAAAATATAAACAAGAAGTTTATGCCAAAACAAGGGTTGTAGTTAGTAGCTTGATAAATAGGGATATCCCCCAAGTTGCCGAGATAGAAAAAAATATAATGTATGCCTACAAGAAAACCAACACCCCCAATGCAGAAATTATGTATACCCCGCCAAAAAATGTGGGTAGTTATTCGGTTACGGCAAGCATCAATCACCAAAACTACTACTTTAACGCTAACGAGGCATCGGTGCTTTATACTATCGAGAGAGGTACGGTAGAAAAGTTGGAGTTTGACATATCGTCCTTGAGCGCACAAACCTATGGTTCGGTTACTTGGCCTATCGTCAATGTTAGCCCCTCTGATGTGCAGTATAGAATTTTGTTTGAAAGCCACGAGTTCCTTCCCGATGCCGCAGGCACATACAATATCACCGTTGTTGTTACCGACCCCAACTATATGCCTATCAACAAGGAAAGTATGTTTACCATTCGTCCCAAGGCTATCACGATAGAAAATATAAAGGTGTTCAACAAACCCGAGGACGGCTTGAGCGATATCCAAATCACGGGTGAGCTTAGAGGTATAATGACGGGTGACGAAGTATTCCTGTCTATGACCGCTAAAACTAGGGGCAGAGGCATAACTATGGGCAGCTATGATGTGGATATCCTATCTTGGGACATCACGGGGCTTGACTCAGCAAATTATAGGGTGGTAGAACCGCTTTATAACAATAAGGTAAGAATAATAGCAAAGGCTATAACCGACCCCCTTACCGGCTCTTATATTACTTCACCAGCAGGCTTTAGCAGTAATATTACTGTGGACTTCACCGAAGTTAGAGATGCACAAAATAACACCAACGCCTTTACCGCTCTATTTGGGCAAAAAGCGGTTGTGCAATCAATTGTCATAAAGGAAAACGGCATAGAAACTGTGCTTGAAGAAAGAGTTAAGTTCTATGTGAAAATCCCCGATAAGTACCTCAATGTGGAAAACTTGTCCTTTGCCGCCCTTGGCACGCTAAGTACCCAAAGCATTACTTTTGAAAGAGAGGGCGACTACATCACTTTCTATGCCGATAGGTCTGGCGAAGTGATGATTTATGCAAACGACTTCCCATATTGGATAGTTATTGTGGGAGGAGCAATACTTATGGTAGTGCTAGGAGGATTGTTTATTGCGCTCCTCAACCCCGTAAGAAAGCGTATGTTTATCAAGCGTGGTGTGAGAACAAGCTATAACAATCTCCAAAAGGCAAGGGCAAGAACAAATAACTAATAATCGCCCCACAACGAGAAAATGCAAAAAAAACGGTATATAATAGTAGTTGGAATAATATTGGCAGCTGTGATGTGCGGCATTGGTACGGCAGTTGTTTTACCTACCAATGTGCAGGCGATAGCTAGTGCTAGTACCGAAACGATTATCACACCAATAATTTTTTCCGACAATATTTATCCCAATGCAGAGCGGGGCTTGCCGTACCATATTAGTTGTCATCCAGACACGGTAGAGCTTACCTTTGTCTTTGACGATTGGATAGATGAAAAATCGGGTACAATAAATTTATATAAAAACCCTGTTAGCGGCAGAATGGAAAATGCGCTTTTTGACGAGGAAGGCGAGGTAACAGAGGGCGAATACTTTGTAATAAGAGAAAACGGCGAGTTTGTCTTTACCGCTAAAATAGTGACCGAGGATGACGAAAGCTACATCAGCACCGAACTTATTGTGAGTGATGTTATAGACTATAAGCCGCCAAAATTGGATATGGCAAAAGAAAATTTATTGCTCACAGGCAGTCGTCCAATAGGCTATGAGTTTATGGCGTCCGATATATATTCATCCTTGCCAAAGCCAACCCGATATAGTGGGTTGGATACGATAATTGTCTTTTATGATAAAGACAATCAATTGCCTAGTGAGTGGGATGTTCCCGACCAACTCACCCCCGAGGACCTGGAAAACAGCGACCAACTCACCGTTATTAAAAGCGAAAAGGGGATATCCAAACCCAATGCGCCCGTTTATGAGCGGTATTTTACATTTAATTTTCAAGGTGACGGCGGATATTGGGTTTATCTTAGGGATAGGGCGGGCAACTCCTATGCCGAGCGTATTTGGGAGCAGGATTCGGGACTAGAATATATAGTTAATATTGATGGCACAAATATAAATGTAGCCCCCGCATTTGATATTATTTACGACCAAATAGTAGACGGGCAGGGTAAATACACACAAGAGATACTCGATAATCTAGAGCAAGCACGCTACGACTTGATATATGCCTTCCAAACTAATGCGTCAGAACAAGAAGTTAAGTCACGGTACAATACGCTCCGTGCGGCGCAAACAGCATACACTGAGGCTAAAGTGTCCTATACGCTCAATGTGGTCAATGCTTCGATGTATCCATTTGATATCACAGTTACCAACTTAGGACAAAGCACAGTTAGCGCACTTTTGGGTGACAGCGTAAATGTGGCGGTCACTGTTACCGAAAGCACAAGCGGCGATTGGTTTACTGCGGCGGTTAATGCCTCCGATATTGCGAGGGCAAACAAGGTGTATAACCTTAGCTATAGCTTGACTAAAAATAATCAGCCTATTGCCTTGACTGCACCATTAAAATTCCATATCGCAATACCCTTGAGATATGAAAAAATTGTTGTTCTCTCCCCAAATATCACGGGAGGATACATCAAGGAAAAGGCACAAATAGGTGAGGAGTGGATAGAGTTTACTACCTCATACACCACCCAAGACTATGTTCTTGTAGCTTATGATAACACGGAGCTAGCGGGAAAACCCAACCTATTATGGCTATATATCACCCTTGGCGTGTTGGGCGGAGCAGCGGCAACGGCAGGTGTATTTATTGTTCTAAAGCGCCGCACCTCACTGCCTAAATCCCAAGAGCAGGAAAGTGACAACAACAAAAATGCGGACAGCGGCAGCACCGCTCCCTCTGCAAAACCCAAAACCGCAAGCAATAAGAGTAAGAAAAAAAAGAAAAGTGATAAAAAGCCAAGCAACAGCAACGCTTTTAAAGCAAATAATAACAATAAGGATAGATAAGGAGCGACAGGCAATGATTTTTTTAAAGAAAACCTTTGAATATCTATTTGTGTTGGAAAAGGGCAGGAGATTTTTCATACTGTTTATGTTCTCTTTGCCAATAGGCATATCAGCCGCCTTTATGACACCCACTTGGGCATTTAGCTATTGGGCGGCTAACTATACAACCGGTAACTTTAACTTTTGGGATATATGGAACTTTGGGGCAAATCCTATGGTTTTTCCCATAGCAGGCGCTATATTTCTGCTTATGACGGTGTTTTTCCTATCCGTTCAAGCTACCATTGTTGCACGCTCAATGCGAGTGGGAGTGTTTAAGGTCAACTTTATATTTTCCGAGTTTAATGATAGTTTTTTCCCATCTATATCGTCGGTGGGGCTATATGCGGTCATTTACCTTGCTTACAAAGTGCTAACTACACTTTTCCTCACACTGTGGCAGGCGGTTAACTCTACAATAATATCGTTTGCGTTATCCATATTTTCCCTGTTTTTAATGTTTGTTGGGGTGTGCTTTATGCTGGGGTTTGTTATGCTGTTCTTGCCGCTAATGACTATCACGGGGGTAAGACCGCAAAACGCTTTGGTTGCTAGCCTTAATAAGTGCAGTAAAAATATTACGGGGCTTGCCTTTGCTGTTGCGCTCCCCGTCCTAATTGTCAATGTTGCTGGCGCTTTAATAGGGCTTATCAATATCCCCAGATTGTCGCATATGACAGATAGTATTCTCTTTTCCTTTCTTGCCACTTACCTTTTTACTCTCACTATGGTAAGCTACTATGAGATTGAACAGATAAAAAGAACAGACTATCCAAGAGAATTCTACTACAAAAAATAACCCCGCAGTACGGAGGGAACTATGACTTTTAAAAAATCAATGTCCATCTTTTTAGGTAATATTGATACGCTGTTCAAGGTGCTTTTATATAGCTTTGTGCTAATATTAATTTGCCTTGCCGTTTTGGTGGCAATCATAAGACCGATTGTTGGCGGAATGTTTAATGCTCTAGAACTTGCCGACCAACTGCAAGAAACCGTTAACACTTGGCTAGAAGGGGGACAAGGCTCATTTGGGAAGTTTTTTAGTGATATTGGCGCAACATTTAGCGACAACTCCTTAGGTTTGTGGAATATGTTCTTTATAGTTATGCTCTTTTATGCGCTGTTTAAGTTTTTCTTGCTGCTAACATATATCCCCTTGTCTAAGGTTCTCTGCCGCAAAATGAGCGAAAGTTACACCGAAAAATTTTATGCAGCTTTTGTTGGCTCTCTTGGCAAGTCCCTCCTGTTTGCATTATTGCATACATTGATGACTGTGGCTATTGATGCCGCAATTTTGCTTGGCGGATACTATTTATTTAAATTTATTTATTCTGCATTTAAAATACTCTCCCTAACAATAGTTGCATTTGCCGTGATTATTCTCTTTTCACTAAAAACAACTATGCTAAACCAGTGGGTGCCTAACATCGTATGCGGCAAAAAAGAGGTGTTCCCCGCCCTAAGGAGCGCATTCCCTGCCGCTAAAAGAAGTTTCTCATCAATATTTTCATCCGTATTAGCACTTTATATTATGCTGTTTGGACTAATAGCAAGCACTTGGCTAAGCTCCCTAGGAGTTGTACCAATAATAGCGGTTGCCTCATTTATGGTACTAGAAAATGCCGTAGGACTCACCACTTACTTTAAGGATAACAATCTAAAGTTTTATACAGACGAAATAGAGATAGAATCACACTAATCAGCTGTCTTTTTGCTTTTTGGGAGCAAAAATAAGCTATATTTAATCTCATAAACTATAAGAAAATTAAAAGTATAAGTAACCCCGTTGTATTTTGCAAAAACACAGGCAAATACAGCGGGGTTTAATTTCGTTCAAAATTATTTGCCCCTATGGTTGACATTCGTCATTTGATGATGTTATAATTTAAACAGAATTAGAACATTTGTTCACATTATTGAAGGAGACAATGGAGAAAATTATGCTAGACACCATATGGGCATCTGCCGCACTTTTCGCTAAACCTGATATTAAATTTGCCATTGATGCATACGAAAGGCGACTAAAAATTCTCACAAGCTTTGACTACAATACAACCTGCAATCCGCCAACGAATATATATTATAAAATTATTGAGCTAAGTACAAAAATAGATAATTTGAAAATATTAAATAATGCTCTTTTATCGGCTGTAAAACTCCTAAAACCCGAACAGGGTGAAATAATTAGGCTCTTTTATTTTGATAGGATGACAAAAGAGCTTATTACGGATAAATGTGCTATCACCGCCGACAACTATAAGTATAAAAAGCGTACAGGACTAAAAAAAGCAGCGTTCTTTTTGGATATGCTAGGAATCACCAATGAGAGGTTTATCACTCTGTTTAATGAAGAGCCACTTTTGATACGGAGTTGCTTGTATGCCTTTTCGTTAAAGGAAAAAACCAAGCACTTTGCCAGCACTAGAAAAAAGGCGGCGGCAAAATGAAAGATGTGAATAAGGTATTATTAAAAAAAGCAACAGGGTATACGATAAAAGAAACACTTATTGAATATGTGATAGACGAAAACGGAGTTAAGCGACCTGTAAAAGAAAAACAACAAACAAAATACATACCGCCCGATATTAATGCGCTCAAGACTTACCTTGAACTTGCAGGGGGCGGCGGAACAGAGAATATGTCGGATGAGGACTTGGAGAGGGAGCGCCTAAGGTTGATTGGCACACTAAAGAGCGGTGAGGACGATAAAGAAAACGCAGGAGAAATCTAAAAAACACAGCAGAGGACAATTAAAAAACACAGTAAGGGCATGCAGGGCTGGGGAGCTTGAGGCTTTATTAGGTGGATGATTATTATAGGGTTAGTCGTAATACTTGCGGCTCTTTGAGGGGCGGAACAGCAAAAAGAGCATTAATACCGCTGGCACGCTAAGCCCAATAATAATTATGATTCTAAGCTCACTGCCCTTGATGCCAGAAAAAATGTTGCCGTCAGTATCGGGATTATCGGTGGGTGTGTTGGTTACGGGGGCGGATTCGGGAATAAAATCTTCAATATTCAGTACAGGTTGATTGGTTATCTCACTTTCGATATATCCGTACACTCCGCTGTAATTAATGTAGTACCATATGCCGCTATCGGTGGGATATTTACCCACAAAATAAAAGCCGTTCTCTACGGGTATTTGTGTTATCTCTTTTGCCGCATAGGAGGGGGCGCTCCTCAGCCTTATGCTGCCGTACTTGGAGTAGGTTTCGTCCGACACCCGCATATCAACCCCCGTGCCTTTTGCTGTTGTATGATACCCTGTGGCAGATACTAAATTGCGGCTTATCTTGCCGCTCACACCATTAAAAGTTACATAATAATATTCTGCATCAAAGGAGTCGTTAATTCTGGCAAAATAAGTATCGGGAAGTAAAAATAGCTTTTCTCCCGACATCTCATCCAACAGCCAAACATCACCGCTAATAATTATATGCGGTGTGCCAGTGCCGGCATAAGCGGTTTCTCCGCCTTTGCTAAGCAATACCAGCAAAATTATTGCGAGGATAAAGATAGTTTTTTTCAAGACAAACCTCGTGATTATTATAGCCAACAGCTACATATAGATTATAGTCCGATTAACCTGTCTATAAAACAGAATATTTGTAAATTTATGAGGGAGTTTTATGTTTATAGAAAATGATGTCTTTGATATAGCTAGCAGGCTAAGAGAAGTGGACGCAACTTACAGGGTGCGTTTTAATGGAAAAAACAACAAGTTTGAACTGTATGGGGGACGGGAAAACGCATTTATTTTGGCTTTCCCATACGACAGATTGGACGAAAGGGCGGTATTGCACGCAAGAAAAACCCGAGTAGAGCGCTTGCATCAACTTATTAAGGAGTTGGAGGAAGAAAATAACGCCATAGAAGTTGCCGCAATGAATGACGCTAAGCGCCTCACAGAGGACCAACTTAGAGAGGGGGCGGACAGAGTTTTTTATGAGAAAGACCATTGCTAAAATTCTTGAGATAGAAAAAGAGCAAACCAAACGGTACGAAAAAAATACTCTTGCACGCTATAATAATGGGGAAAAAGTACACGCAAAACAGATGGAGTTCCACCGCTCCGCTGCCAGAAACCGTTGGGTATTTGGCGGCAACCGCAGCGGCAAGACCGAGTGCGGTGCGGTGGAGACCGTCTGGCGTGCAAGGGGGATACATCCTTATAGAGAAAACCGTGCGGGAGCATCGGGTTGGGTTGTGTCCGTTACTTACGAGGTGCAAAGAGAAGTTGCGCAATCCAAAATATTATACTACCTCAACCCCGATTGGGTGTCCAAGATTGTTATGCGAGAAGGCTCTCAAGGCTCACCCGAAACAGGCATTATAGACACAATATATGTTAACAATGTCTTTGGCGGCGTGTCCAAAATAGGGTTCAAGTCCGCCGACCAAGGGCGGGAGAAGTTTCAAGGCGCATCGCTAGACTTTGTATGGTTTGACGAAGAGCCGCCCTTTGAAATTTATGAGGAATGCAAAATGCGTGTGCTAGATAGATGCGGCGAAATGTTTGGCACAATGACACCCCTAAAAGGCTTGAGTTGGGTTTATGATGAGATATATTTAAATCCCTATTCCGACCCCGATATATACTATATCACAATGGAGTGGGGAGATAACCCTTTTTTGAGTGCCGACGAGGTGGAAAAGATGTCACGGGGGATGAGCGGCGACAGCTTGGAAACAAGACGATACGGACGGTTTAGGTGTAACGAAGGGTTGGTGTATCCCGAATTTGACCCATCAGTACATATTATTGAGCCATTTAGCTTGCCCGAGGAGTGGCAGTCTAATATAAGCATAGACCCGGGGCTTAACAATCCCTTATCCTGTCACTTTTACTACCAAGACTATGACGGCAATATTTATGTTGCGGCGGAACATTACGAAAAAGGCAAGGATATCACTTGGCATTCACAAGCAATACTTGAGCTGGCAGAGCGTCTAAATTGGAAAAAAAATTCATCGGGAATGCTTGAGTCGCTTATTGACAGCGCCGCATCGCAAAGAACGCTTGCCTCATCTAAGAGTGTGGCGGAACTCTTTTTTGAGCGAGGCATAGCGGTAAATACCAAAGTTAACAAGGATATGTTTAGCGGGATAGCGACGGTAAAAGATTATTTTTCCGCCCGACCGCCACGCATATTTATTTTCAAGAATTGCGTCAACTTAATACGGGAATTAAAGTCATATTGGTGGGGCGGCGGCGACTCCCCAATAAAAAAAGACGACCACGCTTTGGACGAACTGAGGTACTATCTTATGACAAAACCGATAAAAAAACCGCCCAAAGAGGAAAAAACTATGCACCAACGCTACAAAGAAAACCTTTTACGGCGAAAGATGAACGCAATAAAAAAACTGTAAATAAGCAAACATAAACTATAAAAATTCGGTAAAAATCAGGAGGAACAATGAAGTTTAAAGAAGATTACAGGGATGAACTAATAAAAAATGTGCAAGAGGACTTTGACGCTCGCAGGGAGGCAAGGCGCAATATGGAAGCAAAGTGGCTGCTTAATATAAACTTTATGCTGGGCAACCAATTCGCAGCGATATCCCCCGGGGGAGATATCGTAGACTTTGGCAAGCAGTACTACTGGCAAGAGCGGGAGGTGTATAACCACATTGCGCCTGTAATTGAATCCAGACTTGCCAAGTTTACACGGGTGAACAGCAAGGTTAGCGTGCGGCCTGCAAGCGCATCGGACAACGATATCAACATTGCTAGGCTGTCCTCAAAATTGGTGGAAAGTACGCAGCTTGATAATAATTTTGTAAAACTGCAAGGCTATGCTAACTATTGGGCGGAAATCACGGGAACTGCCTTTTATAAAATTATGTGGAGCGCAGGTAGCGGAAAAATGCTTGCCACAAAGGATGGGAAGTCTGTGTATGAGGGCAATATTAAGCTCATTGTATGTCCGCCGTACGAAATATATCCCGACAGCCTTGCCGCTCCCGACTTGCAGTCTTGCCGCAGCATAATACACGCCAAAGCTTATCCTATAAAAACCATATATGATATTTGGGGCGAGGATGTTAAGGGCGGTGATGTGTCGGTAATCAATATGGACACCGCAGACAGCGGCGGCGGGTTTGGGTACGGCGCAAAGAGTTATAGGGTGTTTAGCGAAGTTAAGACGGGGCATGCGCTTGTAATAGAAAAATATGAGCAACCGTCTAAAGATTTTCCCAATGGACGGTTGGTAATTATTGCCGAGGACAAGCTATTGTACGAGGGAGAACTTCCCTACATAAACGGCAGCGAAGGTACAAGGTGCTTTCCCTTTGTAAGGCAAACTGCTATTGAACAGCCAAACTCTTTTTACGGTATGAGCTTGATAGAACGGCTAATACCCGTGCAGAGAGCGTACAATGCGGTAAAGAACAGAAAGCACGAGTTTATGAACAGGCTTAGCATAGGAGTGATTGCCGTAGAGGAAGGCTCGGTTGATGTGGACGGGCTAGAGGACGAGGGATTGCCTCCCGGCAAAGTCCTTATGTATAGGCAAGGCTCAAATCCCCCAAGACTTATGAGCGCAGGGGCTGTACCCTCCGAGTTTAGAGATGAGGAGGACAGATTGTTAGGTGAGTTTGTCACGATATCGGGGGTAACAAATTATGTTAACAACAACAGTCTAACATCCAACGCAATAAGCGGCTATGCGCTATCGCTGTTATTGGAGCAGGACTATCAGCGGCTATCCGTCACTACCGAAAGCATACGAAATGCTGTGAGAGAGGTGGCAAAGCAGATTCTCCGCTTGTTTAGACAGTTTGCCAGAACAGAAAGAATGATACGGATAAGCGGCGATAACGGGGAACTAGAGATTGCCGCTTTTTTGGGCAGCGAACTAACAAGTGACGATATTGTAATGGAGGCAGACAGTGAGATGGTAGAAACTCCCGCAGTAAGGCGCAGTATGGTTATGGAGCTGTTAAGAAACGGACTTTTGGGTGACGAAAATGGCAAGATAAGCAACCGAAACCGCTCTAAAATACTTGAGATGATGGGTTTTGGCAATTGGGAAAGTGCAAGGAGTACAGAGGACGCTCACATAAAAAAATCCAACATTGAAAACAGCGAGTTAATAAACGGAAGCGACCCAGGCATAGAGGAAGTGGACGAACACGATATCCATATAGAGGAACACTCCAACTTTTTGGTTGAGGGCAGAGATTCGCTATCCGACAAAGCAAAGACGGCAATTAACAATCATATCAAAGAGCATAGGACACTAAAGAGATTAAAGGAATATGCCGACCAATTAAATAGTCAAAAGTAAAAAACAATATAAAAAAAGCAATAAATATGCTAAAAACAGGAGGAAACTATGAACAACAAAGTGTTAGAACAAGCGAGTGCCGAACCCGTTGCGCCTAGCAAAGAAGACATTGCAGGCAGCAGCGACAAGGGAGGTGACGCCTCTTACGGGAAGTTCAGCACCAAAGAGGGGCTTATAGAGGCTTACAATTCTTTGGAGGCGGAATTCACAAGACGCAGTCAAAGAATCAAGGAGCTTGAGGGTTTGGTCAAAAAGCGTGAGGACGATGACAAATGGTCTAAAAAGGTGAGCGAGTTGACCCAAAGATACCCCATAGCAAAAGAGTTAGGCGGTAAAATAGGCGATTATTTAGAGAACAAAAAAGACCTCTTGAATGAGGAAAACTGCTTGGAAA
>JBAZCO010000015.1:0-23667 GCA_041654915.1 Clostridia bacterium | reverse complement strand
TAACCTTTTCCGCTCTTAGGTTGGGGGCGCAAAAGGTTACCCTGCTCTATCGCAGGGGGCGGGAGGAGATGCCAGCCCGTCAAGAGGAAATCTTGCACGCAGAAGAAGAAGGGGTAGAGTTTCGCTTGCTGTCCGCCCCGATAGAAATTCTTGGCAAAGAAAAGGTAGAGGGCATCCGCTGCATTAAAACCGAACTTATACAATCGCCAGATGAGAGCCGCAAAACATTCCAAACAATCTCTGGTTCGGAGTTTGATTTGGCTTGCGACCAAATAATTATCAGTGTGGGAACAAGCCCCAACCCTTTAATAAAAGAAACCGCTCCCAGCCTAAAAACAGATGCGAGAGGCATTATTCAAGTTGACGAGAACGGGCAGACTTCCATAGACCGTGTATATGCAGGCGGCGACGCCACAACGGGTGCGGCAACCGTAATATTGGCAATGGGGGCAGGCAAACACGCCGCACGCTCCATATTAAAGCGTTTTTTTCTGAAAAATAAGAATTAAGAAAGGGGTTTTAAATCTTAAAAATTACTTACCTTTTAGCGTTTCTTAAAAACGGGATGGCAATGTCTTAATAAGGGCAATATCTTGAACTAGCTGAAATAATTTGGATTTACAAGCTGCACAGTCTATAATGGGACGAATTGTGGTTGGCTATAACAAAAGTTTGCCAAGAATATACCCTTAGTGCTTTCTCCTTTCGCTTTCCCTCTTTTTAATACAATCTCGGGTGATTTCCCTTAAAAATCGCTATTGACTATCCTTTTTATATGTGCTAAACTTACCTTGAAAAACCCTTTCTTTAAATAAAGGGTGATATTTTTGCTGTTATATTCTATCCTAATTAAAACAATAAGGAGGCGGTAAATGGAAAATTCACCAAGCCCCGTGCTAAGCGATAGGGTTTCCCCTCGTACAAAATGGACTTATACCCTAGGCGGTATAGGCAGGGATATGGCATATGCTCTTTATGCCAACTACCTATTAACATTTATTTTGTTTACCAAGAGCGTTACTAGCGAACAGTTTGCGGCAATTAGCACAATCCTAATCGTTTGCCGTATTTGGGATGCGATAAACGACCCTGTTATGGGCGGCATCATAGAAAACACAAGGTCTCGCTTTGGCAAGTTTAAGCCGTGGATTTTAATCGGTGTGCTTAGCAATGCCATTATGCTGTCCTTAATTTTTTCTCTGCCAATTACGGGTTGGGCGTTTGTTATTGCGTTTGTGTTTCTCTACCTTTTGTGGGATATCACCTTCACTATGAACGATATTGCCTATTGGGCGATGCTCCCCTCCCTAACTAGCAACCCCAAAGACAGAGCATCGCTAACCTCGCTTGCCAATCTCTTTGCCAGCATTGGCGCTATTCTCACAATTGCACTCACCCCCATATTTACCGCAGGCAACCTAACCATAGGCGGCAGTGCGGTTACCGCTTACGCAGTTATTGCCATTGTCATATCAATTATTTTTATTGGTTGCCAAGTTATGACCGTTATTGGGGTGCAAGAAAAACCGCAACTCAAGAGCGCTTCGCAAGAAAAAGTCGGCATAAAAAAGATGCTAAAAGTGCTTAAAAATAACGACCAACTGCAATGGGTGTCTGTTGCTATGCTCTTGTATAACTTGGGCAGTTCACTAATCATTGCGTTTGGAGTAACCTATGTTTACTTCGAGTTTGGTTACAACGGCTTTTTGGTGACCATATTTACTGGCGTCTTTGCTGTGATGACAATATTGATAAACATTCTTTTTCCTGCCTTAGCGGCTAAATTTTCCCGCAAAATTTTGCAAACGGTATCTTTAGTCTTATCTGTCGTGGGATACCTAATCTTTTTCTTAACAGGACTTCTTTGGAAGATGAACTTCTTTTCTCTTTGCGTGGGACTTGCGTTTATCTCGCTGGGGCAAACTTTGTTCTATATGCTGCTCACCATTGCAATTGCCAACACCGTAGAGTATAATGAATGGAAAAGCGGCTCTCGTGACGAAGGCATAATTTTTTCCATAAGACCCTTTATGGCAAAGATGGGGAGCTCTTTGCAACAACTTGTTCTTACAATAGTCTACCTTGCGGTTGGCGTTACCGAGATAACCAAACAGATATCCGATGCCGAAAATGCGGCGGCGGCAAAGGCGATAACCGAGGCGCAAAAACTTATTGACATAGAAAATGCAATACAAGGCGTTGGCGCAGATATGAAACTTGCACTTCGTGCTTGTATGGTGTTTCTGCCCATAGCACTGCTTACGGCGGCTTACTTTGTCTTTAAGCACAAGTTCAAGATAGACGAGAAAGTTTACAATAAAATGCTACACGAGATAAAGGAAAGAAATGTCGAGGAAAGTACCGAATAGGATTGTCGCAATAGGCGGCGGAGAGCTTAGAGCTAAAGAAACAAACTCAATAGATAAATATATAGCAAATCTTGCAAAAGAGCGGGCGGGAGAGCGGCGTGCCAATGCGCTGTTTTTTCCCACGGCAAGCCACGACAGCTTGCCCTACTTTAACACCTTTCGCAAGACCTACACTTCCGACTTCGGCTTGAAAGCGGATGTAGCTTTGCTCACCAAGAAAAACATCCCCTACGAAAAGATTGTCACAAAAATAGAGGCGGCCGATATGATATATATCGGCGGCGGCGACACTGCCTTTATGCTAGATGTTTGGAAAAAAACAGGCATAGACAAGCTAATCTATTCCGCCTATCAGCGGGGAGTGATTCTTGCAGGGCTTTCTGCTGGTGCAATCTGTTGGTTTGAGCAAATGTATACGGACTCCTTTATGTTGCGAGGCGAGCAAAGCGACTATGCCGTGTTAAGCGGTTTGGGCTGGGTAACGGGCTTTATCACCCCTCACTACAACGAGCGGCAAGAGGAGTTTGACGCACTTATCCTTAGCCAGGCCAAAACCGCACTTGCAATAGAAAACAATGCCGCCATCCTCCTTGAAAACGGAACTTTAGTCGGAGCACTCTCCTCGGGCGGCTCAGCTTTTCGCCTAACAACAAAAAACAATAAGCTACACAAGGAAAAAATACCCCTTCTAGAGCCTTAAAAACACACTTTTAAAAATTTCCCTTATGCGATAATATCCATAAAACCCGCTAACGGTTACTAAGTATGCTGCAATCAAAACAACTTGCCGTCAGTCGTGCATATGGGACAAGTAGCTAACGGTCGCTAAGTATGCTACAATCAAAACGGTACAGAGGAGCATAATAATAGTGCGGTGCTTGGTAACGGTTAGCAAGTATGCTACAATCAAAACGGTACAGAGGAGCATAATAATAGTGCGGTGCTTGGTAACGGTTAGCAAGTATGCTACAATCAAAACCCTATACTCATCAAGCTCCCACCAAGCAAAGAAAAGTAACGACTACTAAGTGTGCTGCAATCAAAACGGTACAGAGGAGTATATTAATAGTGCGGCGTTTGGTAACGGTTAGCAAGTATGCTACAATCAAAAAACCCTATACTCATCAAGTCCCCACCAAGCAAAGAAAAGTAACGATTACCAAGTATGCTACAATCAAAACGACTTGCTGTCAGTTGTGCATATGGGGACAAGTAGCTAACGGTCGCTAAGTATGCTACAATCAAAACGGTACAGAGGAGTATAATAATAGTGCGGCGCTTAGTAACGGTTAGCAAGTATGCTACAATCAAAAAACCCTATACTCATCAAGTCCCCACCAAGCAAAGAAAAGTAACGATTACTAAGTATGCTACAATCAAAACCTGTTTTTAAGGTGCGCTTTTGGTCACTTTTATTTAAGCATTAATTCGCCCCACAACTCAAAACAATTAATTACCCTCCCGTCAAAAAGGTGAACGGCAATACTCTCACTTTAAAAACACTGCAATACAAAAGCTCTCATCAACTACTTACTCTCCCCCTCGCTCCCCAAACAATAGCAATTTGTTTTCCCTCTCCGCCAACAGTGGGGCGGCAACACTCCCCCATATTAGCATATTGCTAATTTTATTATATCTTTTCGACCTTCTGTTGTCAATATCAATTTTCGTTCGAGTTGTATAAGCTAAATAACAATTTATGATTGATTATTATTTGTAATATTTGGCTATGAAAATAACAGTAAAAATTTTAAATAGTTTTTTTGTTGTTTATAATGTATATTACTTTTTTGCAGTTCGGGCAAAAAAGTAATACAAAAAAGCCGACAAACGCCCTTTCCGAGGCGGCGTTTGACCCGCAACTCCGCCCCTCCCCACAATCGTTATATGTAGTATTACCTACCTCTAACCCCTCCCGTCTGGAGGGATAAAAGTCTTTTGATTTATATTATATATTGGGTTTCTTTGAGTTTTATATTTTCTGCTTTTTCTTATCTTTCGTTTTGTGCTATAAAACTATAATACGGGAGCGGATAGCGAATACCAATAACCCCGTTTAAAGTTGGATAAGGTACGGCAGCAGCAGATTTTTGGGTGGTTTTTGAGGTGCATTTGAACGGAAATGCTCCCATAGTCGTACAAGCGGTACGATAGGGAGCATTTGGGCTTACAAGCCCCGCTAGCCGTTCAAAGACACCCAAAAGACGCAAAAAGATGCGGATAGTTAAAACATAGGGCGCAAAAATTAATTGCAGATAATTTGAAAAGTTAACGCTTGCGGTAACGGTGGTTTTTTAAGCGACTACCATACTATATTAAAATTGCGCCCTGTGTTTTAACAACTCTATAAGGGGGAAACATGCTCTTTGTTTCCCCCTTAACCCCCTTCTTTCTCATAACTTTCCACCTTTGATATGGTTTGTCGCTGACCTATTTGTTTATAGGGAAAAAGACTGCCGTTTTATTTTCCCCCATTTGGATATTTTATTTATAGAATCTTTCATAAATATTGTTGCATTCCGCAAACTTTTGTTTAAAGTTGGACAATGTGCGGCAAGTAGCAGGTTTTGATGGATTTTGAGGTGCATTTGAACGGAAATGCTCCCGAAATCGTACAAGCGGTACTTGCAGGGAACATTTGGGCTTACATGCCCCGCTAGCCGTTCAAAGACACCCAAAAGACGCAAAAAGATGCGGATAGTTAAAACATAGGGCGCAAAAATTAATTGCAGATAATTTGAAAAGTTAACGCTTGCGGTAACGGTAGTTTTTTAAGCGACTACCACACTATATTAAAATTGCGCCCTATGTTTTAACAATTCTATAAGGGGGAAACTAACGGTTGAAGTTGGCAAAATAGCGATAGTATTATGCTATAACTTTAATAATATGAGGAATATATGAGAAAGGAGGGTTGTTAGGGAACTAAAGAGCATAGTTCCCTAACTATACTAAAAGAATCTATATAAAATTGCGGGTGCGCAAAAAGTTTGACAGGCTATGGCAGTAGCAATTTGACAAGGGGGTTTGGATAAATTTGATTCTTATCTCTCTTAAAAACAACCCTATCTGAATTATTAAAAGTGCGTAGGGGCAGCTTTTGTGGTGGTTTTGAGGTAGATTTAAACAGACGCTCCTTTTTTTGTTTTGGGTATAGACAGAGGTATAAAGTTCTGTTATAATTTTAGCATATGCTATTATAGGGGAGTGTTGCCGCCTCTCTCTTTGGGGAGCGATTCGTATTAATATGGTGGGTTCATCTCGGTCGGCTTTTTATTTGCTACCTAATATACCTTAAATAGATACATATAAAGATACGAGAAAAAATGGGGGCAGAAAAAAAGCGCAATCTGTTTGAAAGACTAACGCTTGCGGTGACGGTAGTTTTTTAAGCGACTACCACACTATATTAAAATTGCGCCCTATGTTTTAACAACTCTATAAGGGGAAAACAAGCTCTTTGTTTCCCCCTTAAACCCCCTTCTTTCTCATAACTTTCCCCTATGATAAGGCTTGTCGCTAACCATTTGTTTGTAATGAACAAGGCTACCGTTCTGTTTTCCCCCATTTGGATATTCTATTTATAGAATTTTTTTAAATATTGTTGCGTTCCGCAACCCCGTTTAAGTTTGATAGGATACGGCAGTAGCAATTTGCTTTGGATTTTGGGATGATTTTGCAAAAAGTAACCGTCGAAGTGTACAGGCGGTACACGAGTGGCGGAAAATTCATAAATAAAAGCATAAACCAAAGTAAAACAAACTCTGTTTGCGATTGTTAGAGGTTTGCAACAGCATATTTTCGGGTGATTTTTGAGGTGGGGTTGAACGGAAATGCTCCCTAAGTCGTACAAGCAGTACGACAGGGGGCATTTGGGCTTACAAGCCCCGCTAGCCGTTTAAATACAGCCAAAAGGCGCAAAAAGATGCGGGTTTATAAAAACTATGGCGCAAACTCTCTAAACAAGAATGTTAGAAAAACTATGCTTTTGGTAATGTTTGAATTTGGAAAACAGTTCGCCAAAAAATATTGCGCCATATGTTTTTATTCCCCAAAAAAGACTAAGCAAAGGTGCGTATGGAAAAACACGGGGCGCAAAAAAAAGCGCAAGTCTTTTTGAAAACTTGCGCTTTTGGTAAAGGTTGTCTTTTAAGCGAACTATCGCCATTTAATTAAAGTTGCGCCCCGCAAACTAACCCTGTTTTAGCTGGCTAATGTACGGCAGTAGCAATTTGCTTTGGATTTTGGGATGATTTTGCTAAAAGCAACCGCCGAAGTGTACAGGCGGTACACGAGTGCGGGGACTTTTGGGAAAAGCGCCCGAAAGACACGCAAAGTGCGTATGGAAAAACACGGGGCGCAAAAAAAAGCGCAAGTCTTTTTGAAAACTTGCGCTTTTGGTAAAGGTTGTCTTTTAAGCGAACTATCGCCATTTAATTAAAGTTGCGCCCCGTGTTTTTCCTCTCTTACCATTTGGGGCGTATAAATCGCTTTTCCTCTTCTTTTAGGTCTAATCCTATTGTGCCGCCTGGGTTCATTAGGTTGTCGGGGTCGAGGTGACGCTTGAGAACTTTGAATATTTCCATTTGGTTTGTGCCAATTTGCCCTTCTAGCCACGGCGCAAACATCTTGCCCACCCCGTGGTGGTGGCTGATTGCCGCACCCGATTTTTGGATATGGTCGAGTATGCCACGGTGATAGTCAATAAACTCGTCAAGCTCAGTCATTTTTGCTATAAAAATAAAGTATAGGTTTGCGCCTTGCGGGTATGCGTGCGACATATGCGTCATACATACGGTGTTGGGGCGAGATTTGCAATATTCACGCACCATTTTATGCACATGGGGCATATTATCCCAATTGACGGTACACTCTAAAGTATCTGTCATTATGCCAAAATCTTGCATGGTGTCACGCAAATATGGGTCGGTAAACCGCCCTTTCTCCCAGCTCTTTACGGGCAGTCCTGTTAGGCTCATCCCCCCAAAACGGCGGCTGACTTTGCGTACATTTTTTGCTAGATTTTTGCAAAAGCCTCGCTCCCCGTCTGTAAAGCCCAAAAATAAGCATCTTTGGTTAGGTAGATAGCCCCGCTTTTTAAGCACACTGCTAAGCACAGGGATATCGTCTACACTATAAAGGCGCATCATAACTTCGGTTTCCTCGGGGTCGGATAGACGGAATACCGACGGATAGCCCGCTTGATATTGCATTATCTCCCGTGCCGCTGCTTGCGCATCTTCCCAATTTTTGAACATAAACGAAAACCTAATATGGTTTTCTGGCATATAGCGGAATACCCTCAAGGTTACCTTTGTAAGCACTCCGTATGCGCCCTCGCTGCCCATCATTATTTGGTTGATGTCCGGACCTGTTGCCTTTGCGGCATAGTTATCGCCCACAATCTTGCCCGCAGGCGTTGCATACTCTTGTCCTAATACAAGATGCTCAATCTTGCCAAAGTATGTTGAGTTTTGCCCCGCTCCCCTTGTCACCACCCAACCGCCAACCGAACTATACTCGTACGATTGGGGAAAATGCCCAGAAGTATAGCGCAACTTTGTGCCAAACCTTTCCGGCGCTTCGTTTAGAGCCTTTTCAAGGTCTGGTCCGCTCATTCCCGCTTGCACGGTGATTGTTTGGTTTATCTCATTAAATTCGATTACCTTATTAAAGTTGGCACGCATATCTAGCGAAATTCCGCCCTTCATACACTCTACGCCACGGGTGACAGACGAACCGCCGCCATAAACATACAGCGGTATTTTCTCTCGTGTACAAAACGCTACAATCTCCTCCACTTCTTCGCACTCAGAGGGATATACTACCACATCAGGTATGTTTTCTACTATTCTTTTTCTAAGGCGAAGTAGGTCGTACATTGTCTTTCCATAGGCAACCGAAAGACGACTGTAATCATCGGTTTTCACATTCTCTTTGCCAGAGATTCTTTCTAGCTCGGCAATTTGTTCGGCGGTGAGTGTGATGGGAACATCAAACTCTACTTTCTCCATACCTAGTTCTTTAGTTTCCTTAAAATCGTCATCTGTCATCCCAAACTGCTCTTTTAGCATTTTATACAAGCTTTCTTTGGGGATTTTGTAATACTCGGGGTCGCCCCATTTAAATATATTTCGGTAGCTGTCTTTGGGCGCACGCTCTTTTATCCATTGGGGTTCAAATCCCTTGTATGGTTTTGACATATTGTCGTCCTCCTTGTTTTTTGATTTTAGTTTTTAGTTTTTTATCCTTTGATATATTGGTTTTAGTTTCTTGTATGTATGGCGGAATACATTTTCGTATATGTTGCGGTATATTTCGTGGTTTGCGGGGTTGGATTCAAACCGAGAGGTCCTATGCACCATATTTTGTATTGCCTCGTCGTAAGTTTTAAACCTCTCTAGCCCTACAAAGGCGCAAATTGCCGCACCAAGTCCGCTTGTTTCGTAAGTCTGCACTCTTTCGACAGGCAGCCCGAACATATCGGCGGTAAGCTGGCAAACTTCGTCACTTGCCGCACCTCCGCCCGACACGGTTAGCATTTTGATTTTGGTCTTTGTTTGTTTTTCCAAGCACCTTGCACCTTCAATAAGTCCAAAGTTGATTCCCTCCAACATCGCTCGATATATGTGGAGTAGTGTATGCCTCTCGGTAAATCCTATTATTGCGCCTCGTGCCTCGGGTTTTTTTAGCACGGGTCCCCAATACGGCTCTACAATTAGCCCCTCTGCTCCCGGCGGAATTTCAAACAACCGCTTATCTAGCTCCCGCTCAAAGCACTTTTCCTCCCCCTTTCTCTTTACAAATTGGTCGATAAACCAAGTGAGCATCCAATACCCCCGATTTATCATTATTTCTGGGTTATAGCGGTTGGGGTACACAGCGGGGTAGGCCGGCAGAAAGGTGAGCGGCTCAATATATTTTTGTGTTGTAACTTGTATTGTTGCCGTTGTGCCAAAGCTGATTGATGCGGTTTCTGCCCCAATCACGCCCGTACCCAATGTTTCGCATCCCTTGTCGCTCCCCGCCGCTATTAGCGGCAAGCCCTCTTTTATTCCCAACTCCTCCGCCGCCTTGGGCGTGACTTTACCTATAATTTCGCCCGGCTCAATTAGCGGATAAAACATATCGCTCGCTATCTTAAAAACGGGCATCTGATAATGGTTGTCGGCTAGCCACTGTTTTTTCTTATAATCAAAGGGAATATGCCCAATGGTGGACGCAACACTGTCTTTAATTTCGCCCGTCATACAATAGTTTAGATAGGTGGACAGCTGGAGAAACTTGTGTGTCTTTTCCCATATCTCGGGCTGGTTTTCTCTTATCCAATTGCTCTTGCAATCCTTGCGGTTTTTTGCTACCACATCTTTCATACCGCTTACCGAAAACAATATACGAGAGGCTAGCGGCATCTTTTCTTTGCAGCTTGCCTTGCGGCGGTCAAGCCACAAAATAGCGGGGCGCAATGGCTTGATGTCTTTATCCACGCACACGCCAACATCACGCATTGTGGTAACTGAAACCCCCTGTACGGAATCCCAAAGTTCATTCATTTCGCTTTTGAGTTTGTTGCTTGCCACGCACATCATTTGCCAATAATAGTCTGCGTGCTGCTCGGCATAGCCTTCTTTTTCGGAAAAATATGGTGTAAAGCACTCTTTTACTTTACCCAAAAGTTCGCCTTTGTCGTTAAACAACATTGCCCTCACGCTTTGCGTGCCGCAGTCAAAACTTAACACAAGTCCGCTCATTGTCATTCCTCCGTTAATTTTGATTTTATATCAGAGGTGAGAATCAACTTGACTCCCGTACCCAAAATATCCTCTATTACGGTATCCCCTCTAGATAGCGGGGCATCAATTTTTATCTTGCCTAAAAGCGCTGCAAGCGCTAGCACCTTGTCTTTGGGAATTTCTCCGTCTGTTCTCACGGGGGCAACGGGGAACTCTTTGAATACTGTCCTCACCGTTCCCGTTACACTTCTCTTAGGAGCGGTAAGCTCTTCTTCGGCAAAGGTTATCCCTTTTTTACACTTGTTGCCTATAACGCTGACCTTTCCGTCTTTGACCGTTGCGGTTAGCCTACAACCATTGGGGCATACAATGCAAATTAACTCACTCATTTTTGCCCTCCAACACAACCTTTAGCCTTGTTTCCCTCTCAAGCGGGGGGAGCTTGACCTTTAGCTTTTCCATTTCCGGCGGTTTTAGCCCCATTGCGTATTTTTTCTTGTAAATTTCCTCGCCGTCCCTATATATTTTTAGCTCGCCCTTCTTGTACTCACAGGCGCTGCGAAAATAAAAAACTTCTTCCTCTTTAAGTGAATTGATGTCTAGTTGCTGAGGCACAAGATATAGCAGCCCTTCCTGTTCTATGGGGAGCAAGTTCCGTTCCTCTCTTTTTTCCCCCGCAATGTGCTCCCCCGCCGTCTTGGCGCACTCGGAAACATAGTCAACAAGGTCGTGAACATGGAGAGCGTTCCCTACCGCATATGCGCCGTTTACCGATGTCATCATATTTTGGTCTACAATCGCCCCCTTGGTTTTCGCATCCATTTTTGTTCCCAATGATTCGGCAAGCTCGTTTTCGGGAATCAAGCCCACGGATACGATAAGGGTGTCGCACTCTATAATCTCCTCTGTTCCTGCAAGCGGACACATATTTTCGTCCACCGACACAACTTCCACCGCCTCAACCCGCTCCTCGCCAAACACATGGGATACCGTTTTGGAAAGATGCAATGGAATATCAAAGTCGGTAAGACATTGGTACAGGTTGCGGGTGAGTCCGCCGGGCTTGTCCTTTGCCTCGTAAACCCCCAAAACCTCTGCTCCCTCTAGCGTGAGCCTTCTTGCCATTATCAGCCCGATATCGCCGCTGCCGAGAATCACACAGCGTTTGCCGGGGAGCGCTCCCATAAGGTTAACATAGTATTGCGCCGTGCCAGCAGTAAGCACCCCTGCGGGGCGTGTGCCGTGAATATTTACTTGCCGTGATGTTCTTTCTCTGCACCCATTGGCAAATACTAAAGTTTCGCTCCTATGCTCGGTTATCCCCTCTTTAGAGGTTGTCCTCACAACAAAAACCCCTTTCTCTTTGGATATCGATATTACAAAATGCAATAACAATAGGGTGATGTTCTCTTTTTTTTGTACTTCGTCTATAAATCTTTCGGCATACTCTGGTCCAGACAGCTTTTCACCAAAGCGAATCACGCCAAACCCGTCGTGTATACATTGCTTTAGAATGCCGCCCGGTCGAGATTCTCTTTCAATAATAAGAACGGGATGCCCTGCCTCTCCAGCAGAAAGCGCCGCTTGCAGCCCCGCTGGACCGCCGCCTATCACGATAGCACGGTAAATCATTCCTTCTGCTCCTTGGTGTAGCCGCAAAGCGTCTTTCCCGCTCCACCTTTTTTACCTATTTGAGTGATGTCTATCCCTGTTTCCTCTGCGATAATTTGCGTGATTAGCGGGGCGCAAAACCCGCCCTGACACCTGCCCATGCCCGCTCGCACCCGTCTTTTGATTCCGTCCAATGTTAGGGCGGGGACAGGGCTTTTTATTGCGTCCATAATCTCCCCTCGGGATATTTCCTCACAACGGCAAATGATAATGCCGTAGTCGGGTCTTTCTTTTATTAATGCATCCCTCTCTTGTAAAGACAACTCCTTTAAAGAAGGTATTGGTTTTCTTGTTTTGATAAAGTCCTTTTTTTGCTGCACAGTTTTTTCGTTTGCAAGAATTTCTTTGGTAAATTTTGCAACATCCTCGGCGATTGCAGGGGCGGCCGTTATGCCAGGCGATTGTATTCCTGCCGCTTGTATTAGGTTTTTGATGATTGGACTTTTTTCTACAATAAACTCCTCTTCGTAGGTAGCCGCTCGTGTCCCTGCAAAATATGTGATGATGTCCGCACTTTTCATATCTGGGGTAAGTTCTCTTTGCTTGTTTATCACGGCATCAAGCTCTTCCCGAGTGGTAGCGTTGTTTTCCCGCTCCTGTGTTTCATCTGCACTAGGACCTATTAGAATATTTCCGTCTATTGTATAAACAATTCCCCCGCCCTTGGTGTGCTTTGCTCCCGTGGAAGTTTTCATTGCAAACCGCCCAATTACAGAGTGCGTTAGGTGTCCTGCTTTTTTGTCGAGAATCGCCTCCACCCCTCGCCTTGGATGTATGGTAAAATGCCCATCTCCCGCCATTTCTGCTATCTTGTCGCTATACACACCTGCGGCATTTATTACTACTTTAGGATAAATAGCGCCACGGTTAGTGATGACTTTGCCCGCCTTTTCACCGTCGTTTTCTATGCCCAAAACAGCGGTATCAAAACAGATTTCCGCCCCGTTTACCACCGCATTTTCGGCTAGTGCCACCGTCATTAGGTATGGGCTAACCACCCCAGCGCCTGCAAAAAACATCCCCCCATGGTTAAAGCCGGGGTTTTTTATTCTTTCGCTAACTTCTTTTTTGCTCAAATATTCGCAGGGAATGTGGTTTTTTCCCGCTCTCTTCTTTACAAACGGATAAACAGCCCTCTGCACTGGCGAGGTGAACAGCACATACTGCCCGTTTTTACTAATGGGAACGCCTAATTCTTTACTAAGCGTGTCATAAAGGGCATTCCCTCTCATATTATATTTTACTTTTTTGCTGTTTGGGTTTAAATCTATGCCTGCGTGTATCATTCCATCATTTCGGGAAGACTGCGCTATCGCTAGGTCATATTCCTTTTCCACAAGCATAACCGATATATTGTATTTAGATAATTCCCTTGCTATTGCCGCCCCTACGATTCCGCCTCCTATAATTAGGGCATCGGGGGTCTTTCCCTCGTGGGCTTTGTCGTTTATTAAGGGTGAGCGCATAGGTTTTTCTTGGTAGCCTGCTACGCTAATCTTGTTTATCACCCCACGGGAATGTTTTTTTTCTACGGCAAGCCTTCCGCAAGCCAACACATCCGCATATTTCTCAAGTTCGCCTTCAAGCAAAACACCGCCTAACTTTTCTCTTACCGAGATGTTAGTATATCCTGCTTTTTTGAGTGCTTTTTTTATTCTATTTATCGCTCTAAACTTCATCCTGTTCCTTTATATATTAAGATAACACAACTTGATTCTTTTGTAAAGACCGGTTATTTTATTATAGTGGTGAAAATACAAGAAAGAATTTGGTTTAGCCGCTTTTTTCCTTATACCGTTGAAAAAAAAAGAGGCTTGTGCTATAATATTTCTATGATTGATATTAATAAGCTTTGGCGAGAAACTCTCTCTTATATTTCTGGGGAATTAACGGCGGTTGCCTATATGCTTTGGTTAGATAATCTAACCCCTGTTTGCATAAAAGATAATATTCTTATCCTTATGGCACCGTCGCACAACGCAAAAATAACCGTTATAAAGAGCTATAAGGATTTAATAAGAAAAGCGCTTGCCAAAACAAAAAGCAATATTATAGACTCCGAAATTATAATAGACGAGGAAAAATCCTATTACATGGAGGAAATTGAAGCGCTCAACAATAGCTCTCACGCACTTGCGGGAGCAGAAACCCATAAGCCTTCCCAATTTATTGCAAGGTACACCTTTAGCAACTTTGTTGTGGGAGAAAGCAACAAGCTTGCATTTCACGCTGCGCAATCTGTTGCTCAAAACCCTGGCTCTGCTGAGGGATTTTTAAGCTTTAACCCACTTTTCATATACGGTGATGTAGGGATTGGCAAAACGCACCTTTTGCATTCCATTGGTAATTACATAAACGAAAACTTGCCGCAACTCAAAGTTTTGTATGTGGCGACCGAAAAACTTACAAACGATTATGTAGAGGCTATAAGCAACACCTCCTCTTCAGACAAAAATTCATCCAACTTCCGAGCCTTTAGAGAAAAATACCGCAAGGTTGATGTTTTAATGATAGACGATGTGCAGTTTTTGCAAAAACGCCCGGGGTTACAAGAGGTTGTTTTTCATATATTTAACGACCTCTACCAAAACGGCAAACAAATTATTCTGACCAGCGACCGTCCTCCCAAAGAGATAGGTACGCTAGAAGACCGTTTGCGCTCCCGTTTTGAGGGCGGGCTGCTTGCCGACATCTCCACCCCAAACCTAGAGATGCGCATAGCTATTATTAAGAAAAAACTTCTAAACGAAAAGATATCCGTTTCAGACGATGTTATTTATTTTCTTGCAGAGGAGTTTGACTCAAACATTCGTGAACTAGAGGGAGCACTTGCCAAAGTCCTCCTCTACTCAAACCTTACAAACAAGCCTTTTTCCGACATAAACACGGCAAAAGAGGCGCTAAAGAACAACACTTCCCAAAAAGTTGGGTTAGATAATAATGATATAATAAACGCTGTTTGCACTTACTTTAGAGTGAGCAAAAGCGACTTAATAAGCAAAAAGAAAACCAAAGATATAGTAGAGGCAAGAATGATAGCCATATATTTAACAACCGAACTTCTATCTCTACCCTTGGTTACAATCGGGCAAATTTTTGGCGGGAGAGACCACGCAACAATAATATACTCCCGAGACAAAATTCAAGCGGCATTAAAGGTGAATAAGGACACCGCCCGCAAGGTAAAGGATGTAAAATCTTTGCTCAATGCCTAAAATGTTAATAGATGTTGATAAAAATAAGAGATTTACCAACAAGTTATAAACAAAAAGGGGAATAAAAAGTCTGTCTTTCTTGCCAAAACCAATCCTTTTGTTCTCTTTTCGTAGGTTATCAACATATCCACATAGCTTATTATTATTATTAATCCTTATTAAAATTATAAATAAATGTATATAAAGGAGAAATCATGAAATTCTTTTGTAATCCTTTGGAACTATCCGAGGCTCTAAGTGTAGTAAGTAAAGCATTATCTACAAAAACAAACATTCCAATTTTGGAAGGAATTAAAATATTAGCAGAGGGGACAACACTAACCCTAACGGCAACAGACCTAGAGCTTTTTATTGAAAAAAAGATAAAAGCAGAAATTAAAATAGAAGGCGAAGTTGTTGTAATAGGCAGATTTTTTAATGAATTTGTTAAAAAACTAACGGAAATGAGTGATATTGAAATAGAGAAAATAGACGAGCGCTTGGTGATTAGATACGGCGAAAACGAAACAGAAATACTGTGTTTGAACGAGTCTACCTTTCCTTTAATAAGTCCAGTGGATGAGGAAAAAACTTTTACCATTAAAGAGGGAGATTTAAAAGATATATTAGAAAGAACGCTGTTTTGTGTGGCGCTTGACGATACAAGACCAATATTAAAAGGTGCGCTGTTAGAAATAAAAGAGGATATAATCACAGCAGTAGCATTAGATGGGTATAGGCTTGCAGTGTGCAGAAACGCAGTAACGGAACAGAAAGGCGATATAAGAATAATAGTATCGGGAAAAATATTAAACGAAGTAAGCCGAATATTGGAAGATAGCGAAGACGAAGTAAAGGTAAATGTGCAAAAAAACAATATTCTGTTTGATTTGAGGCATACAAAGATAACCACAAGGCTATTAGAGGGAGAATATTTGCAATATGAGAAAATAATACCTGTTACTTACGGCAGCAGCCTAATAGTAAAAAAGGATGACCTTGAAGACGGATTAGATAGAGCATCTATTATAGTAAGAAATAAAAAGAACAATTATCTAAAGCTGTCAATTGGAAACAACAGTATAACAATACGCTCAAACTCCGAACAAGGTAGCATAAGGGAAACAATAAACTGTTCACTCGAGGGAAAAGACATAGAAATAGCCTTTAATTCAAAATATCTCTTTGATGCGCTAAATAAGATAAAAGAGGACTATATAAGAATAGAGTTTGCAAGCAGCAATGCCCCCGCCGTGATAAAACCCACCGAAGGCGACCGCTTTAAATATATTATACTGCCAGTGAGATTGCTAGGCTAACTACAAGACAACAAAAAAGAAAAAAAAACACCTCCCAAAGGGGGGCGTTTTTTATAATTAAAGAAAGCAAGCAGAAACAGAAAAAAGCAAAAAAAGAAGAAAAATAAAAAAATGCTCCACGTGAAACAAAGTAAAAACAAACACAAAAAGCAGAATTTATAAAAACACAGTAAAAAGTATTATAACCACAAAAAAAACAAGTAAAAACAATAAAAAACAATAAAAAAATGATATATTTTTAAAGTGCCAAAACAAGCCAAAAACAAAAAAATCGTATATTAAAAAACACAAATAGCAAAAAAAAGAGAAGTAAAAAAATCGGTTTTGAGTAAAAACTTTTATAAGAGAACACTTTTTGTATTTAATAAATTCCCATTTGTTTTAAGGATGAGCAAGACCTTGCCAAGAATTTAACTAAAGAGCAAAGAAGGGAGTTTCGGAAGAGTTTAAAAAAGAATCTTTAGCAGAAAAGAAACACAGGGAAAAGGAAAAGTTATATTTAGAAGTAAGCTAAAAGAGCGGAGAGGGAAAAGAGAATAGAAAAAGAAAAGGAAAAACGACATTATAAAGAAAAACAAAATAGCGTGGTAGCAAAAAGCGTGCGGGGAAAAGAAAGCAAGAGATGTAAAGAAGGAGCGAGAGCATAACGCAAATGCAAAGGCAAGCGGTATGTAAGGCAAGCAAAAAAGCGAAAGAGGAAAAAGCGAACGGGGAAAAGAAAGCAAGAGATATAAAGAAGGAATGAGGGCATAACACACGCAAAGGCAAGCGGTATGTAAGGCAAGTAAAAAAGCAAGGAGAGGAATAAAAGAGAGAGGATGTTTAAGCAAAAAAGGAGCATAAAGCAAATGCTAAGACAAACTAGCAACCCGCAAAAATTTCATAAGTGTTTGTCGTGGAGCAGCGAAAAAAAGGCAATAAAAATTTTTGGGTGGTAAAAAAGAGGGTTTACTTTTTTGGGTCATATAAGAAGTGGAAAAAACAGAACGAAAACAAGTGAATTGGGCAGAAAACGGCAAAAAACAAGCAGAAAGGAGAGATGGGCAAATGTTTTGTTTCCCGTGGAGCAAAAGGGCTGCTCCACGGGGAGCGCAATTTCACATTAAAATTTGCACAAAACAGCGTGTTTTTATCACAATGCGAAAGTGATGTTTTTATATGTTTTTAGCATTTATTCAAAGCAAAGCGATTTTATTGCTCTATAATATATTTCTATCATTAATTCAAACTCTTCTAGTACAATATATTCGTCTTTTTGGTGTATGGTTTCCGGAGTGCCGGGAAACTGTGCGCCAAAAGCAACGCCCAAAGGCAAAAAGCGTGCGTATGTGCCTCCCCCTATCGTGATAGGAGTTGCATTTACTCCCATAACACTATTATAAGCATCAAGAAGCTTAACTACAAGGGGATTATCTTTAGGAACAAATAATGGCAGGTGGAAAAAGCCTTGGGTTACGCTTGCTAAGGGAAGATTTTCTTTTAGCGTTGCTGTAATTTGGTCTTTGGTTGTGCTTATAGGATGCCTTGTATCTAAATTGAATACAATATTATTATCTAAAATAGCCGCAGTACCTAAGTTTAGTGTTAAATCACCGCTTTCCTCGTCAGAAAGTTTAAGCCCAACCCCCTCGCCGTTATTAAAAGCAAAAGCTTGATATATTTTTTTAAGTGCGCCATATTTTTCTCCCAACACACTAAGCAGAGTAATTATTGCATTTTTTCCAAGAGAGGGGTTGCTTGCGTGGGCAGAAACACCCTCGGCAGAAAGAAACAAAAAATCACCCTCTTTTTTTGCAATAACCCCATTGGCAACACTCTTTTTTGCAAGGTATTCGTCATATTCCAAAATGGCTTGAGCGCTGTCTGGCACCATATTTGCCCGCTCCCCACCCTTAATAGAAACTACTCCCTGCGGGAGGGGGATGCTAATTTCGTGATAAACTATGCCTTTTTCACAATTGATTACTGGGAAATCTGCATCGGGAGAAAATCCCATAACCGGCATTTCCTCTGTTTGGGCATACCTGTCCATACACTTCCAGCCGCTTTCTTCGTCAGAGCCGAATATAAAGCGCAGACGCTTATTTGGCACAAGACCCTCTTGCAACAACCTTGCCGCCGCAAAGGCGGAGGCAATAGCAGGACCTTTATCGTCCATTGCTCCACGGGCATAAATGCGTCCGTTATGTATCTCTGCTCCAAAAGGTGGAAAACTCCAACCCTCTCCTTCGGGTACCACATCTAAGTGGGTTAGTACCCCAAACAGCTCACCTTCGCCAACCTCTGCCCAGCCGCAATAGTTGTCTATGTTCTTTGTTTTAAAACCGAAACTCGCCATAATTTCTAGCATTTCTTGTAGCGCTTTGGCATTGCCTTCGCCAAAGGGCATTCCCTCTTTGGGGGCGGACTCTACGCTGTTGATACGGAGTAGTTTGATAAGAGCGGTTACTGCATTTTCAAAAGTTGCTTTCATTTTACCTGCCTTTAATCACAATTATTTTTTAATGTATATTTATTATACACAAAAACTTGTTAATATGATACAATTTTTAATGATACGAACTTTTTTAAGGGACGGGAGTTGTGGAAAACTAAAGAAACGAGAAAAAAAGATGAGCGAAGGCAGAAGACAGAGAGTAAAAGACAAAGTGCGGCGGGCGGGATTAGATGCGCTTGCATCCCACGAGATAGTAGAGCTATTGCTATATCCGTTTATTCCACGAAAAGACACATCCCCTTTAGCCCGCACACTGCTTAAAGAGTTTGGCACTCTTAGGGCGCTCTTTAGTGCTAAAGAGAGTGACTTGTTAGCGGTTAAAGGAATGCCGCCCAATGCCGCATTTTACTTTTCAGAGTTTACAAAAATCGTCACCGTGCTGCGCTCGGAAAATGTGATTAAAAAAATTATCACAAATATAGAAGAGGCAATGAGCTTTTTTTATGACTTGCTGTCGCTAAGACCCACCGAGGCGGTATATATTCTATGTTTAGATATCAAAAGAAAGGTGGTAGAAGTGCAGAAAATAAGCGAAGGTGAGGCGGCAGGTTCAGATTTAAACTTGCGCAAAATTGCCGAAACCGCAATAAAAACCCGTGCATCATATATTATTTTGGGGCATAATCATCCCTCGGGAGAAACCCTGCCCTCTGCCGAGGACATTGCCGCAACAGCAACGGCGCAAAGTTTTTTAGAAAACATAGGGGTTGGGCTACTAGACCATATCATTGTGGGGAAACATGGCTGTTTAAGTATGCGAAACGAAGGGCTAATGCCGCAAACAAACAGCAACCAATAATTAAAAACAGTTTTCAAGCCGCATTTAGCACATAGGAAAGTATACCCGTGTATATAGCAAAGGCAAGCTTTTCCCTATATTCAGGAGAATTTAGCAATCGGTCATCCTCAACATTGGATAAAAAACCGCACTCCACTATCGCCGAGGGGTAGGGGTGGCTACTCAATATATAATAATCTCCTTTTAATGCGGAAAACTCTCTACCTATCTGCTCTGCATTGAGTGGGTTGAGAGAGGATTGTATAAAATTAGAAAGGGATATAGAGCGCTCGGAGTGTGCGTTAAAAAAGACCTGCGCACCTCGCCTAGTGTGGTCGGGGAACTTGTTGCAATGTATGCTAACCACAAGGTCGGGCGCTGCTTGAAGGATAATTTCTTTGCGTTTTGCCATATCGGCACGCTTGCCGTCAGGGGAGAGGGAACGTTCATTTTCACGAGTAAGAATTACTTTTATTTTTTGCGTTTCCAACAGCTTTTTTACACTTTGGGTTACCAAAAGATTTAAGTCGGACTCTTTAACTCGGCTTTCTATGCCAATCACTCCTGTGTCTATCCCGCCGTGACCAGCATCAAGCACAATTACTGTTTCCGGTGGCGGCGCTAGCAGGGTCGCCAGCGCTGTGCCTCCTGCCGCCAATGCGAAAAAGGCAAGAACCGAGCCAACTATTATCAACAACCTCTTACGGATAAATACAACCATAAACATTCCTTGAGAGAGAAACTGCCATTAAAACCGCCCGTTTGGCATCCCATCTCTTTGCTTATTACAAAATTCGACAATTTTACAGGCAAAAAGGGAGAGTTATCCACAGCAAACAGGACTTATCCACACAGTTATCCACATTTTAGTATATTCACGCCCATAACAGTAAATACCTCGCAACAATAAAAAATTTAACAAGTATCACTTGTTTTTTATGGGCAAAGCGCCGCCCCCTTATATACTATATGCTTTAAACTGCTTGACACATCTCTTAATTTTATTGTATAATCCAATAGCTTGTATTTTTAATACATTGTGCGTTATAAAGTATTCTGAAATCGGAGATATATATATTATGAAAAGAACATATCAGCCTAAAAAAAGACAAAGAAGTAAAGTACACGGATTCCGCCAAAGGATGGCAACCAAGGGCGGCAGGAGAGTACTTGCAAAAAGACGCAAAAAGGGAAGGGCAACCCTCTCAGCATAAATGAAAAAGGAGTCTCGGCTTACCAATAATGCGAGCTTTAATTACATTTATAGGAAAGGCTCTTACTTGTCCTCGCACCTATTTGGTCTTTTGTATGTTAAAGCCGCAACCACCAAAGTAGGCGTTGCCGTTAGTAAAAAAATAGGCGGCAGCGTGGTAAGAAATCTTGTAAAAAGACGAATAAAAGAAAATTTTCGCATCCTTCTCCCCGCCCTCACCGTGAGCGCAAACTATGTTGTATCTGCCAAAAAGGGGATAGAAAACGCATCCTTTAGCGAGATTGGAGAGGAGCTTAAAAGACTTTTAAAAAAAGTTGGTCATTTAACAGATGGGTAAAACAGATGGGTAAAGCTGTTTGCAAATTTTTTATTTTACTATACAAAAAACTTCTTTCGCCCATTATGGGAAGGAACTGTATTTATACGCCGACCTGCTCGATGTACACCTTGGATGCTATAAATAAATATGGCGCAACAATTGGTATATTCAAAGGAATGGGGCGTATTTTGCGTTGTAATCCCTTTGCGAGGGGCGGTTTTGACCCCGTAAAAGAAAATTTGAGAGGAAGTGCTAAATGGACTTTATGATGCTCGCCACCGAACTAAACGCTATAGGGAAACTTATTTACAACAACCTTTACCAATGGGTGCAAGGTTGGGCTAGCGATTATGCAATAATAGGGGCATTCGGGGTAACGGTAATTTTGTTCTCGCTGTTTTTGAGAATGGGGCTGCTCCCGCTCGATATTTGGCAAAAGATGCTTTCCCGCAAAAATGCCAAAAAAATGGAGATTATGAAGCCAGAGCTTGACAAAATAAACAAGCAGTGCGGCGAAAACAGAGAATTATTAATGCAAAAACAACGCATACTCTATAAAAAACATAAGTATAGCGCTTTTAGCGCCTGCTTGCCGTCCTTAGCGACAATGGCGGTCTTTATTATTATCTTTTCTGGCTTTAACAGCGCAGTAAGACACCACAACAGCCTTGTTTACGAGAACTTATCAGTAAGATACGAGGAAGTTTATTCAACCGAGATTGCTAAGTCGGAAAACGAAAAACCCACCGAAGAGGAAAAAAGCGCCGCAGTTAAGGCGGCAGAGGATGCCGTTATAGCCGCTTACCAACCCGAAAGGTTTCTTTTAACAACAAATATTTTTATGCCCGACACTTGGGTAAGCCCTATTCCCGATATACAGAGGTATCAAGGCACGGGCATAGGCAAGCTAGGGATAACCGAGGTAGACAAAAGCGACTACAACAAGGTTATGCAACCAATAATGGATGTATATAATACCAACGAAGAAGGCAAAAAGGTTTGGAACGGTTATTTAATATTACCAATCATTTCTTTTGCTCTAAGCATAATATCATCTAGACTAATAAAGCCGCCGGAACAGCCGCAAATGGCGGGGCAAACAGAGGAGCAACTCAAAGCACAGCGCTCGCAAGCAAAGGTCATGAATTATATGATGCCCGTAATGATGGGTGCATTCACTCTGTTTTACAGCACCGCTTTTGCTCTATATATGGTTGTTGGCAACCTATTCTCGACAAGCTTTAACCTTCTTTTTAATGTTGTCACCAAGCGTATGGACGACAAAGAGAGAGAAATAATGCTTAGCACCACGATAAAAAAATAATCTTTATTTGAAGGAAGTATAAAATGAAAGAAAAAAACAGATTTGAATTTAAAGAGTCAACCGTCGACGAGGCAATCGCCGTCGGCTTAAAAGAGCTGGGGCTAGCCCGAGAAGAGGCGGAGATAGAAATAAAAAGCTACGGCGGACTATTTAGCAAAGCGTGTGTGATTATCTCACCCAAAGAAAAAGAGGAGCAGCCCATTAGCGAGGATGCTGCCGAGAGCGAAGAATCTTTTGCCCCAACCGCACCCTATGAGAGCGATATACAAGCAGACAAGGGCTATGGCGACGAGGAAATAATCAGAGCCGAACAAATGATTTTGGATTTTGTGTCCGACCTCACCTACCGTATGGGGATAAAGAGCGAGGTAACCTCTAAGCGCAGCGGGAACGAAATATATATATCCGTTGACGGCGATGATGCGGGTATGATAATTGGCTATCGTGGCGAAGTGCTAGACGCAATACAGTATTATGCGCTTGTTTTGGCAAACAAGGGAGAAAAGACCTTTATTAGAGTGCAAGTGGATGCGGGCAACTACCGCAAAAGGCGGCAGGAAACCCTTGCCAATCTAGCAAACAGGCTTGCAAGAAAGGCGGCAAGAACAGGGCGGAGAACCGAGCTTGAGCCAATGAATCCCTACGAAAGACGGATAATACACACCACACTCCTAAACGACAAGTTTGTAACCACCGAGTCTGAAGGCGAAGGACGCTACCGTCATGTGGTAATTATTCCCAAAAACAAGGACGGCAGAGGCGGTTATAGCGGCGGCGGTTATAGCGGTGGCGGCGGCTATGGCGGCAGAGGCGGCGACCGCAGAGGTTACGGCGAGCGCAACGACCGCAGAGAATATAGCGAGCGCAACGACCGCAGGGATTATAGTGAAAAACCCCAACCCGAAAACGACACAGAGGACACAAGTGAAGAAAACGGGCGTCTATCTAGCTCCGACTTCCGCAAGAAAGGTTTTGGAAAGACAAGAAGTTTCGGGTACAATAATAAAAGGTTCTAATATATGCGCACCATAGCCGCTGCTGCAACCCCTATGTCACAGGCGGGAGCAGTGGCAGTAATTAGAATATCGGGTGAGGATGCTCTGCCGATAGCAAAAAAAATATTTATCTCCAAGGAGCTAGATTTTTCTCACATTGAGCCACGGAGGATGTATCTTGGCACGGTTAGCGCCGAGAACTTTAGCGATAAGGCGTTTTGTATATATTACAAAGCGCCTAAGTCATACACGGGC
>JBAZCO010000014.1:0-24196 GCA_041654915.1 Clostridia bacterium | reverse complement strand
CTATACTAAAATTATAGCATAATACCCTACCTCTGTCTATACTTAAAATATTGGAAGAGCTCTCCTATTCACAGTTAAACTTGTACGGATTTAGTAGCGGTTCCGTTCAAATCCACCTCAAAATTCACCAAAAAATCTGCTACTTGCAAGCCTATAACATCGCAAACAGGGTTTAATTTATTCTAGCTTATGCTTTTATTTATGAATTTTTCGCCACTCGTGTACCGCCTGTACACTTCGGCGGTACGCTTTTAGCAAAATCATCCCAAAATCCAAAGCAAATTGCTACTGCCGTACTTTACCCAACTTTAAACGGGGTTTAAGGGGCGCAATTTTAATATATAGCGGTAGTCCTTCTAACAACTACGGCGGTACGCTTTCCCTATCTAACTAAAACAGGATTTGAGACACAATTTAATATAAGAATGATATTCATTTAAACTATCGCAATACAAGTTGCATAAATCATTAATACTTTTTTGGGCAAGATAATTGTTGTCGCATTTTTATATAGATTACAATAGGGCAAGTAAAGAACAAGCATAATTACTCATCACCCATATATAAGAATATAACGACCACCGCTTGTAGTATACAAGACATTCCCATATTTCGCCCAACTCAAAAAATGGGACGGCAACACTACTCCATAATAAACTATACTAAAATTATAGCATAATACCCTACCTCTGTCTATACTTAAAATATTGGAAGAGCTCTCCTATTCACAGTTAAACTTGTACGGATTTAGTAGCGGTTCCGTTCAAATCCACCTCAAAATTCATCAAAAAATCTGCTACTTGCAAGCCTTTAACAATTGCAAACAGGAGTTTAATTTATTCTAGTTTATGCTTTTATTTATGAATTTTTCGCCACTCGTGTACCACCTGTACACTTCGGCGGTACGCTTTTAGCAAAAATCATCCCAAAATCCAAAGCAAATTGCTACGCCGCACTTTACCCAATTTAAACGGGGTTTGAGGGTGCAAGTTAACCTTATGCTATATTCCCGATTAGTATATAAAAACCGCAAACGCTTAAAGTTTCGCTTGCGGTTTTGTGTTGGGTAAATGCTAGGATTAGATATTAGATTTGTTGCATTAGAGTATTTCTTTAACTGCTGATATGATGTCGGATACTTCTAGGTTGAAAACCTTGCTTAGGTACGCTGCTTTGCCTACCTCGCCAAACTTATCCTTTACACCCACTCTTTTTAGTTTGGTTGGGCAATTTTCGGAAAGGCATTCGGCAACGGCGCTCCCCAAACCGCCGTAGATGTTGTGATTCTCGGCAGTAACTACGGCACGGGTTTTTTTAGCGGATGCGATAATTGTTTTTTCGTCTAGCGGCTTTATGGTGGGGGAGGCGATTACTTCGCAATCTATTCCCTCTTTTAATAATTCCTCACGAGCCTTGAGAGCGGCAGAAACCATTATGCCCGATGCGACTATGGTTGCATCTCTCCCCTCTTTTATTACAGTTGCCTTGAATAAGTCAAACTTGTAATCTTCCTCGTAAATAGGAGGAGGAGTTTTGCGGAACATACGAATGTATACAGCGCCGTCGTATTGTAATATTTGGGGTAGCGCTTGGCTAAACTCCACATTGTCGGTTGCCTCGTAAACCACCATTTGGGGTATTGAACGCATAATTGCGATATCCTCAAACGGCATATGTGTGCCGCCGTTAAGCTCTGCGGTGATGCCGGGGTCAGAGCCGATAATCTTTACATTTTGTTTGGAGTAGGCTATGGATATCATTGCTTGGTCGCAAATTCTGCGAGTGGCAAACGGGGCAAAGGAATGTATGAAGGGAACAAAACCATAGCTAGCTAGCCCTGCCGCTACCGATGCCATATTCTGCTCGGCAACACCAACATTTAGCGCACGCTCGGGAAACTCATCCATAAGAGGAATTGTAGCCGAACACTTGGCAAGGTCTGCCTCAACCAATACCACTTTATCGCCGTTAGTCATTTCATCTCTTAAAAAATCTACTAAGATATCTCTCATCAATCTTTTTTTCATAACTCACCTCTTATTTCGCTTATCGCTTTTTCGCACTGCTCGGGGGAAAGGCTCATACTGTGGCAAGCGACTTTTGCTTGCTCGGCTATGCTAACCCCTTTGCCCTTTATCGTATCTAGGATAATCATAGAGGGCTTGCTCTCGTATGCTCTTGCCTTATCGATAGCCTTATCTATCGCCTCAATGTCGTGACCGTCCACCACATAGACATTCCAGCCAAAAGCCTCCCATTTTTTATTGAGCGGCTCTAGGCTATTGATTTCGTCGGTAGTTCCGTCTATTTGCATATGGTTAAAGTCGGTAAAAGCGATTAAATTATCTAGCTTTTTGTGTGCGGCATACATACCCGCCTCCCAAATTTGCCCTTCTTGACTTTCGCCGTCGCCGACTATTGCAAATATGGTAGCGCCATCCTTTCTTATTCTAGAGCCGAGCGCCATACCCACGGCACAGCTTAAACCTTGCCCCAAAGAGCCGGCTGTCATATCTATCCCGATAGTCTTGTGCATATCGCAGTGGCTTGGCAGGGTAGTGCCGCCTTGGTTTAGGGTTAACAGTTCGGACTTTGGGAAGTATCCTTTTTCTGCAAGCGCCGAATAAACGGCAGGTCCAGCGTGTCCCTTGCTGCATACCAGCCTATCCCGCCCTTCCTTTTTGGGATTTTTGGGGTCAATATTCATTTGTTTTGCGTATAGCACAGCCAAAACATCTACAATAGACAAACAGCCGCCTATATGTCCTACGCCAATACTGCCAATACAGTTGATAATATTTATTCTTATCTCTTTGGCAAAACTCTTGATGTGATTATAATCCATAATAAGTCCTCCAAACTATGATTATATTTGTTTAGTTTAACAACATAAGGTACCAATTTATACTTTCGGTTGCCAATTATTGATATCAATTGTAAAAATTATACTAGCAACATCCCTCTTATATTCGGTAAAGCCGTACTTGCGGTAAAATCTTTTGCCTGTCTCATTTTTTGCACCAACGCCAAGGAATATTCCCGAAACCCCACGGGATTTAAGCTCAGTAAGGAGCGCATCCGTGAGCTTATGCCCTGCACCTTGACGCTGTGAGCCGGGTTTGAGGTTGATGTGAAGGTGAGCGGGGAATTTTTTTGCCAACTTGCGGCGCATACGCAACTCGATATCACGGACAAGCCAAAAGAAAAAGCTGAGTTTTTTGAGGTCTTTCATATAATTGGCACGATAGTTTTTTTCGTACTCCTCATAACTATCGGCACAAATAATGTAGCCGATTGCCTCGTCCTCGTCATTTGCCGCAACAAAGCAGGTATCCGCCTCATACTCAAGGTAATAATCGCAGAACATATTTAAGAGAGCGGCTTTCTTTTTTTCCGTGTCAAAGCCTTGGGATGTAAGATAGCAAATCTCACGGCAATTTTCAAAATCTTTGGGTTGATAGGGTCTTATTTTCATAATTTATCATTCTCCTTTATTTTTTAAGGTAATAAGTCTGTCGGGAACAAGCGGGGATACCTCACCGTCCAACCCGTATATACGGTTGAATATCTTGTTGAGGCGCTCCTCGTTTGCTTTAGTTTTTTCAAATGCCGCTTGGCACTCCTCTTTTTTTAGCATCCCTTCCCAATCGGCTTTGGCTATCTCTATATTTTCTTTAGTTAGCTTTTGAATAACCGCTCTGTCCTCTGGGGCAGGGGGGATGTAGGGCAAGTTTTTTATATCTCCCACCTGACAGTTTAGCGTGGGGTTGTGGGCATTGAGGTAATATGATGCGACATTTGAACATAGGTAGGCAAGCAGCACATAAATGTCGCTAGGGTCTTTGGGGAAACCGCAAGAGCCACCCACATCAAAGACGCTATTGTTGGATATTCTTGCCCCAAAATACCCTTTTGAGGATACCAAAGTCCAAGTTATGCAGGGTTTGAAGTAGTACTGCCTAGAAGGCATATTGTTGCCTTGACGGGCAAGCTCCTCTCGTGATGCGCTGTTAAAGCGTATCACATAGTTAATATTACCATACCATTTGCGATACTCGCCTCCCTTGTTATAGAGGGCATATTGCTTGTTTTTAGCATTGAAATCCTCTATGCTTGTTGCATCAAAGGCTATATCTTTTGGGCTTACATCCTCTATTTTTTTAAGGTATTTAGCGTTGTTGCCCGTTGCCATACCTTGTCTAATAGTAAGGTAGTCGGATAGCTTATCCTGCTTGTAATTAGCAATGAACTGTTCGCTTGTCCAAAATATGAGCGCATTATATGGGGTGCGGGCAAACCGCTCTTTATTTATAGTGTAGCGTTTTGCCGTTTTTATAGCGGCGGTGGGGTCGTCAAATTGCGAAAGCCGCAAATATTTACCCTTGCCATTTTTGTTATCTCCTAGCACAAACGCCGAAAGATATACCACCGCAGAGCGGTAACCCGAGGGGGGAAGCATTGCTAAATTGATTATATCACATTTTTTTAGGATTTTCTCCCTTAAATATTCAAATTGCTTGATAAACATCCAATTATATGGGCAAACGACTCCGATATAGCCGCCCTCCTTGCGCCACTCCATAGCCCTAGCGATAAAAACGCTAAAAAGGTCGGCTTTGTAGTTGAGATAATTTTCCCAAATAAAAGCTTTGAGGGAGTGTCCGTAGTCGGCAGACGACAGGTAAGGGGGGTTGACAAGAATAATATCGTAGCGGGAGGAAAAAACTTGGTTGAGCTTGATTATGTTTAAAATTTCCTCTTGGAAAGAGGGCATATTTATCTGGGAGAGAAAAGAAAGTTGGTGTTTTGTGAGTTTTGGGGAAAGAGAGCCTCGTTCAGGGAGAAACTGCACCCACTCATATAGAGATGAGCAGGGTTTTAGCGCCTCTAGCAGTATGGGGGAAAAGGACGCATCTAGTATAGTTATTTCGCTGCCAAAAACTTGAGAAAAAATTCGCCTTGCAACTGCCGCCGCACGGGGGTCTACATCAAAGCCAATAATATTATCCTTTATCCGTTGTTTAATTTGAGTTATTGACAGCCCTTGGCTTTTATACGCATCATACAAGAGTTGATAGGCATAAAAAAGCATATTGCCTGTGCCGCAAGCAGGGTCAAAAATGCGAATGTCCTCAAGCTTAATGGTTAAGTTTTGTGGGTTGTGATTTAACGGGGGCGGGTCTGCCTTGCCCTTGCTTAAACGGAGAGTCGTATTGGTGTCGTCATCCAAATATGGCAAATTAAAGGAAAGCCCCGCCTTTTTTAACAGCCGCCCCAAGGAGTTGTCCGTTAGATATTCGGCAAGGTGGCGGGGGGTGAAAAATTGGGTGACTGCGTGCAGCTCATCGCCCTCTATGCGCTCTCGGCGTTGTTTTTTTAAGTTTAGTTTTTTGCGAAGTCCCGTGTTGTATTGCTCAAAATATGCCGACACTGTATAGTGCGGCAAGGGAGAGCTTTTTGCCGCTTTAAAGGCGGCATCAATATATGCGTCAAACACCGCAGATTCTCCGTGCGTTTGATAAAGTTGTTCAGCATCCGCTTTTAACGCTCGTGCCGAGGCGGGTTTTACCATAAAATCACCTTAAAAACAGGCAATAGAACCTTTTGGCTTTACCGACAAAACAAAAAAATGGGGGTTATCCCGTTATTTTGTGGATACCCCCGTCTTTGCCTTCTAGAATGAGCATTTTATTCGGGACTGATAGCCGACACAGGGCAGGTTGCCTCGCAGTTGCCACAATCTATGCAGTTATCTGGTTGGATATAAAACTTGTCGCCGTCTGGAACGATTGTTTCTGTGGGGCAAACTTCTACGCACTCCCCGCAACCTGTGCATTTTTCCTTGTCTATCACATATGCCATAATAAAAAAATCTCCTTATGATTTAATACTTATATTTTATCACTCAAGATGCGCTTTGTCAACCCGAAAAGTTGCTAAAAGACCGCATAAAAATTATATGTGCCTTAAAGGGAAAAAATCACTGTTTCTACACCTTGCTAATAATTTTTTTAAAGGGTTGAGTGTTGGTTTGCGGGCGGAAGTTACCCTAAGGACTTTTATTTTAACGCATTAATCGTCGTTGCCGTTTAAGTCCCCCTCGCTTTGCACCTGCCTTGCGCTAATTTTTTCTAGCGGGTAGATGCGATAGTCATAAGAGCCGTCCGTATCGGTTATTTTAACTTTCACTTCTTGGCGCAAAATATCATTAGATGCCACTGTACCGTCGCCGTCAGGCGTGGTGACGGTGGAGTTGAGCTTGGGCATTTTTTTATACATCTCTTGATAGTAGGGATACTCGTAACGCAAACAGCACATCAGCTTGCCGCAGCAGCCGCTTATTTTATTGGGACTTAGGGACAAGCCTTGCAGTTTTGCCATTTTGATGCTCACCTTGTCATAGTCTTGCAGATGGGTGATACAGCAACAAGGTCTGCCGCAAGACGCAAGAGCGCCTCTTAGTTTGATATCATCTCTCTCGTAAATTTGACGAAGTTCTATCCTCAAGTGGAACACGGACGCCAAGTCCTTTACCAACTCACGAAAGTCTATCCTGTTGTCGGCGGTGAAATATATAATTAGCTTAGAGCGGTCGAAAGTATATTCCGCATCGACTATTTTCATAGCCAAGTTGTGAGCGGCAACTTTTTGTTGGGATACGGAAATCAAGCGTTCCCTCTCCGCTAAGTTTTTTGTATTCTGCTCCTCGTCCTTTTCATCAGCCTTGCGCAGTATCGGTTTGAGAGGGGGAATCACTTCTTTGTCATCGACTTCCTTATTGCCAAATACCACTGTGCCGTACTCAACTCCCCTAGAGGTTTCGAGAATCACATTTTCCCCTTCTTTATACTGGGTGTCGCCGGGGTCGAAATAGTAGGTTTTTTGCCCTGTGCGAAATCTTACACCTATTACTAATGCCATTTATATTTTGCCTCCAATATATCGAATAATAATGTTTCGGCGGCGGTTACGGGAGCAATGTTGGAAGATAGCATCTTTTTTGCATTGGTTACCGCAAGCACAGCCATAGCCGCCCCGCCTGAGGAAAAGCCGTCGGCGATTCTCCCAAGCAGATAAGCTTTGTTGATTGTGATAAAGTCTGTATTGCCTGCTGCTAGCCCAAGCACATCTCGTAGGATAATCTCGAAGAACTCAAGCGTAACTGCAATATTTTCTTTGGAAAAAATCTTGTCATTGATGTATTCGGCGATTTGGGAGGACTTTCTGCACTCGTCTAAGACTTGAAAAGTCCGCTCGTATATCTCCGAATATTCCTTTTCGTCCGCATACTTGAAAGCTCGGTCGAACCTGCCGCCCGAAAAAACCGCCGCTGTTTCTGCCAAGGCAGGAGATACCCCTTCCGATATTAACTCCTCGGCAATCTCAACAGAATTAAAGGTAGGCATATCTGCTTTTTTTAGACGGGAAAGCACTGTGCTAAGCAGTCCTCCCTCGCCGCCCGATATCAAAAATATGATAACATTTTGGGGGGGCTCTTCCAAAATTTTTAATATGGTGTTTTGCACTCTTGTGGATAGGGATTCGGCATTATAAAAAAAGTAAAGTTTTTTTTCACTTTCCCAACCTTTTACATAGGTATGGGGAATAAAGTTTTCTTTAGCTTCCTTTACTGTATATTTGCCGTCCTTGTTGTATACCGCTATATCAGCGTGGGAGTCTGTGTATATTTTGGTGCAAACGGCACATTCGCCACATCCGCCTTGCGGACAGAGTATAGCCGAGGATATTAATTTTTCTATTGGCTCACGAATATAGGTGTCGGGAACAAAAAGAAGATATGCGTGAGAAAGCTTGCCTGAAAAAATCTCTTTTTTCAAGTTCATAATACTCTCTTTTTGCGCCAATCTATCGCTAATCATCTATTTTTTTAATACAACCTTTTATTTAATACAGCCTCTTGTCCTCAAGGCGGCGACGATATCTCTATGGGTGATGTCCTTGTCGTCATTTGGAACAACCCGCAAGAACCGTGATTCGGTATTGGCTAGCTTGATAAAGCCTTCGTACACGCTGTTGTGAAAGTCAGCGCCCTCGTTTTCTAACCTATCGTCTGCTATTGATGTGCCTTTTTGCTTGCGCCACGATGTGGCAGGGTGCATATCAATAAACACCGTGCAGTCGGGAAGCCTCCCGGATAATGCATGTTGGTTAATCTCATATACCTTTTTTTCGCCCAAGCTCCTAGCGTTGCCTTGATAGGCTAAGGAGCTATCCAAAAACCTATCGCAAACAACAATTTCACCCCGTGACAAGGCGGGGAGTATTAGCTGTTCCATATGGTCTGCTCGTGCGGCGGCAAATAGGTAAGCCTCGGTTATCGGAGCGATTGCCCCTCCGTTTAACAAAATTTGACGGATTTTTTCTGCAACTTCTGTGCCGCCAGGCTCACGGGTAAAGACTGCCTTTTGCCCGCTGTCGTCAAGATATTTTTTAAGCAGCCGTATTTGTGTAGATTTGCCCACACCCTCACAGCCCTCTATTGTAATAAATGTTCCTTTCATCATTTGTTCCTTACATATTATTTTGCCCGATTTATGCGCAGAATAATACCTAGCCGTTTTGTTCTCTTAGTATATAGGGCTTAAATTATTTTTCATCTTATAAATCCCACCCCTTTATTTTACCACAGGAAGGCGGTCTTTATCAAGCCCGAACATACGGTTTGCGTTTTGGAGTATAAAAGAAATCTTTTTCGCCGTCAAGGTTTCACCCGCAAAAAAGAGGGGTGTGCCAGGAGGATAAAGTCCAATCTCCTTGAAAAGCTTTCTGCCAAGCGCTTGTTCTATGCCAACGAACTCCGCATTGCAAAAAGATTTAAGGCGGACTAAGCGTTTTGGGCGGGGATAATGTTTTTTGCCGCCATATAACGCTAATGCAGGCATTGCATTAATTTTGTTTAGTACTTCTTGCAGGAAATGGCAATTATATGGTGTGACAATAAGCACAATGCAGTTTTCCCACTGCGTTTCAACAAAGATTTCGCTTTTTTCAAGGTGTGCCGCCACATCACCGCCATCATAAGGTGACGCTATAACAAGGCGGGTGGGGTCGCCGCTTTCCACCCTCGTAAATGGAGGGGGTAAAGCGGCGACAAATTTGCTTATCTCACTCAAAACAAGATGGTAAAACATCTCCCCTTTTTGTGAAAACTCCCAAACGGCATTCTCTATACTCAGCATAGTTGGGTATGAGGGGCTGGTTGTATGAGTGTCGGAAAATGCGGCAAACACTCTGTCCCGCAAATATTTTCTGCAATGGAGTAGCGCCCCGCCTGTAAGCACGGGTAGCGTTTTGTGCAAAGAATGGATAACTATATCTCCATATTCAGTTGCCGAAACAGGCAGTTTAGAGCTAAACACAAAGTGCGAGCCGTGAGAGGCGTCTATTATTAAGATAGCATTTTTTTGCTTTACATTGCTCACTATTTCTGCAAGGGGCAGGGTTTTGCCCAAATAGTCGGGAGATGTGACTAGCACAACTTCCGCTTGGGTTTTCGTTATTAGAGCGCCCATATCCTCAAAGCTATTGGAGTAGTAAGCGTGTGCTTTTGCAAGGCGCAGAGCGGCAAAGACGGACATATGCGCCGTGCCTAAAACAAGAAAGCGTTTATCCCTAAGCGCATTTATTGCGGTATGCACTGCCGCCGTTGCCCCTGCTGTGACAAAAAAAGTATGCTCTGTCCGATATGCACGGGAGATATGTGTCGCACTTTGGGCAATCACTCCCTGTGAGGAGAATAGGTTGCCGCTATAACTTAGTTCGGTGATGTCAAGGGCGCTATATTGGGGGATAGGTTCGCTAATACTTGAAAAACTTCCCGAAAATCTCATACCCCCGCCGTGAGCGGGGGTATGAAATGATATATGCTCCTTGTGGGAGTTTATCGCATCTCTAATCAGCCTTTTCATTGTTTGGGCTTCATTGTGGGGAACAGTAATACATCTCTTATAGAATAGCTATCGGTAAACAGCATCACCATTCGGTCTATGCCAATACCCAGTCCGCCTGTTGGCGGCAGTCCGTATTCTAGAGCTGTAACAAAGTCCTCGTCCATCATTTGCGCCTCTTCGTCACCTGCGGCACGAGCCTTTGCCTGCTCCTCAAAGCGTGCCTTTTGGTCTATTGGGTCGTTAAGCTCGCTAAATGCGTTGCCCATCTCCCGAGAGGTAATGAAAAACTCGAATCTTTCTGTTAGTCTGGGGTCGCTCTTTTTCCGCTTTGCAAGAGGGCTTACTTCCACCGGATAGTCGGTAACAAAGGTGGGTTGTACCAATTTGTCCTCTATTGTCTGGTCAAAAATTTTGTACATTGCGTTGCCCCAACTTATGTTTTTGTCAAGGTAAACACCTGCGCCCTTTGCCTTTTCTATGATTTGGGGTATTGAGTCGGTATAAAAATCTATCCCCGTATGTTCTTTGACCAAGTCGGACATTGTAACCCGCCGCCAATTGCCGCCTAGGTTTATTGTTTCGCCTTGATAGGTTAGGTCGGTTGTACCAAGCACGGTTTGGGCGCAGTATTTATAAAGTTCCTCTGTAATATCCATCATATCGTTGTAGTCGGCATAAGCTTGATACAACTCCATAGTTGTAAACTCTGGGTTGTGCTTTACGCTCATTCCCTCGTTGCGGAACAGTCTACCCATTTCGTAAACCTTTAAAAACCCGCCAACGATAAGGCGTTTTAAGTAAAGTTCTGGCGCAATACGAAGGTACATATTGAGGTCTAGTGTGTTGTGGTGGGTGACAAAGGGGCGGGCATTTGCTCCGCCAAGAATGGTGTTTAGTATGGGGGTATCCACCTCAATAAAGCCCCGCTCGTCCAAAAATGTGCGTATTGCCGTGATTATTCTTGAGCGTTTGATAAAAGTTTCCTTTACCGCTGGGTTCATAATGAGGTCTACATATCTTTGGCGGTAGCGCAAATCCGTGTCCTTTAACCCGTGAAATTTTTCGGGCAGGGGGCGCAAGGATTTTGCAAGGAGAATATAGTCGTGCGCCTTTATGCTTTTTTCGCCCTTGTGCGTGGTGAATACTTCGCCTGTTACGCCAATGATATCGCCTATATCTAGGCGCTTGAAGTTTTCGTAGTTATCCTCGCCAATACCGTCTATGCGAAAGTAAACTTGTATCTTTGCCGTGCCGTCCTCTATGTGGGCAAAACTTGCCTTGCCCATTATGCGGCGTGACATTATTCTGCCTGCTATCTTTACGGTTTTGCCTTCGTAGGCGGCATAATCGCCCAATATATTGTTTGCATACGCATTTGTATCATAGCGTACTTCTTGGAAAGGGTCACGCCCCTCCTTGCGGAGTAGGGCAAGTTTTTCGTGTCTTATCGCAACAATCTCGTTAATGTCCTGCTCTGTTTGTATGTTTTCGATATCATTCCGATTATCTGTCATTATTCAAATCCTCTTTTTCTATTTGGATATCCCTAATATTTTAAGGTTGATGCTCCCGCCCGTGGGAAGTCGTGCAGTGGCTATTTCGCCTTTCTTTTTACCAAGAAGTGCTTTTCCTATGGGGCTTTGGTCGCTAATCTTGTTTTCCTTGCTGTTTGCCTCTATACTGCTTACTATTTGGTATGTAACTTCCTCGTCAAAATTCATATCAAATATTTTCACATAAGTACCTATCCCAACAATTTTGGTGCTAAGCAAACTAATATCTATGGGATATGCCCGTGTGAGCGTATCGGAAAGGTGAGCAATCTCTATTTCCAAGTTTTCTTGTGCGTCTTTAGCGGCGCTGTATTCGGCATTTTCGCTAAGGTCGCCAAACTCTTTGGCAAACTTGATTTGCTCGGAGATTTCCGTGCGGCGCACGGTTTCGTAATATTTAAGTTTTTGTGACAACTCGTCAAACTTGCTTTGGGTTAAAGGTATGGTCTTTTCCATAATTCCTCCGTGCCTCGCTTTTGTTCGAAGCTTTATGTATTTACTATATAGTGTATGATTATATTATATGTCAATCTTAAAGTCAATTATCTTTTTGGTTTTTTATATTAGCGGTGGATTTTAGCGTGTTTAGCCGCCTTGTCCACACCGAGTAGTAGGGGGATACCCAGTAAAAGTATGGTTGCCGACTGCGTTGCTAATATTGAGCCAAAGCTAAAAAACAACACCTGCTCCGCCCCTGCAAGAAACCACATTAGAGGGAGCACAACCGCATTTACCAATATGGGAGGCATTGCGCCTATAGCCCCTCTTAGCCAAAGGTTTTTTTCCCTTAGCTTTTTGCCGATAACCCAAGTAAGCACGGCGGCAATCAAGGTGGCAAGTGTGCCAAACACCATATCAAACCACGCATAGGGTGAAAATATGTTTGCCAGCAGACATCCAACTGTAAGTCCGATAACCGACTCGGGGAAGAGTAGGGGAAGGAGAGTTAGCGCCTCACCCGGTCGGAATTGTATTGGTCCAAAGAAAACGGGAGGTAGCCAAAAAGTGAGTACAAAGTAAAGCGCCGCCACCGCCGCCGCACGGGCAAGCGCAAAGACAGTAAGTTTCTTGAGCGGTTTCATAGGCTTGTTTTCCCTTGTAAGGGATTCCGTTCTCCTTGTATATATACCGACAAAATCGAGGCACAGCCCCGATTTTGCGACATTATATCGATTTTTTATGATAAGTGTATACTCTATCCCAACTTGCTTATGTTGCGGAAGAATACATTTTCGTCCTGAGGTACAGCTAAAAGCTCTCTGTCCTTGGTGATTTCGGCAAGGGCGGCAAGACTATTTTTGTCCGATTCGTCTGCGCCAACCGTGATTATAGGAGTAAATTCTGTACCGTATAGCTTTAGTAGCGCCTCATTGTACACCGAGGCTATGCCCGTTAGCGCAAGCATACGCTCCTCTTTGGTGTATTTTTCTCTATTGATGGTGCGCCCGTTTCTGTCGTTTACAAGAACAACTTTGTCGTCCTTGATTGTTAGGTAGTACTTGTCTTGCGACCATTTTTTAATACGGCTTGTTGCCCTTTCAGTTACTGCAGTTACAAAAGCGGCGGCATCCAATTTGTCGTCCTTTACCACGCCAAACAGTTCCTCTATGCCCTTTATGCGGCTTTGCAAGTAAGACAAGCGAATGTTTGCCTTAATGCGCTCATTATAAACTTCTATTTTTTCATCACAGTCCTTTTGCGCCTCGCCCCAACGGATAATTGCCGCTTTCTCCTCGCTTTCTAGGGCGGCAAGCGTTTCATTCAACCCGTCAAGCGCCTCAAAGTAGGGTTGCCCTGCGGCAAGTGATGCGGTAAGCCTTTCCAACCTATCCTTTAGCCGTACGCTTTCTTCCTCGTAGCTTGCTATTCTCTTTTGGTATTCGTCAATCGTTTCCGAGGAAAGCGTAAGCGCCTCAATATCCCTTTCGCTAGTGATATCCAATTCCTTAAACTGCTCCTCATACACAGCAAACATTGCGCCCGCTACCTTTTCAGCAGAATCTAGTTTAGCACGGAGTGCGGCGGTTTGGGTATCCAATAGGGCTTTTTTGTCCCTTGATTTCGCAAGAACACGGCGAAGTGCTGCAAGCCGAGTCTTGGCAATTTCCTTTTCCTCCTCGCAAATATCTATCTCTTTAATAAATGCTTGCAAGTCGGCAAGGACTGCCTTTATGATAACATTTTGATGAGTTAAATCTTCGCCGTCCACCTTTATGGGTATTGCTCTTGTCTCCAAAAGCAAGATATCCCGCCTCAAGTCGGCAAGGGCGCTGGCTAGTTCTTTGTACTCGCTTTCTCTCTCTGCAAGCAAGGTTTCTAACTTTTCGTATTCATCCTCAATCACTTGCAGTTTTATTAACAAGTCCTCTGCTTTTTCATCGTTGAGAATGTGTTGCACGCCTTCATAATCTGCGCCACGCTTTGCCGCCTCGTCAAGCAGAGCTTTTAGTTTGTCTGTTTGGGCGGGGATAAGGGTATCTGTAAGTTTTTGCAATTCTGCAACGATAATCGCCTCCGCCTCGGTAAGCCCACGCAGCTCTGTTTCGTTTGCACGATAGCGGTCTATGGTAAGGGTAAGATTGTTTGAATTCTCTACCGCTTTTTTCACCATATCAAACAGTTCGGCAATATCTTTAGCGTCGTATTCAACAAGAATTTCTTTTATTATTGCACGCTTTGCATTGGCGGTATTGTTGAGAGCCTCTAAATATTGACTACTCACTCGTGCGGCAGAATCATACTGCCCCATATTGCTTGTTACTTTGAGGAGAGCCGCCTCACTCTTTGCCGCTTCGTTCTTAATTGCCTCAATTTGTGCGTCAAGGGCGGTGGTGTCTTTTTGCTGCAACTCTTTTTTGAGGGTGACAAACCCGTCGCAAACAGGACAGCGACTGCCATATTCTAGGTCTTGGGCGATATCTTTCATTTTGTTATAGCCCTCGTATTCGCTCCTCTTTGCATTCAAAAGGGCAAGCCTTTCGTTTAGCTTGGCAAGATGCTCCTCAACTTCCTCTTTGTGCGCTTGACTTTCCGCAAGGCTGTCGTTATATTTTTCAGATGCTTTCTTGACGGATGCAATTTTCTTTTCCACCGCATCAAGTTCTACTTCGTTTGCGCTCACTATAAGGTGTTTGCTATATATTGTTTGTTTATAGTACACATCTGCGTTCACTGCGCCCTGTATGCTGTCTTTGTCGCCCAAAATACTCTTTAATAGCGTCTTTTGTTCTTGCCTTAGTTCAAGGGCTTTGGAGGATAGCTCCACATTTTTGGCATATAGCGCCGCACGCTTTTTGTCCAAAGCATCAAGAGCGGCATCCGCCTCTTTTATTTCTCTATCAAGATACTTTAGGTCACGCTCAAATATGGCGGCATTCTCGACATTGCTCTTATATTCGGCTGTGTTTTTAAATTCGTCCCGTTTTGCTGCAATCTCCTCTATTTCTGCTGCAAGATTGGCAAGTTGCTCCTCTCCTGCGGCAAGGTGTTGTGATAGCAGCTCCCTTTCCTCCTCTAATTCACGATAGTAGCCGTCTACACGGCTGTTTATCTTAAACCTTTCGGGTGAGGATGCGGATTCGGCAATAAGGTCACGAATGCTTTTTTCTAGCGCCTCTTTCTTTTCATTTTGATATATAAATTGATTTTCAAAAGCTTGTATGCTCGCCTCGCCCTCGGCAATCTTGGTATTTACGGCTTTTAGTTCTTCCTCTCTTATGGCAAGGATAGCCCTTTCCTGCGCTACGGAAGTTTTAACTTCTCTGTGTTCGGTAAAGACTGCGCTTATAGCCGATACCGTATGACTTGTTTGCACAGCAGACTGCATTTGTTCTACTTCTGTTTGGAGTACTTTAAGCTTTTCGGAATAGGCGGTTGCATCATAATATTCGGAAGTGTCTGCCTGATAAGCCACAGCCCTTGCTATATCTTTATTTATTTCCTCGATATCTTTTTTGACTGTTTCTGTTTCGGCTTGGCGAGCGGCGGCAAATTTGCGGCTTTCGGTTATCGCTTTTTTGGTAACTTGCGGCAAGGCATCTATATGGGTTAATAGCTCCTTTTCGGCGGTTTTAAGTTCGGTTAGACGAGCAGATATCATTTCGGGTTGGGGCAAAGCGGCAAACGATTGGTTGATAAAAGCATCTCTTTCGGCGGGTTCTGCTGTGAATGCAGTGCCTATTTCCTCTTTTTCCAATACAAAAAGCGCATCAAATACTTGCCAAGGCAAATGTTTGGCAACATATTCTTTTACCATATCTTTGCCTTCGGCAAAAACCTCTCTGCCCGCAAGGTCGGTAAGCGTGGCAAACTCAACGGCTTTGCCGTCCGTTTGGGTAAATGTTCTCACAAGATTAAATTCTTTGTCCTCGCAAGCAAACTTAAATTCTACCTTTGCGGGGTAATCAAGTTTATCTGAGTCCTCGCTGATTCCGTAAAGAGATAATTTTAAAAGTAATTTTAAAAATTGCGATTCGGCATCTTGCACAACGGTCAGCCCGTGTACCTTGTTGCTAAAGTCGATTGCTCCTTTCTTGCCTCCGACGCCCTCGTAAACCAGATTGAGAAATTTCATATGTCCCTCCGTGTTGGAATATTATCCCGCCTGCCGTTTTGTATACGGCGGTTAAATAAAAAATGAAAATTTTGCTAGCAAGACCATATAAACTATGGTATACTGTTTGTGCAAAATTATCATAGTTATCTCATATTATACAACCTTAAATAAGAATTTGCAATAGTATATTTAAACATATTTTGTTATTTTAGGAGAAAAATGGCATTCTTCACTTTAGGCAAAGATTACATAAAAGACGGCTATACTCAGATAGACAATATATTTCTCAAAAGTTATCTGCCTCAAGCCGACCCTGTGGACTGCAAAGTGTACCTATACGGACTAACGCTTGCCGCTGGCGGAGAGCATAGCGAAAACTCTATGCAGACGATAGCCTATGCCCTGCGGCTAACAGAGGAGCGCATTGCCGAGGCATACAGATATTGGGAGCAGTTGGGGTTGGTTAGTATGAGCAAGACGCATCCTATACGGATAGTGTACCACTCGGTAAAAGCACCGTTAACCCCTGTAATCAAGATTAACGCACGGGAATATTCAACTTTTGTAGAAGAAGTGGCACGACTATTTCCCGACAAAGTGCTTACCCCCAACGAAATTACAGCATACATCGAGTTGATGCGGATGCACAAAATGGAAATCAATGCGATGCTTATGATTATCCGATACTGCTTGGACGCAAAGAGCACCGCAGGCACTCCATATATACTTGCAGTAGCGGCAGATTGGGCAAAGCAAGGGATTACCACCGAGGATGCGGTTAACGCACGAATAGAGGAATTGGAAAGAAACTGCGAGGATGTCCGTGCGATATTCCGCACATTAGGGTTAAAGTCCGAAGCGGCGCTTGAGGATAGGCAAAATTATATAAAATGGACAAAAGAATATAAATTCCAAATGGATGCGATTCTCACAGCGGCACGCTCTCTCAAGCGCCGAGGCGGTATGGGCAGGCTGGAGCGGTTAATAGAGGAGCTAAAAAATGCCGAGATTATCACCGCCGCCGAAATTGCCGAATACCTCAAAACAAAGGAAGAAAATATTGCTCTTGCCGCCGAAATTGCCAAAACCTTGGGTACATACTATTCCTCTTATGATATGATAATAGAAACCTATCTTATGCCGTGGCAAAGCAAGGGTTTTGATTCTGCCGCTTTAATCACGGTGGCAAAGTATTGTTTTTTGCGCAACATCCGCACCCTTGACGGTATGAATCATACAATAGACCGTTTTTATCGTATGGGGATACTGACCGCAGAAGGAGTAAACAGCTATATAGACCAACAAGCGGCAATAGACAACCTTATTCGTGATGTGCTTGCGGCGGCGGGCAGTTCTGCTTTTGTTACGGTGCGTGACAGGGAGTTTTACCGTACATTTGTAGAGGTGTGGGGTTTTGACCACAATGTAATTATCGTAGCGGCAAACGATGCCGCAGGCACGGTTTTCCCAATGGCGCAAATCAACCGCACCTTAGCTAGGCTAAAAGAACACGGTATCACCAAACCCCAAGAGGCAAAAACTTTTTTAGAAGGCGAGAAAAAAGAAAAAAAGAATGCCCCAAAACCCCGCTCCAAAGCAAAAGAGGACTATATGCAACAAACTTATGATAAAAAAGAATTATCTTCCCTCTACCTTGAGTTGGATAACATAAATATTGACGAGGAATTATAACCAATGTTAAATTATGAAAGGGCGGCTTTTGCCGAGATAAAATTGAAAAGAGCGGCGGCGGAGCAAAAGGCAGATAACGCAAAATTAGAGTTGCGCAAGGATTTCGAGTACAGCCGCTTAGAAAACGAAAGAGATACACTTGCCTTTGAGATTGGGCGTTTAAGTTCCCAAAACAAGGATTTAGGCAACCTTAAATCACAATTTGAAAGTGTTAATGCAAGGCTTGCCGAGCGACTTGCAAGTTTGGGATACACGGATAAAGATATCACGCCCCAATATTCTTGCACAATTTGCAAAGACACGGGAATGCAGGGTGTGCAGAACTGCACTTGCGTAAAAGTCTTGATATTCTCGCTGTTGAAAGCAAACTCTGGCGCATCAGTTACCGATATTGATGACTTTAGCAAAGTGTCATTTCAAGCATTTGACGCAGATGTGCGGGCGGCGCACAAAAAGACATATCTTTGGCTAAAAAGATACAGTGATGCTTTCCCCGATAACCCTTACAAAATTATATTTTTTACCGGCGCAGTCGGCACGGGCAAGACATTTGCCGTCACCGTGCTTGCCAATAACCTTAATGCAAAGGGTTTTTCCTCTTATATTTTGGGGGCGCAGGGCTTAAATAGCCTCTTTTTGCGCTATCATCTTGCCCCCATAGAAAACAAAGAATCAATTTTTCGCCCGCTCATAGAGGCGGACTTTCTTGTGATAGACGACTTGGGAGCAGAACAATTATATAACAATGTTACTGAAAACTACCTATATATGCTGCTCACCGAGCGCTTTGGAAAACCCACCGCATTTACCACCAACCACAATACGGCGCAGCTAGAAGATAAGTATGGGCAACGCATCTTTTCACGCATTACCGATAAATCCCGTTGCGTATACCTCAACTTTATGGGCAGAGATTTAAGAAACAAATAAAGCTCACAGGTAAATTTGTTGCAACTTTGCAACCTTTTTATAAAAAAACAGTAAAAAGATGTTTTTCTTATTGCATTTTATTTTAATATAGTTTATATTTATAATGTAATATATAATATATATTGCAATTCACTTTTTCAGGAGGAGAAAAATGCCAGAATTAAAGTACGAAATCGTTAAATCATTAGGAGTACTAAGCGAGTCAAACAGAGGCTGGACAAAAGAGCTTAACCTTGTTAGCTGGAATGACAGAGAGCCAAGGTATGACCTTCGTGAATGGTCACCCGACCACGACAGAATGGGCAAGGGCGTAACCCTTACCAAAGAGGAAGCGGAAAAGTTAAAAGAGATTTTAGCAGCTATATAGTTGTTCCCGCCTCTCTTAGCGCATTCTAATCGTATGCGCTCTACTTTGATTTACATTCCAAGCCGTGCAACAAGTGCGGTTTGGATGTAATGCGTTATTTTCAAAGGGAACGCCGAATATTACGGCGTTTTTCTTTACATACTTTAATACAATATAAAAAGCGGAGGTCTCTTGGTTTATGAGCAGTGTTAAGACTCGTTGGTACAAGGATGCAGTTATCTATCAAATTTATCCCCGTAGCTTTTGCGACAGCAACGGCGACGGTGTTGGTGATATAAGAGGTATTATATCTAAATTAGATTATATTGCCTCTCTTGGCGTAAATGCCGTTTGGCTTTCCCCTTGCTATAAGTCCCCAAATGATGACAATGGCTATGATATAAGCGATTACAGGGATATTATGGACGAGTTTGGCACGCTAGACGATTGGAAAGAAATGGTGGACGGTATGCACCAACGGGGCATCAAGTTGGTTATGGACCTTGTTGTAAACCACAGCTCCGACGAACATTTTTGGTTCAAGGAGGCAAAAAAGGGCAAGGACAACCCCTACCGTGACTATTATATTTGGAAAAAGGGCAGAGGAAAGGACGGCAAAAAACCTCCTAACAATTGGACATCACGCTTTGGCGGCACTGCTTGGGAGTATGACGAGGCAAGCGGTGAGCATTACCTACACCTATTTAGCAAAAAACAACCCGACCTTAATTGGGATAACCCCAAAGTACGCAAAGAAGTGCAAGATATAGTTAAGTATTGGCTGGATTTAGGTTGTGACGGATTCCGCTGTGATGTTATCACCTATATAAGCAAAGTGCCGGGATTGCCTAGCGGCAAGTTTGGCATTGGCATTGCAGGGGATGAAATGTTCACTCACGGTCCAAACATTCACCAATATTTGCACGAACTCAATAAAGAGGTGCTGTCTAAGTACGACTGTATGACAGTGGGCGAGGCAGCAGGCGTAACAATCGAGCAAGGGCTAATGTACACCGCCGAGGATAGAGAGGAACTAGATACTGTTTTCACATTTGAACATGTGGAGTCAGATACGATTATGAACTTATTGCCACGCAAGTTTAACTTGCGCCGTGTAAAGAACATCTTTGCACGCTGGCAGTATGGCTTGCGAGATAAAGGTTGGAACAGTCTTTACTACGAAAACCACGACCAACCCCGTAGCCTAGGGCGCTTTACTGGCGACTACGGCGACCGCCGCAAAGAGGCGGCAAAGATGCTTGCTGTGTCCTACCAATTACTGCAAGGACTGCCTTATGTATACCAAGGTCAAGAAATTGGGATGACAAACTACCCGTTTACCGACCTTGAGCAGTTTGAAGATGTAATGGTAGACTATGTAAGAAAGACTCTTGGCAAGCTAGAGCCACTCCTTAGAGGGGTATTGCTAAAGGTGTTAAAAAGGCGTGCAAGAGACCACGCAAGAACGCCTATGCAATGGACATCGGGTGAAAATGCGGGCTTTACCACAGGCACACCGTGGATGTTTATTAACCCCAACCACACAGAAATAAATGTGGAGGAGGCAGAAAAAGACCCCGACTCAATTCTTAATTTTTATCGCAAACTCATTGCATTCCGCCGAGATAATGATATAATTAAGAACGGCACATTTAAAGAAAACTTTGCCTCCCGCAAGGACATTTACTGCTACGAGCGGTGGTGGCGTGGGGAGCGGCTGTTTGTTGTGTGCAACTTTGTAAATAAGGAAGTGCCTTTCAAGCTACCGGGCGATGCGGTGTATGCCAATTGCGAGCTTAAATTGCACAACTACGGCTACGACCGTCCCGAACTAAAAGAGGGTACTTTGCGTCCCTACGAGGCGCTTGTCTACCTTTTAAAATAAGAGGAGAATAAATATGGACAAATATTATCAAAGAAATCCTATTGGCAGCCCGCCTCTGCCTCGCAACCCTGTGGTAAAAACGGGGCAATGGATATGGATACTAATTGTATCTTCAATCCCCCTTGTAAATTTAATAGCTTTCTTTTATTGGGCATTTGACAGCACGGTCTTACCCACAAAAAAGTACTATGCACGGGGCATACTTTCAATTGCACTTATTTCCATTTTACTTGCCGCAGTTGCAGTAATCGTTGCAGTATTTGTATTTTCATACAACTTCGATGCAATATTAAAATACTTTTGGAGTTTTATAAAAGCATATATTTAAATCCACAAACATTATACAAAACACAAAAACCCCCAAGCCGTTCCGCTAAAGGCGACGCTTGGGGGTTTTATTTCAAAAAATAATCAAATAAATTTGTAATTACCCTAAACTTCTCTTGTATGCTAAAAAGAACCGGTAAACCGATTCTCTTTAGCTATGATAAGGGGGAAAATTATGAGCTGTTTAATGTAGCTATATAATATCATATGTTTTTATAGATGTAAATGCTTTTGCGGACTAAATTTTTGTAAAAAAATGGTAAAAAATTGCGACGCAAGTAAAGTTGCGTAATAATAGGGCAGTCTTGTTCATTAATTATTAGTAGCCTAAATTAGGGGAAACGGTAGTGTTATGAAAAAATTGTGCGTTATTGTTATGTTGGCATTGCTTGGTTGTTTGGCGGCTGCTTGTAAAGTTCCCGATAAAGCAATCGAAAATTTAAATGTATCCTTTTATGATATGCAAATCAAGATTGCCGATGATTTGGATAGGGTGGATTTGCAAGCCAAGATTAGCATCTATAACAACAGCGCCGATGATTGGGATAGTGTGAAATTCAATCTTTATGCAAATGCTTATCGCAAGGATGCACCGTACAAGGCATATGTTAAAGAGCTTATCAAATATGGCGGGATAGAAGTTATATCGATAAAGTCGGACGGCGAGCCATTGGAATGGGAACTAATGCAAAACCTTACAACGCTGGAAGTAGAGCTGCCTAGCTCTCTTAAGGCGGGGGAAAGGGTGGATGTGGATATTGAGGCGATAATAGATATACCCATATCCGACTTGCGGTTGGGATTATATGACAAGACTTTGAATTTAGGAAATTTTTATCCTATTTTGGCGGTTTATGAGAATGGTGAATTTAGAACGGATAATTTTACCCGCAAGGGCGACCCGTTTTATTCGGAGGCGGCAGATTATAATGTTAGAATAATCAGCGCAAAAAACTTGGTGATTGCTGCAAGCGCAGATGATTATTCCGAAACTGTGGGCGAGGGATACAAAGTAACAAATATTTCCGCAAAAAAACTTAGGGATTTTGCGCTTTGCGCCTCATATAATTTCAAGGAAATACAAGGACTTGTAGGGGATACTTTGGTGCGCTACTATTATACGGGTGCGAATGCGCCGGAAAGTTTGTTGGAAATAACAATGGGCGCTTTTTCTTTGTTTAGTGAGAAAATTGGGGCTTATCCTTACAAATCGTATAGTGTAGCGGAAGTGCCGTTTGCCTATGGGGGAATGGAATATTCGGGGTTGGTGTATATAAATAAAAATGCGCTGGACAAGGCGGATATCATTGTACACGAAACAGCCCACCAATGGTTTGGCACGGTTGTAGGGTCAGATGCAATCAATCATAGCTGGCTTGACGAAGCGCTGGTTACCTTTCTTGCAGAATATTATTATCCCTTAAAACTTAAAGGAGATTATAATGATGCAAAGCAAGCAAACACCAAAGCTTTTGAGGCGTTTGTAAAGATGCAGCGGCTAAACCAACCCAATTATAGCTTAAATATGACCCAGTCGTTATATAGTTTTGCTACAAACCACGAATATATGATGTTAATATATGTGCGTGGCGGGCTTATGTTTGAAAATATATATAGCTTGTTGGGAGAAAAAGGGTTTATCGGCGCATTAAAAGACTATTTTGAGGCAAACAAATACCAAAATGCCGCTCCCGAACAACTGTTTGCCGCATTCAAAAAGAATAGGAAAGATATTCAGCCAATTGTTAATTCGTGGCTAAATGATAAAGTGATTACCACACTTGCTTTTAATTCTTTAAATTAAAAGGGTTTTTATGTGAAAAAACAAAAAACATTCTTCACGCTAAAAGCCCTTTGCTCAAAAGTTGTTTTTAAAAAAATTCCGCTTTAAAAAATTTCGCTAACAAAAACACCGCAATAGTTTAATTTGCGGTGTTTTGGGAAATCTGCTGGGTTTTTCGTTTTAGGAAAGCTACCTTTTTATGCTGTTTATGGTTAGGTCCACTAACTTGCCCGCCTTTTGGGCAGTATCTATGATGCGGTCGGTGATTACCGTTCCCGCCTTTATTACAAATGTTCTTGTGATATCGGTTATTTCCCGCTCCACTCTTCTACCCAATAAAAAACTATAATCATTATTTATTTTTTCAGTAACTGTCGGCTCACGGAAGGTAGCCGTTGCAAGTTGAACCTCCTCATAGGGTTTGTGAAATTCGGGAGGAGTTTCTTTTGCAGGCTGCGTTTGTTTGGGGCGTGGCTTTAATTGCTTGCGCCGTGGGTTTACCACTATCGCCTCGGGAGATGATGCAACTATTGCCTTTAAATTGATAACCTCATCTGCGGTAAACCGTTTTTCCCGTGATTTTGCGTGCAAATCAAGTTCTTTACTTGTGCCGAGTGAGTTGCCGTCCACATCGAGGACGGGCAGCCCAATGTCGAAAAATGTAAAATCTTTTACAGCATCAAGCGGGGAAAGTACCTCTGCACTTCGGATTGTAAGAGTTTCGCCAAAACCGAAAATGTCGGCATATGCCAATATGCAGTTTTCAGCATCTGATAATAATAAATGCGTTGCCGCATATGTATCTTTTTGAATATATATGCCGCTAACCGTGCCGCAATAGTTTGCGGTGTCTATTGCAACCACTTTTTTTCCTTTTAATTGACTATATAACATAAACCACCTCGCAATAATCTATGCATTAGAGAGAAATTTTATAACTTTGACTACATTACTGTGTATAAATATATTGCAAAAGTTTAAATTGGAGTATATTATATATATAATGAATAGAGAACAATCGATGTACGGCTACTTGAAAGAAAGTTGCGCTAAAACCCAAGCGGTAAAGATAAAATACTTTAACCGCACGATTACTGCGGGTGAGCTTTGCAAACGGATAGAGAATACGGCAGGGTTTTTGCAAGCTGTCGGGGTGAAAAAAGGTGACTCCGTAGGGATTGCGCTGCCCAATATCCCCGAGGCGGTAATTTCCT
>JBAZCO010000013.1:0-26213 GCA_041654915.1 Clostridia bacterium | reverse complement strand
ACATCTGTGGATATGTCCGCACTTTCGGGAGAATCGCTACCCAAAGACCTAGATATAGATTCCCAAATACTAAGCGGAAGTATAAACTTGAGCGGTGTGATTACTGTATCCGTTACCAAAACGGCGGGGGAATCCACCGTTAGCAAGATACTAAGCCTTGTGGAAAATGCGACTGTTCTAAAGTCCAAGTCGGAAAAATTTATCACGAAGTTTGCCAAGTACTATACGCCCGCTGTATTTGCGGCGGCAATTCTTATTGCGCTCCTGCCGCCGCTGCTAATTGACGGAGCAACTTTTTCCGATTGGATATACCGCTCTCTTGCCTTTCTTGTCGTATCTTGCCCGTGTGCATTGGTGATATCTGTTCCAATGAGCTTTTTTGGCGGAATTGGCAGAGCCTCCAAAGAGGGAATACTTATAAAGGGCGGCAACTACTTAGAGGCATTAGCCCTTGCCGAAGTTGTTGTTTTTGATAAGACGGGTACGCTGACCAAAGGTACATTTAAGGTGCGTGGCGTTTTCCCTGCGGAAGGGGTGGACGAAATTGAGTTACTCAAAGCAGCCGCATATGCGGAAAGCTATTCCAATCATCCCATTGCGGCATCAATAAAACACACATATCCTTTTGAAATAGACTCTTCGCTAATTGATGATGTGAAAGAAATGGCGGGATTTGGCGTTTCTGCAATGGTGGAGGGGGCAAGGGTATATGTTGGCAATGCGGAGTTAATAAAGAATGCGGGAGCAAGCCCCTCTCTGCCGCCCCTTCTTGGAACGGCGGTATATGTGGCACGAGAGAATGAATATCTTGGCTGTGTCTTGATTGCAGACGAGATAAAAGAGGATGCCGTTTATGCGGTTGAGCAGCTAAAAAATCAAGGTATCAAGAAAATGGTGATGCTGTCTGGCGACACCCGCACGATAGCGGAGGAAACCGCTAGTGACATTGGAATAAGCGAAGTCTATGCCCCCTTGTTGCCTGCGGAAAAACTAGCGAAAGTTGAGGAGTTATTAAAAACAAAGACGGCAAAGGGGAAATTAGTGTTTGCAGGCGACGGCATAAATGATGCGCCGTCCTTGGCACGGGCGGACATAGGGGTGGCAATGGGTGCATTGGGGTCGGATGCGGCAATAGATATTGCCGATATTGTGATAATGACGGATGAGCCGTCCAAAATTGCCCGTGCAATAGGCATATCCCGCAAAACGCTGACGATTGCTTGGCAAAATATTATCTTTGCGATTGGGGTAAAGGTGGCGGTGCTTATCCTTAGCGCCTTTGGCATTGCCTCTATGTGGATGGCAGTCTTTGCCGATGTTGGGGTGGCGTGCCTAGCTGTGCTAAATGCGTTTCGTGCATTGGCTCGCTAAATCTCCCTAAAAAAACATTTGGTAAATATCAAAACAAAAACACAAAATACAAGTCCGTCCATTGCAAATTATAAGATAATATAGTATAATTTTAAAAAGGAATTATTCTTTTTAAATAGGCGAAAATTATAGCAAGGTAGGTTTTTAATGAATATTTGGCACGATGTACACGGCGACAGAATCACTCCCGACGACTTTTTGGCGGTGATAGAGATATCTAAGGGCAGCAAAAATAAATATGAGCTAGACAAGCAAACAGGTGCGCTTATCCTAGATAGGGTGTTGTACACATCCACCCACTATCCTGCAAACTACGGGTTTATTCCCCGCACTTACTGCGAAGACAACGACCCCGTGGATGTGCTTGTATTGTCTAGCGAAATGATTCAACCGCTTGCAATGTGCCGCTGTTACCCTATTGGAATGGTGTCTATGCTAGACGAAGGCTTTGTGGATAACAAAATAATTGCCATTCCCTTTAAAGAGCCAAGTTGGAGCAATTATCAGGATATTAACGAACTTCCGCCGCATATTATGCAGGAGATTTGCCACTTCTTTACCGTTTATAAATCTCTTGAGGACAAGCATACCGCTATGATTAAAATCGAGAGTAAAGAAGTAGCCAAAGAGGTTATTAAAAACGGTATACAATGGTATAAAGATAAATTCCTGCCCGGGAGATAGTACTGTTTTCAGCTTATTTTTCGGATACATTCATACAACCGTCATAATACCATATTATAATATACTTCAAATAATATAATTTATTATAATAGTTAGGAATAGATTATGAATAGCGAAAAATATTATTCTTACGAAGACCGCTCCAAAATTCCCTTTCCCAATATGAGAGGGGGCAAGCGTGCGCCGTCTTTTTTTATTGTTTTGCTAATAATATTTGGGGTGATAGTTATTTCGGCGGGAAGCTCTTATGTAGGCGTAATTATTGCAGAGAGAAACAGTGCAGGCAAGCAAGTAGTTGTATACCAACAAGCGGATAAACACCCCGTAGAACTAATATCATCAGGCGGCAAAAAAACCGTTGCAGGCGTGTCGGACGCAGTTGCTGACTCGGTTGTGGAGATTGTAACCGAAAAGGTTTATTTTCAAGATAGTTTTCGCCAATACATAATTTCGGGTGCCGGTAGCGGCGTTATTTGGTCGCCAGACGGCTATATTGTGACAAATTACCATGTAGTAAAAAATGCGAATAATATTTCGGTACGGCTTTCGGACGGCAAAACTTTTGCCGCTAACCTAGTCACATATGACGACCGTACCGACCTTGCCGTCATAAAGGTAGAGGTTAGCGGGCTGATATCGGTAGTAGTTGGCAACTCGTCACATCTTGTTCCCGGTGAACAGGTTGTCGCAATAGGCAACCCCCTAGGTTCACTTGGGGGAACAGTCACTGACGGTATAATTAGCGCTCTTGGGCGGGAGATTACCGTAGAGGACGATACCCTTATGTTGCTGCAAACGAATGCGGCTATCAATCCCGGCAACTCGGGAGGCGGACTTTTTAATATGTATGGCGACTTAATCGGCATCATCACCGCCAAAAGTCAAGGCACGGGGATAGAGGGGATAGGTTTTGCAATTCCCTCCGACACCGTTAAGCCTGTGGTGCAGGACTTAATTGAGTATGGGTTTGTGCGTGGTCGCCCCAACGGGGATATACTAAAACTTGATGAGGTTGTTGTATCTAGCGGTATGATTTCTCAAACGCAGTTAAAGATTGCCGCAGTCAACACCCAAAAGCCCATACCCTTGCAGAGCGGCGACTTCATTATGTCGGTAGCGGGTGAAAAGGTTAACGAAAACCGCCCCATCTATATTAGAACAAAAGAGCAATGGGAAAGCTTTATTAAAAAGCACGATGCCGGCGACACCATAAAGATTGTGTATCGCAGGGCAGGGGTAGAAGGGGAATGCTCTTTTGAATTGGAAGAAAAAACTAAACCTTAAAATATTAATAGATACGCTTGTAATATTTAAATATATAATTTAAAAACACAAGGAATAAAAAAATCAAGGAGCTAAATAAATCTTTAATCGGGAGGGATGTATGCATAAGTTACTCATAGTAGATGACGAAGAAAAAATTCGTGATATAGTAATAAAGTATGCGCACTTTGAGGGATATGAGGTGGATGAGGCGGTAGACGGTATGGACGCAATCGCCAAAGCCAAGGCTAACACCTATGATTTGATAATAATGGATATTATGATGCCGGAGCTGGATGGATTTTCTGCCGTGCGGGAGATACGCAAGTTTTCCGAAGTGCCAATTATAGTACTATCGGCAAGGGGAGAAACATATGACAAGATACACGGCTTTGAAATAGGTATAGACGACTATGTAACCAAGCCTTTTTCGCCTAAAGAGTTGCTGCTTAGGGTGGGTACGGTGATAAACCGCTCCAGACCCAAGGATAGGGAAGGGACTGTGTTTGAAACAGATAAGCTAAAGGTTGACTTTAGCGCACGGCTTGTATACCTTAACGGGGAGCGCATAGCACTTTCCCCCAAAGAATACGACTTGCTATTTTATCTTGTGGAAAACCGTGGCATAGCGCTCTCAAGGGAAACGCTTTTGAGAGAGGTTTGGGGTTATGATTTTTTTGGCGATGACCGCACTTTGGACACGCATATAAAAAACTTGCGCAAAAGTTTGGGTGAATGTCGTGATTACATAGTTACCGTGAGGGGCAAGGGATACCGTTTTGAAGTCATCTAAACTCACCCTAAGGTGGAAGATATTTTTAATTTTATCTGTCTTTATTGTGCTTATGTTGGGAGTGGTATGGTTCTTCCAACTCTTTTTGCTTGACTATTTTTACAGCGAAACTAAAGAAAGAGAAATAAAGGATAAAGCTGAGCTTATCGCATCCAAAATAGACAGCCCCGACCTTGATATTTTGCTAGAGCGCATAGCGCACTATGAGGACATCACGGTAATAATAATAGACGGTGACGGGTACAGACTGCACGAGGCAGAGGCAAGGTTTTCTACCATATGGGCGCTATCGCCGTCTAGCCTTGCCGAACGGTATACAATGGCGATAAAAAATGACGGTGTGTTTTTTGAAACAAGACCCTACGATGGCTTGGAGGGCAGTCTTGAGGGAGTAAAACTACCCGACAGCACTGCTATCTTGACATATATAAAAATAGTCCACAATCAAGAAGGACAGCGTTTGGGTATCATAATGGACAGTACCGTTACCCCAATAAGCACAACTGCTAACACAATGCTAATACAGCTGTTGGCGGTTACAGGGGGAATGGTGCTTATTGCAGTGATAGTTGTTTTGGTACTGTCCAGACAAATTGAAAAACCTATGGGAGCGTTGATTATCTCGGCAAAGGAGCTTGCCGCCGGCAAGAGCGATGTGGTCTTTGACGCTCAAGGCTACAAAGAGATAGACGAACTTAGTTCGGCACTTAATTCGGTTTCTAAAGAGATATCTAGGGTGGAACATCTTAGGAGGGAACTTATCTCCAATGTGTCGCACGACCTTAGGACACCCTTGACACTAATTAAAGGATATGGGGAAATGATGCGTGACTTACCCTCCGAAAGCACGGCGGAAAACATACAGATTCTTATAGATGAAACCGAGCGGCTTGCTAATTTGGTAAATGATATGTTGGATTTATCCAAGATGCAGGAGGGCGGCACAAAGCTTAATCTTGCCAAATACGATATAAACGCATCGGTAAGTAAAATTATCGACCGCCATTCCCGTCTGCTTGAGCGGCAAGGCTATACCATAGAGTGTGAGGTGGATGGGGAGGCTTTTGTATATGCCGACGAAGTAAAAATATCGCAGGTTATATACAATCTTTTGAGTAATGCTGTAAACTACTCGGGCGAGGATAAGACAATAATAGTCAAATCGTATCCCAAGGGCGATAATATCCGCCTTGAGGTAATCGACCACGGGGTGGGAATTGATGTTGATGTATTATCACATATATGGGATAGATATTACAAATCCGACAAAGTCCACCGCCGTGCCGAAGTTGGCACGGGGTTGGGACTGTCTATTGTAAAGTCTGTAATCTCTATGCACCCCGGAGGGGTGTACGGTGTGGAAAGCTCGGTAGGACACGGCAGTAAATTCTATATTGAGCTGCCAAGACTGTTAACAAAGTAGCTTAAGCTTTCCTAGGCAGCTTTGGGTTAGCCTTAGCTAGATTTTGCGGCTGATTATAAAATTTTTGTCAAATATATCTGCCAAATTAAATTGGTTTTAGGAACATCTGCGTAAAGTAAAGTGTTCCGTTAGATTTTTTTGCAACCCCTACCCCTATTTCGGTAACCGTGCGGCTCAATATATTTGCTCGGTGTCCGGGGGAATTCATCCACGCAGTCATTACTTCCTGAGCGCTGCGCTGTCCGTAAGCAATGTTTTCTGCCGCTGATGAAAACCTGAGTCCATAATTTTCCAGCATTCTAAACGGTGAGCCATAGACGGGCGAAGTGTGTGAAAAATATCCGTTATCTATCATATCTTGCGACTTTATGCGTGCCACCCTTGCCGCCTGCCAATTATTTTTGAGCGGAGCAAGCCCATTTTTTGCTCTCTCTGCATTGACAAGCCTCACAACTTCATCCTCTATGCTTTTTAACGGAGCGGCGGCAGGAATATTTATTTGCTGTCCTACATATATCAATGCGGGGTTTTTTATTTGCGGGTTTGCTAAGATAAGCTCTTTTAGCCCAATCTCATACTTAACCGCTATTTTCCACATACTGTCACCCGCCCTGACGGTATAAACCGTTGCGGCAGTTTCTTGATACACTTCCTCTGCACGAGCGCCGCCCCCAGTCTTTACGGCAAGCGGGGAAAGCAAAAGAATAACTGCAAGTATGGGAATGAGTAATATCTTTTTTAGGTGTTTCATTAAAGTTTTTCTCCCTGTTATAACAATATAATTAATATGTAACCAAAAGAGAAAAAAATACCGCAAGCAGTTTTGCTTGCGGTTGCGGCTTTGCCTATTGATTGCCCTAACAATTTGTTAGGGGTGATATTATGTGATAAAACTAATCTCCCTTAAAGGGAAGCAGCGCCATTTGTCTTGCACGCTTGATTGCCTGCGCCAAAGAACGCTGGTGCTTAACACATGCGCCCGACATACGACGGGGAAGTATCTTGCCCTTTTCCGTAATGTAACGGGGGCGCTTTTCGCCGCTCTTGTCGTAGCCCTTGTCGGACTTCTCAATTTCTTTTGCAAGTGCGATATAGTCTATCTCGTCTATTTTGTTTACACAAAAGGTACACACTTTCCTTCTTGGCGGGCGCTTGCCACGCTGAAATTTAACATCTCTTGCCATTTATCTAATCTCTCCTTAATTTAATTTAAAAGGGTAAATCCCCATCTTCTAAAGGTTTAAGCTCTTCTATCTTAGCCTTTCTTTCTTGCACTTCGGGAAGGTCGGGGAGGTCATCCGCAAACGCATCCTGTCTTGTGCTTAAAAATTGTACTTCCTCGGCAACTATCTCGGTAAAAGTGCGCTTAGTGCCGTCGGGTGCATCGTAAGTTCTTGTTTGAACAGAGCCAAACACCCCTACTTTACTGCCCTTGCGCAAAAACTTTGCGCAGTTCTCCGCCTGATTGCGCCATGTAACTACGGGCAAAAAGTCGGTGGGTCTTGAGCCGTCGCTGCTGCTGTAATTGCGATTTACCGCAACGGTAAACTTGCAGACTCTAATGCCGCTAGTCGTCGTGTTTGACTCGGGGTCACGAGTAAGATTACCTATCAAAACAACCTTATTCATTATTCTCTCCTTATACTTTTGTAATCATTTGGCGCACAATACTATCGCTTATTCTCATCTGTCTTTCGATTTCTGCTAAAATTGCGCCGTCTGACTCGAATGTGATTAATACATAATAACCTTCGGTCTTGTAGTTTATGGGATATGCAAAAGTGCGTGTTCCCCATTTGTCTACCGTTTGAATAGCGCCTCCTAGCGAAACTATAAGCTCGCTGTATTTTTCCACAGTTGCTGCTTTAGCTTCGTCGTCAAGACTGTTTTCGATGATGAATAACATTTGGTATTTGTTCATATAGTACCTCCTTTTGGACTTATGGCTCCCGAGGGAGCAAGGAATGTGTATGATTATTTTACACAAAACGCTTTATAATTATATAGGTTCGCTCCCAAAAAGTAAAGTAAAAACGCCTAAAATCTTAAAATGTTATAGGGTATTTGGAATTATTACCCTTTTATTTGCTTTGTACAACCGCTTTTGAGCGGGTTTTGAAAAAAGTTTGCAACTATAAACAAAAGTAATATGCAAAATTGACAAACGCTCGATGTGTATTTGATAAATTTTGATTGAAAAGGAGTGTTAAACATAGTATAATATAATTTATATTATAAATAATTCATTTGGCGAAACGGAGGCAGTATGTTAGATTTAAGATATGTCGCAGACAATTTGGATGCCGTGAGCGAAAACCTCAAAAAAAGAGGGAATGCTCTTGACCTTGGTGAGGCGGCTAAATTATCTCAGGAAAGACGGCGGACAATAGGGGAAACCGAGGCGCTCAAGGCGCAAAAAAACACGGTTAGCAGCGAAATTGCCCGACTAAAACGGGAAAAGCTAGACGCCCTTTCACTAATTGAGGAGATGAAGGCGGTTGCAGATAAAATAAAGGTGCTTGACGCCAGACTTGCCGAAATAGAGGAACAACTCGCAGAGATTATGTATAGCATACCCAACCTCCTTGATGCAAGCGTTCCCTTTGGGAAAGATAGTGACGACAACCCCGAGGTGCGGCGCTCGCCTATTGCCCCTCGTGAGTTTTCCTTTTTGCCCGAAGCGCATTGGGATATTGGCGAAAGGCTAAAGATACTCTCTCCCTCCGAGGGCGCAAAAATCACCGGCGCAAGGTTTACCGTGTATAGGGGCTTTGGCGCAAGGCTGGAGCGTGCGCTAATAAACTTTATGCTGGACACACACACCCAAAACGGATATACCGAGGTGTTCCCCCCGTTTATGGTAAACAGAGATAGTATGTACGGCACAGGGCAGCTCCCTAAGTTTGAGGAGGATATGTTTGCCATTAGCGGCACTGATTATTTTCTTGTTCCCACCGCAGAAGTGCCTGTGACCAATCTGCACAGAGGGGATATTTTGAATGAGGCGGATTTGACAATAAAGTACTGCGCCTATACGGCGTGTTTTCGTGCAGAGGCAGGCAGTGCGGGACGGGACACACGGGGGCTGATACGCCAGCACCAATTCAACAAGGTGGAGCTTGTTAAGTTTGCCCGCCCCGAGGACAGCTTGGCAGAGCTTGAAAGCCTTACCCGTGATGCAGAGGGAATACTAGAGGCGCTCAAACTTCCCTACCGTGTGGTCACCCTTTGTTCGGGTGATGTGGGCTTTTCCAGCGCAAAAACCTATGATTTAGAGGTATATATGCCCTCTTACCAAAGGTATGTGGAGATAAGCAGCTGCTCAACCTTTACCGACTTTCAAGCACGCAGAGCAAATATACGCTATCGTGACAGCAGCGGCAAGGTAAAGCTTTTGCACACCCTAAACGGCAGCGGTCTTGCCGTGGGCAGAACGGTTGCCGCTATTTTAGAAAACTACCAAAATGCAGACGGCACTGTGAGCGTGCCGGAAGTACTGCAAAAATATATGGGTACGGATACGATAAGATAACAAATGGATAAGAGGAAAAAAGATGCCCCAAAAGGATGCGCATACGGGTTGATAACCGGCTCTGCCCTAAAAGCGATAGTAACCTTTTTTAAAGGTTTTTTCCGCATACTTTTTAGAGTAATGACGGTGCTTGGCTTATGGATACCATTTGTATATGCGGTGTTTGGGCTAATCTTATTTTTTGCCTTTGATTTTAATCCCTTTGACCAAAGCATAGATGCGTGGCTATATATAGCGGGCTTTGGGATAACATTGGCTTGCGCATTGGTTATTGCGTTTAGAAATCTTGTGATAAAGCCGTCTAAAAATATCATTGAAGGTTATAGATATCCCGTTTGGAAAAGAGACCGAGAAGGAAATATTATCAAGTATAAGACTACGGACGATGCCGAGCGCTATCCCCCAGAAAGGGTGATTGAGTATCCAATAAGGCGTAAAAAGGCAGCCCAAACGCCCGAAAAACCGAAAGAAAGCAAACCCGTAGTACCCGAGAACTATGAGCGCCCCAAAATATATTACAGCGCAAGGGAGCGTGACACGCTAGTACACGAATATAGCGATAGGTTTGAGGTGTTTCGCATAGTGGACGGCAAGACGCTTTTACATAAAGTGGAGTACAAGCACTATGATTTATAAGAAAAAAGAGCGGCTGCCCATAAAACAGCGTGCGTGGGAATTAGATTTTTTGAGAGGTCTATCCATATTGATGGTGGTATGGGACCACACGATGTTTGATGCCGCTTATATTTTTGGCAGTTCGTGGCGGCAAAGCGGAGTAGCGTGGTTAGAAAACTTTAGGCAGTTTGCTGTTAACTACCGCCATAGCGACCTTAGGGCTTTTTGGTGGCCTGTATTTGTTTTTATCTTCTTTTTTGTGGCGGGAATATGCACAAGATTTAGCCGCAACAATTTTATTCGTGCGGTAAAAATCACTCTTGCCGCATTGCTTGTCACACTCGTAACCTATATTTTAGAGCGGTTTTTTGCAATGGGCAATGTGCTAATACTCTTTGGGGTACTGCATTGCCTAGCTGCGTGTATGTTGCTTTATTCGGGGATAGAGTATGTAGTGAACTTGATAAATAAAAAGAAAATCAAGTGGGTATTGCCCGCTGTTTCCGCCGTGATTACCGTCTTGCTTTTTGTATTCAATTCCATATATAATGCGCCGTTTGGCTCGGCAACCTTAGCTAATTCTATTAACACCAACACGGTGTTTGAAGGTATCTTTATATATAGCACCAAGTTTTTCCCGCTTACGGCGGACTACTTCCCGCTCCTGCCCTTCTTTGCCTTCTTTATGTTGGGCGCAACAATAGCCCCGCTCCTGTATCGTAAAAAGCAATCTCTACTGCCAAAGCTAAACGGCAAATGGCACTATCCATTCACCTTGCCGGGGCGCTATTCCCTGCTTATCTATTTGGGCTTGCAAGTTGTTGTGGGCGGTGCATTGGCTCTCCTTACCTATATAGCCACGGGTTCGCTTTAGAATTTTTGAGTTTGAATATTTAAAAATTACATATAAATAACCGCAAAAATAAAAAAGGGCAAGCGCCCTTTTTTTAGATATTTGTTTTTTAAAATAGTGGGTGGGTTAGCGTATTTTAGGCTCGGTTGCACTTGGTTGAGGCTCGGGAACTATGATTTTTTCGGGATTGCCAAATACTCCGCCTTCCCGCCTTCTTTCCTCGGCTATCTTTTCTTGCGTCTGCTTTTTGTCTGCAATGTATGCGGTTACTTCTTCCATGGTTGCGCCCTCGAACAGCTTGTCTAGCTCGTCGCCATAAATAGTTTCGTGTTCAAACAGCAACCTCACAGTATCGTGCATAATGCCCTCATGCTCCTTTAAGGCTTGGAGCGCACGGGCATAGTTATTATCTATTATTTTGCGGATTTCCTTGTCAATTATTGATGCAACTTCGTTGCTGTAACTTGCCTGCGTTTGATAGTCACGCCCAATAAATACCTCTTGTTCGCCGCCAAAGAATAGGTTGGGCAGAGCATCGCTCATACCCCATTCAGTCACCATTTTTCTTGCAATGCCCGTTGCTTGTTTGAGGTCTTGGGATGCGCCGGTAGAGATATCGTGTATAACAATCTCTTCCGCCGCCCGTCCGCCAAGCCGCATAGCAATGTCGTCATTGAGTTGATTTTTGGTGATATGGTTATCGTCCGTATCTGGGCGTGAAATTGTGTAGCCCGCCGCCATACCACGGGGAATGATAGATATTTCTTGCACAGCGTTGCAATGTTTCATTAACTTGCCTACAATAGCGTGTCCTGCCTCGTGATAGGCGGTGATACGCTTATCCTTCTCAGTAACGACACGGGAGCGCTTTTGCGGTCCTGCTATCACCTTGTTGATGCCCTCTTGAATATCTTTCATCAAAATAACAGAGCGGCTCTCCCTTGCGGCAAAGATTGCCGCCTCGTTTAACACATTTTCTATATCTGCGCCGCTAAACCCTGTTGTTAGGCGGGCTAAGTTTTTAAAGTCCACATCGGGGGCAAGGGGCTTGTTGCGGCTATGCACACGGAAAATGCCCTCTCTGCCCTTTACATCGGGCATATTTACATATACTTGACGGTCAAAGCGCCCCGGGCGGAGCAGTGCGGGGTCTAGCACATCGGCACGGTTGGTTGCCGCCATTATTACAACACCGTCATTTTCATCAAAGCCGTCCATTTGCACAAGCAGTTGGTTAAGCGTTTGCTCTCTCTCGTCATTGCCGCCGCCAAGACCTGCGCCACGCTTTCTGCCCACCGCATCAATCTCATCTATGAACACTATGCAAGGTTGGTTCTTTTTTGCCTGCGCAAACAAATCTCTAACACGGGATGCGCCCACACCAACAAACATCTCCACAAAGTCTGAGCCGCTTATCGAAAAGAAAGGCACGCTTGCCTCGCCCGCTACTGCCTTGGCAAAGAGGGTTTTGCCCGTACCCGGACTTCCCACCAAAAGCACGCCTTTGGGTATCCTTGCGCCCACAGAACGGAACTTTTTGGGCGACTTTAGGAATTCTACTACTTCCTTTAGCTCCTCTTTTTCTTCCTCTGCGCCCGCAACATCGTTAAAGCGTACTTTGACTGCCGTAGCTACCCTTGCCTTGGTTTTGCCAAAGTTCATAGTGCTGTTTGCGCCCTTATTGCCACGCATATAAACAAACAAAAATATGACAAACCCGCCAAGCATAAGTACGGACAATACGGGGATAATGTAGTTCCACGCATTCTGCCCGGGGTTGTTTAGGTCGTAATAGGCAATCCTGTCGCCGTCTAGCTCGTGCAATCTATCTATAAAAGAGGTACGCCCGGTAACCACAGAGGTGGCGGACTTGAACTTGCCATCCTTAAAGTCTTGAAGTTTGTCCTCATCTTTTAAGTACAGCGCACTTACTTCGTAGTCGCCCACAAAGATTATCCCAATAATTTTATTGGGGTCTTCATCCTCTTTTACAATTCCGTCAAGCAGCTCACTTTCGGATAATACATCGGGTTTGTTGCCCTGATTCATCAAAAATACAGCCAAAAGTATGACTGCCAATATCATTATAGCTATAAGAAAAAAAGTTTTCCTGTTATTTACAGAGTTCATCACATATCCTTACCGTAAAAATAGTTATTAAATTATATCATATTCACGCTGTTTTCGCAATGGAAATTGTGATTGTTTTATTTGTATTCTTTTTGTGTAGGGACGAATGATTTCCCACTTGAGTAATAATTTATATACTTTGTAGGCAATTGTGCGGCTCATATTTTCCACCAAATGGTAAGACACACCCATTAATGCCTTTAAATTATCCTTTTCCCTTTCCGCAACCACCCCAAGAATGCCTACATTGCCCACCTTTTCAAAGTTTTTGTTGAGTGCTCCCCCCGCCGCTACTCCGCCTGCGGTAAACTTTATTTTGCCCACATCGTTAGGTTCGCCCACGCAAGCATCCACGGCTATAATCAAACTTTTGTTGTGGCGGGATTTTATGTGTTCTATATATGTGTGATAGTTTATACCGTTTACCGGCTGTTTCATTCCGCCGTAAACATAAGCTCGCACATTATATTTCTCCCGCAAGATGTCGCCAACCATTGGTCCTAAACTATCTCCAGCAACGCTTGCCGTACCAATACAAACTACAACAGGTATCCCCAAGCCAATCCTCCCGCCCTAATTTTCTTAATTATTACCATCAATAGCCTAAATATTCTATGTATATGCTCTTGCAATTTATTAACCTTAGTGGTATAATTCAAATATTATAGATAATTATATTTATATGCTACTATTAATAAACTTTGTTTCGGAGGGTACAATGTCCGGACTATCAAACTTAAACTTATTCAATATTATGGGTATCGTTGCAGATGTGCTTTTGGTGTTTATACTGCTTATTGCGCTAATTGTAGGCATCAAAAAAGGGTTTGTAAAAATGAGTAAAGGCTTAATCGCCTCTATTTTGGTGCTTGTTGTAGCTGTATTTGCCACATCACCGCTAACCACCGTGATAACCGCAAACACCCAATGGGACGAACAGCTTGCCAATGCAATTCAGCCCGGCATAGAATCTCGTCTTGACGAACCCAATACCGTCGTAACCTATTACGACTTTGGTCACGAGGACGGCAAAGAGCTTGCATTTATAGACAAGGACGGCGAATACCAACAATACGACAAAATATTTGAGGGTAATTTGCTGTTTTCATCGCTCAACTTGCAAAATTATTTAAAACCTGTTTTTGAAAGTGCGCTCGAAAGCGAAGAAAGCGTTTATATGATAAAAGCTATCACCGCATCTATTGCCACACTAATTATTTTGGTGGCAACATTTATAGTCGTTCTCATTGTGGCAAGAATCTTGGTGTCCATTCTCTTTGCGCTCCTCAAAAAAGTTGCCTCTAGCTTATATGTATTACACTTTGTTGATAAATTTCTTGGCGCAATATTTGGTGTTGCTCTTGGGGTAGTCGTTATGCTTGTATTGCTAACGGTATTCCAACTCCTAGAGGACTTTACCTTTATGTCGCCCGTAAACGAAGTGATTAGCCGCTCCTATATCACCAACTTCTTTGTAAAGCATAACTACCTCTATACCTTGTTGATAAGATTTGTAGACCTAAAATCCCTGCTTGCAAAGATTAAAATATAAGTATAAAGATATAGGGAGGAGGTATCAATTATGAAACTTGGTAAAGTTTTTACATTTTTGATAGGCGTGATTGTCGGCATTGTGCTAGTGATTGGCGGCACGGCGGGTTTGGGCTACTATTTTATCACCCGTGAGGGCGGAGTAGGTAAAACCGCCGATTTAGCCGCACGCTACACAGGTTTTGACACATCCAATATCCCCAAGTCAGTACGCAACCAAAGCATTTACAATTATGTGGGTACGGTTGCCGGCACGGTAATGGACTATAAAAATAAAACGATTGGCGAAATAGAATCGACAATGGGAATAAATACCATATCCAATCTTCTCTACAATCAGCTTGGCGTGCCGCAGAATGTAACCAAAGCAAGCACTTTCCCAAATCTTGGCGAGGCGATTACCCAACATATGACGGTGGGCAATGTTGCAGATACCTTTGGTATGGAGTTTCCCGACTTTCCCATATTCCAAAATGAAACATTTTTGGCTACTCCCATAAATACTGCATTTTCCGGTTTGGACACCTACTCTTTAGATTCTTTTATATATGTGACTTATGATGAGGATGCCACCGAAGATGCGCCCGCATCAAGCGCTTTGCTCCAAAAATTAGGCAAGGTTGAAATATCCGAGTTTTCCAATGATATGGACGGAATTATTGATGACCTTGAACTGTCGGAAATCATAACCGAGCCGGGTGAGGGCGACTTGATAAACAAGTTTTTACACCTCAAAGTGGGCGAGCTTGGCACGGGCTTGCAAGAAACTTTGGACGCTCTTGCCCTTAAAGAAATAATGACGATAGACGAAACCTCTCCCAAAGTTCTGTTTGCTTTGCAAGATTGCACCCTCGTAACCCAATATGAGGAGGACGGGGTTACCCCAAAAACCCAAAGCTTGTCGGACGGGCTAAAGGTCACCCCTGTAAGTGAGCTTATAGATACTCCCGAAGGTAGCCATATATGGACTTACTTGGGCGACGCTACTCTGGACGATTTGGGGCAGAAGGTAGAGGATATGACCGTGTCGGACGCAATAGACACCGATGCATCCGACTGCCACATACTGATAAAACGGCTAGGACACTCAAAGGTCTCCCAAATTGGGCTTAACCTTGGCGGAGTTATTGCCGAAACTAAGCTTGGCGAAATCATCACGATAGATGACGAAACATCAGAGCCTATCCTCATTGCGCTAAAAGATACTTATTTAACAAGCTCAGACTTAAACGCCTCTTTGGCAGGCTTAGAGGTAAAAAATGTGTTCCGCAATTATTCTAGCGGAGTTTTGGGACTTGTTGCTCCCAACACACCCCTTGCCGTTTTGCCCGCCGCTTTGGCATCTGCATTGAGCGACTCCTCAATATATCGCTTGAGCGCCGTGGGCGTGTATACAATAGATATGTCAACCAGCAGCCCCGAAACCAAAGCCTATGTATACAACCAAACCCCCGACCAACTTGTACAAAGCTACATAGATATCGCAAATGACCCGTCCGCCGCCCTTAATATGTCGCCCGCACGCATCATCTATAATTCACCTGTATTAAATCAAGAAATGCTAAACTTGCTTAAAATTGAGGGCTTGTTTGAAAGCGGCACAACTCTTGTTATAAGCGGCGAAACTTTCATTCCTCAAGACACGGTGTTTACTGACCTATTTAATATTGAGGCATTCGGCGCTGATGTTCTCACCGTAGGCGATAATGTGGTGATAGACCTTGGCGAGTCAGGCGCTGGCTATATGTTTTTCGCAGGTAATACTTTTGGCGAAATAGTCACATCGGCGCACGAAATAGCGCAAACACCAACGACAAGTACTTCAGCTGTGTGCGTGGAGTATTTCTTGCCCTTAACATAAACCGCCAATATAATTTCCCAAAAGTTTTACAATTGGGTGATTATATATTATAAAAATAAAATGAAAATAAGACGAGAAAATACCAACGGCAATCTAAAAGACATATTGACTGCAAAGGGTAGATACTTCCCTTGCGGCGGCAAAGGTATTTGCGGCAAATGCCGTATTCTTGCGCCCGACCTACCGCCTACCAACTTGGATAGGCGGTTTTTCAGCGACAGCGATATCCAAAGAGGTATGCGCTTAGCTTGCGACAAGACAATAGAGTATGACATAGAAATAGAGTGCTACCTGCCCCTTGCCCCCCGTGCGGCACGCATTGATTATCCGCAGATAGCGGCAATCTTGCAAGGTAGCGGCATAGAGGTTATGCTTGTGGGCGAGGATGAAGTGGAGAGTGTAGTTTTGCCGCTCCCCGAACAAAGCGTATTGGGCTTGAGAGCCGTGGTTGGCAAGTACTCTGTGGAGTTTTTTGAAAAATACAAGTTGGCAAAGGCAGAAACTATCCTTGTGGCGGGAGAGCCGCCGCTCATATCACTTTTTATGGATGCGCCCCCTCCCAAAAATAGGGGAGAGGTCTTTGCCGCATCCCGCTTTGATATGCCGTCAGAAACCGTATATATTCCTCCCGTTCCCAATAATAGGGTGGGCAGTGATGCGCTCCTAGAACTCTTGGATGCGGAGGAAAACTCCCTAACAGTACTTTGCGGACAAGGACTGTTTTTATACAAAGCCGAAAGCATTATTGCCGCATCAATAGGCACGGAGGACGACGGCTTTAGGGATAGGGCATTGGTTGCAACGGCAAAATATTTTGTTAGTCACTTTGGGGCGGAAAAAATATTCTTGCAAGGTGAGGGCGCACCCGAAGTAGAATCTTTATTTAATAGCCACGGCATAGCGGCAAAGCCCGTGCTGTCATCGGCAACAAGCGCAGCAGTACTTGCCCTCACAGACAATAGGTACAAGACCCGTCTGGATAAGCTGGCAAGAAAAACTGAACTTATAGATTTGTCCTTAACCGATGAGTGGCAGGAGCTTTTTAGCGAATAACCCCCATAATACCCAAGGCACGGGTTTCTATTTCAAGGATATCATCCACTTCTGCGCCGCTTTCCTTTAGGCGGTCTAGCGCAATAAAAAGCTCAATTTGCAAGTCCACCAACCTATTGAACATATTTGTTTCTGACCTCCTGCGTTCTCTGTATGCAGGAACATCATTATTGCCCAAAAGCGCATTCAACTCCCGCAAAGAAGTGCGTTTTAGACTCTCAAGATAGGAAAGCGCACGGTTGCAAAGCCTTCCGCATTGCAGCCACGCAATAATAAGGTCGAGTTGGCGCTCTACAATATCCAAACAATCCCTAAGCAGGCTCTCACTTGTGCCCGCAACTCCCATTCTTAACTCACGGTTGTAGTCCCGTGCCATTTTTTCCATAAAATCCGTTTCCATAAGATTCAATCTCCCCCACCAACATATTCGTGAATTAAATAAAATGTCCCAAAAAACAAAAAATAGCTTTTGCCCTTTGCATAAAAATTAAAAAAAATATTTGTGTGCTTTTTTGTTGTTTTGAGCCACTTATACAAGGCAGATAAGACCTCAAGTAATATAAAGTCTTAAACTTATGCCAAAAGTCAAGGCTAGGACAACTACACTGATTCCTATTAAAAAGAACACAACGCTAATCTCCCCCCCCAAAAAAAAATAAGGCGGCAACACTCCCCCATATTAGCATATTGCTAATTATATTATATCTTTTCGACCTTCTGTTGTCAATATCAATTTTCGTTCGAGTTGTATAAGCTAAATAACAATTTATGATTGATTATTATTTGTAATATTTGGCTATAGAAATAACAAAAGAAACTTTAAATATTCCTTTTGTTGTTTATATAATTATTACTTTTTTGCAATTCGGGCAAAAAAGTAATACAAAAAAGCCGCCAAACGCCCTTTCCGAGGCGGCGTTTGACCCGCAACTCCGCCCCACCCCACAATCGTTATATGTAGTATTATCTACCTCTAACCCCTCCCGTCTGGAGGGGTAGAAGTCTTTTTATTTATATTATATATGGGTTTCTTTAAGTTTTATCTTTTCTTGCTTTTTCTTATCTTTCGTTTTGAGGTATAATATTATAATACGGAGCGGATAGCGAACACCGCAATAACCCTGTTTAAGCTTGATAAGGTACGGCGGCAGCAGGTTTTTGGGTGGTTTTTGAGGTGCATTTGAACGGAAATGCTCCCGAAATCGTACAAGCGGTACGATAGGGAGCATTTGGGCTTACAAGCCCCGCTAGCCGTTCAAAGACACCCAAAAGACGCAAAAAGATGCGTATAGTTAAAACATAGGGCGCAAAAATTAATTGCAGATAATTTGAAAAGTTAACGCTTGCGGTAACGGTGGTTTTTTAAGCGAACTATCGCCATATGTTAAAATTGTACCCTATGTTTTAATAACTCTACAAGGGGGAAACATACTCTTTGTTTCCCCCTTAGACCCCCTTCTTTCTCATAACTTTCCACCTTTTATAAGGCTTGTCGCTAATCATTTGTTTGTAGTGAAAAAGACTGCCGTTTTATTTTCCCCCATTTGGATATTTGATTTATAGAATTTTTTATAAATATTGTTGTGTTCTGCAAACCCCGTTTAATGTTGGATAAGGTACGGCAGTAGCAAATTGGCAAGAGGATTTTGGGATAAACATATTTTTATCCTCTCTTAAAAATAACTCTATGTAAGTTGTAAAAAGTGCGGCAGCAGCAGATTTTTGATGAATTTTTTTCCCCTTAAACCCCATTCTTTCTCATAACTTTCCACCTTTGATATGGTTTGTCGATAACCATTTGTTTGTAGTGAACAAGGCTACCTCTCTGTTTTCCCCCGTATGGATATTTTATTTTATATTTTAGGAGCGACTAGCGACTCCTAAAGATAAGGGGGAAACTAACGGTTGAATGCTCACAAAATAGCGATAGAACTATGTTATAACTTTAATAATATGAGGAAAATATGAGAAAGGAGGGTTATTAGGGAACTAAAAAGCACAAGTTCCCTAATTATATTAAAAGAAATCTATATAAAAAATACGGGGGCAGAAAAAAAAGCACAAGTCCTTTGAAAAACTTGCGCTTGCGGTAGCGGTTGTAGTATAAGAGAGTAGCTCGTTCACGATTGTTAGAGTTTTGCAAACAGTAGATGGAGTGAAGTATTTTATCAAAAAGATGCAGCCGCTTGACTTTGAAGGAATATAGCTATATAATATGGATATAAATTAATACACCGCTAGGGGTGACAGCTTAGGGTAGCTGTCTGAGATTACACCCTTTGAACTTGATGGAGTTGATACTCACGAAAGGAATGCCCTTTACCCAAATAGGTAATAGCTTGGTATGAGCCCTTAAAGATAATCTCTTGCGGGCTTTTTTGTTTGCAAGGTTATCGCTTTTTTTGAAAAAAACCCCTCAAGTCTTACCGTGTTTTATCTAGCGGAGGAGGCTTTATGTTTGACAAAATAGTACAATCCCTGTTCTATGCAGCTCTTGCCGCTATTGTGATTATTGGCGTTGTTGGTGTGGTGATTCGCCGTATCAACAGTGAGCGTTTGCCTGCCTTTTACAACTATGTTGGGGGGATAATCATTGGCTTTTCGCTGGTGACAAGCACGGTATTTCTCACCCTAAGTATTGAGGAAAATAAAGTGGAGGGCGCTTTTAATCCTGCGCTTTTTTATCCAATACTGTCCCTCTTGCTCCTCACCCTTGTTCTTGCTGTTGGCTTGTTTTTTGTAGCACACTTTAAAAAAGATAAGCTGCAAATATATACTATGGGTTCGTTTATCCTCACAACCATATACATCCTGTTTATGGTGTTTTTAGACCCGCTCAAACAGTATATTTATGCAAGCTTTTCGGGTGGCGTGCTTGCAGGGCTAATTGTGTCGGTGGTCATACTCCTTGCCATATTAATTGCTCTCCCGCTTGTTTTTGGCAAAAAAAGATTGGGAAGGGAAACCCAAGCATTGGTGTATGCGGCGGTATCCATTGCGCTTAGCTTTGCGCTCTCCTACTTTAGATTGTTCAAACTGCCGCAAGGCGGCTCGGTCACCTTTGCAAGCCTGCTTCCGCTCATCGTGTTTTCCTATAAGTTTGGCATAAGAAAAGGTGTTGTTGCAGGCTTTATATACGGCATTTTGCAGGCTATCCAAGACCCGTGGATAGTGCATCCCTTGCAGTTTTTGCTAGACTATCCGCTAGCATTTGCAGGTATCGGACTTGCGGGCATTTTTAGAGAAGTGCAATTATTTAAGCGCAGCCCCTTACTTAACTTTATTGCCGGCGGTATTTTAGCATCAATTTTCCGCTATGCCGCACACGCAATATCCGGCATTCTCGTCTTTGGCTCATATGCTCCTGATGCATTTTCGCCCGTAGCGTGGGGGCTGCTATACAATACCTTTGTATTTGCAGATATCGCAATCACCTTAGTTGCAGGCGGATTTTTGTTTGCCTCAAAGTCTGGCAGGCGCTTAATATCCAAATAAAAAGTTAATAAAAAAATAATATCCAAATAAAAAACTAATAAAAATAATATCCAAATAAAAAACGCACAATTTTTTAAAGGTGCGTTTTTTATTTTTAACCCTAGCTTTATTAGTTTAAATGTGTGCTATTTGTTGTTAGTCGATAGTGAAGTGACTTTGTTATTTACTTGTGATGCACAACAAAGACAGCGCCTTTTTGTATACCTACTTCTACACTTTCATCTATTGCCACATTCGATAGCCCAAGCCCTGTTTGAAAGGGGGAGAGCGATAAGTTATCTAGCGGATATTTTAGACCTTTTGAGTAGCTAAACAATACCCCGCCGCCATAGGGCAAAAGAGAAATTAAGTCGCTTGTTTTTGCCTTTAAATTAAAGATTCCCTCTTTATAGTAATAAATATTTACTCTGTCACTTTTTATCTTTGCCGCCGCCCCTCGCTGATTTGCAAACGCAAGTAAGGAAAGGTTGCATAGTATATGGTCTATCCGCCCGCCCAAAGCGCCGTATATTACAAGGTCGGTATATCCGTTTTTCACTGCCCAATCAATGGCAAGTTCGCCGTCGGTCAAGTTTTTTTCGGGCGGATGCTTGACAACTTCTATACCATACGGCAACCCTGTTATTGAGTCCATATCCCCTATTATTATATTGGGTTTGCGGTCTTTTAGCAGATTATAGCCACCGTCGGCGCAAATTATAAAATTCTCTTTTACGGCAAACTCGCCCTCTTTACCGTTCAAAACAAGTGCCGCTTTCACGGGGTATACCCTTGTATTTTAGACGCATACCGCCCCCAACTTGTTGTGGGACTCTCTTTGTATTCCTTCAATTTGCTCTCTGGTACTTCGATAAAATAATCTCTGTCTTGGGAAAGTATGGGATTGATTGCGCTGCTTGCCACCGTTACTGTTGTTCCTTTGGGGGTATAATTTTCGCCGTATTCGCCCTCTATGCGCAGCCGCCCAAATACAGGCAGGTGGTTGAATGCGTTTATATCCACATTATATATCCGTGGGGGCAAGACTACTGTCGCTAAATTGGATATATTATAAAATGCAGATGTCTTTATCCTCTGTATATTTATTGCCGCCTTGCGTTCGGGGAACATATCATAAAGCGCAGTCTTGATATCTAGCCTTTGTGCGTACTCTGTGGGTACGCTTTCCGACTTGTATTTGTTAATTATCACTTCCACCCTTTGAGGGTGCGCCGCTGTGTAAGCATTTACAAATATTTCAAGGTGGTCAAGCACAGTTTCCACGGAGTAAAGCTTATAGCGGAAAGTCGTGAGCGCCTCGGCATATGTCTCCCGTGCCGCTAGCGGCACAACAACTACGCTCTCTGCGTTAAAAACATAACTGCCAAACTTAGGTGGATTGAGTGTGATAAAGCGTATCGTGCCTCGTGTTACATTTTCAAAAACAGCATCGGCAATCAAGCGTGTATTTACGCTCACTGTGATATCAAAAGCCTTGCTTGGACTGGTTGTATGGTAGGCAACAAGAATGTTGTCGTGCAAATATATGGGTTTATCCGCTCCCCCGCCTGCCTGTCTTTTTGCAAGCCACCAAGGGGTGTTTAAAAACGCATTCTTGCCAAGCTGCTCCAACTTGCCAGAATTTAGTATTGTCGTCACCCGTGAGCCGTAAAAAGCTTGTTGTTTTATATGCGTAACATTTTTTAAGTCCACCGACTCCGTAGCAGTGCTATTAAAGGCATTTTCGCTTAGCACACTAAGCCCTGCGGGTAAACTTGTTATGTTTAGTTTTTTCGCCCCCGAAAAAGCCGATGCGCCAATTGTAGTAAGACCATTGGGCAGGGTGAGGTCGGTGAGCTCGTTGCAGTTTTGGAATGCGCTATCCCCTATTGTGGTTAGCTCGCTGTCCCCGTCGAAGTATACGGCGGTAAGGGTAGTGATGCCGGTAAATGCCTCCTTTCCTATCACTTTTACCGTAGAGGGTATAACCACGCTAGTAAACTTAACTATATTGGTCTTGCTCCCTGTGGACGCACGGTAAAACGCCTGCTCGTCTATCCCCACAACGGGATTGCCCACATCGTCCTCTTGGGGAATAATAATATCGTCATATTCAATGCTAGTATATCTCAAGCCCCTAACATATACGCCGTCCTCTCTGGTTACAAACTGAAAGGTTGCCTCTCCCGTCTCCCAACGGGCATACAATGTGATGTCCTCCGTGACGGGGGAAGTAAAGTCATACTCGTTTTCAAACTCCTCATCGGTAAACCAACCAACAATAATGTTATCTTGGTGCTCGTAGCCCTCGGGGCGCTCCGCTCGACCGCCGGGAATTACCTCTTGCGGCGCAATACCGCCTCGCCCGTCCGTGTCGAAGTATACGGTAAAGGTTTCTTTGGGGATGATAGGAACAACCGTTTGACGCTGTCTGTAAATAATCACCATCGCCGTTACAGACAGTTCGCCCGATGTCGCCGTGATAGTTGCAGCGGCATCAGGATATACTGCACGAACAGCTTTCCCGCCATCTAACACCTCTAAAACCGCTGTATTGGAGCTAGTTATTGTATAGTCGCTACTTTTGGGACGCACATAAACTTGAGGGGTAAGCTCCGCTCCCTCATCCAAATAAATAATATATTGCTCCTGCAAAAACTCAATACTTCTCGTACCCGCACAGGAAACCATAAGGGCGGCAAAGACAATCGCCAGAATGATAATGAATATTTGGTATCTTTTGTTCATACACGAATTATACCATAAAATAAATAATTGCACAATATATCTTATAAATATACACGCACACGCAGGAACAATATGAAGATAGCGATGCCAATCTCATAATGAATAAAATATTAAAAATATTTTATTTTATTGCATAAAACGCTTGCATTATTCATAAATATGCTGTATACTTAGAAAAAATTCAAAACCAAACTCACAACAAGGAGCAATCATTATGAAAAAACTTACAGTAGTTATTATGGTAGTCATACTTGCTATAACCGCAAGCCTTACCCTTATCGCCTGCAACGAGAAAGAACAGGTAAAAGTAATCGAAGTTTCCCTCACCGAGGAAGAATACGCTTTTGCAGTTGCCAAAGGCAATGACGATTTTCTTGACGAAGTAAACACTTTTCTTGCCAAAATAAAGGCAGACGGCACATTTGATGCTATTTTGGACAAATATTTTGGTGACGGCACACCTACGCCCGTTACTTCTGCCGCAAAAGACAGCTCAAAAGACCAACTTATTGTTGCTACCAATGCGGCGTTCCCTCCGTTTGAATACAAGCAGGGCAACAGCTTTGCTGGGGTAGATATGGAAATCGCCAAACTGCTTGCAGATGAGCTTGGCAAAGAACTTGTAATAGATGATATGGAATTTGACACGATTATCCCCGCTATTGGGGGAGGTAATGCCGATATCGGTATGGCGGGTATGACGGTAAACGCTAAGCGTTTAGAAACAGTTAACTTTGCCGCTCCCTATTATAACGCATCGCAAATGATAGTGACAAAAGTAAGTGACACCACCTTTGACGAGCTTACTACCGCAGAGGCAATTGAGGAGAAGCTTTTATCTTTAAGCAACAAAAAGGTGGGCGTGCAAGCGGGAACGACAGGTAAGTTTTATGCAGCGGGCGACGAAGATTGGGGCTTTGACGGGTTTAGCAACATCACAGTTTTAGAATACACCACAGGCGCTCTTGCAGTTCAAGCGTTAATAAACGGCAATGTCGACTTTGTTATCATAGACGAAATGCCTGCCAAACTTATTGCAGCAGCCTTTAACGGCTAAGGAGCAAAATGTCAAGTTGGGAAATCTTTGTAAGAGAGTTTATCACCTATGATGGTTATAAAACGGTAATAAGCGGACTAAGAGCCACAATACTTATAGCGGTACTCGGCTTATTAATCGGTATCGCTATTGGTACTTTGCTCGCATCCGCAAAAGTTGTGCCACGGGATAATGTTGTGGTAAAGATACTTGCCAAACTTTCCGATATTTATGTGGGAGTTTTCCGTGGCACGCCGATAGTTGTACAATTATTGGTTGTTTACTATATACTATTCCCCGCATTGGGGCTTAGGGTCAACGAAATATATGTTGCCATAGCAGTATTTGGTATGAACAGCGGCGCATACATTGCGGAGATAATGCGAAGCGGCATTCTCTCCGTAGACAGCGGACAAATGGAGGCAGGGCGCTCCTTGGGGCTTGGATACACGGCAACGATGTCTAAAATCGTCTTGCCGCAGGCAATCAAAAATATTTTGCCCACCTTGGGTAACGAATTTATCGCCCTAATTAAAGAGACCTCTGTCGTAAGCTTTATTGCCGTGGTAGACCTAACCAAAGCGTTTAAGTCAATAGCAGATAGCACATATGAATATATTGTACCCTACCTAATGCTTGCGCTCACCTACTTAGTGCTAGTAATAATCATTACGATTTTAATCAAATTAATGGAAGCGAGGTTGAGAAAAAGTGATAAACGCTAATAATTTATACAAAAAGTTTGGTTCTCTCCTTGTTCTAGAGGATATCACCGAAACAATCAAGCAAGGAGAAAAAGTGGCGATTGTCGGACCTTCGGGCGGGGGCAAAAGCACATTTTTGCGCTGCCTTAACCTTTTGGAAAAACCCACTTCGGGAACAATTTCTTTCAAGGGCGTGCCGTTAAACACAAAGGGCGCAAACATAAACGCTCATCGTGAAAAAATGGGTATGGTGTTCCAACACTTCAATTTATTCCCTCACCTAACCGTGCTAAAAAATATCACACTAACACCAATTCACATTGCAAAATCACACTTGAGAAAAACGCAAACAAAGTACCTATTGCAAAAAATCAAGAAGTTATTCAATAAAAACTTCACGATTACCGCCGAAAAGCCTAGCACCAAGCTGTCACAAATAAAGAGTCAAGCAAAAGAAAACGCTATTTCTTTACTAAGACGCATAGGGCTTGAGGAAAAGGCAAACTCATACCCTGCAACGCTGTCCGGCGGTCAAAAACAAAGAATTGCAATCATTCGAGCGCTTGCAATGAACCCAGAAGTAATGCTCTTTGACGAACCGACTTCCGCACTTGACCCCGAAATGGTGGGTGAAGTGCTGTCGCTAATAAAAGAGCTTGCCGACGAAGGTATGACAATGGTAATAGTCACCCACGAGATGAACTTTGCAAAGGAAGTTGCTACCCGTGTACTCTTTATGGCAGAGGGCAAAATTCTTGAACAAGGCACACCCGCCGAGTTTTTTGAATTCCCCAAACACCCCCGCTTAAAAGAGTTTCTCGCAAAGGTGCTATAATCTTAATACTTTGCCATTTATAAATTATATTATGATGACTTGTATATTAGTTAGGGAACTATGCTTGTTAGTTCCCTATAATAATAAATAAAATATCCAAATGGGGGAAAATAAAACGGCAGTTTTTTTGAAACTCACAATATATATTTATCAGTTAAATAAGTTCAGTGGAAAATTATGAGAAAGAAGGGGGTTTAAGGGGGAAACAAAGAGTATGTTTCCCCCTTATATAGTTGTTAAAACATAGGGCGCAATTTAAATATAGTGTGGTAGTCGCTTAAAAAACT
>JBAZCO010000012.1:0-28236 GCA_041654915.1 Clostridia bacterium | reverse complement strand
TTATGGGCATTTCGCTCCTATTTACATTCTAATATAGTTGGATTAGAAAGGCGTTTTAATGTTGTATTTATTATACTATAATACATAAAAAAAGCAAAGTACATTTGATTAGTTTTGCAAAAGGGTTTTTTAGGTTATTTTTTAGGCAAATTTATCTGTCTTTGGCGTGGGTATTTTGCGCTATTGGATATAGACAGAAAAAGTTTGTGTAAAATTGAGTAACTATAAGATGTTGGATGTTTTATCTTCTATGTTGGTTAAAAATTCTTTATCTAGCCACTTTTTGCTGCGGCTCTTGAATATAATGCAAGAGTCGGTTTTTCGGATATGGGCGGATAATTCTCTTTTAAGCTTTGTTAACCTAACCTCATCTATTTCGCCTTCAAACACCGAATTTTGTATATGAAACAGATATTTTTTTGCCGTCTTGAATATATTTCTTGTAACTTTAGCACCCGTTTCGTCGGATACTATATCGTAAATTAAAATTACATACATAATAAACCTCGTGTGGGATTACCACCATATTTTGAAAGGAGAGTATTCTGTTTCACCAATAAGGTGTTTGATTAGCTTATAGATTTCCAACCTAATCAAGTGTCGATACGACACATTTCTGTTAAGGTTGCGGTGTTGGACGGTGGTTAGCATAAAGTCATCTAATTCTTTTAGAATATCTTTTATTTTTGCGGGTTTAAGCCTTAAAAATCCTTCTTCTTGTACAAAGTCTTTCTCACTTATCATATTTCTGTTTAACATTCTAAAAATAAGTCTATCTGCAATAAGGGGTTTAAATATCTCGGCGATATCCAAAGATAAAGAAAATCTTTTTGTACTCGGTTGGTGCAGGTAACTTATAGAGGGATTTAGTTGAGTTTTGTAAATCTCACTGACAATTTTAGTGTAAAGCAGGCTATTTAATAGAGATATTAGACAGTTAATCATATTATCGGGTGGTCTTTTAGTTCTTTTTTCAAAGTCAATTTCTTGATTTACTATGACATTCCAAGCGGAATAATAAATTTTTCTTATGTTACCTTCTATGCCCATAACTTCTGGGATAACTTGCTGTGACCATAAATTGCTGTAAATTTTTTCTATACTTTCGATATGGGCGGTTAAATCCTTGCCTCTGTTATTATAATACTTGAGGTTGCGCAACAAGTTCTCCACTGACCCTTTAACAAACAGCTTTGCAAGAAGAATTCTTTTTTCGTCATCTTGGTAGTGTTGCACTTGTTTGACAAGTAGCTCGCCGCTGACCAATTTTTCTCTTGGATAAAGAGAGGCGGAATAGTATCCGTAGTAATTAAAAAAGTGCAAACAAATACCTTTTGACCCTAAAAAATCGATTAAATCTGAATTAAAGGTGATATCGCCAAAGGAATAGATGTCGTATACAGTTTCTATGGGGATATCGCCATAACTACCGTCTTCTTTGAAAAGCCGCAAGGAATTATTGTTCCTTTTTAATTGTCCGGATGAAAACAAATAATAACTCCTATTCATAATATCCTCCCTTCAAGCAAAACAAAAGTCATGGTAAGCACAGTTTTTGCAAAACGATTTTCTTTGAGCACTAGGGGGTTCGTTTTTGCTTACTTCGTGCTCTATTGATTTAAGATTATTTTCGATTTCCTCTATATCGTCTTGAGATAAGGTTACTTTTAAGGTCTTTTTGAGCAGGGGATAATTAATTTGTCCCGTCATACTAACGCCTTTGAGGTGTAATAGGTAGAGATAATATTTGAGTTGATTTATTGCCATTTGACTTTGTTTATCTGATTTTTTTACTTCGTAAACCACCCCGTCTTTAATATAATCTATTTTTGCTATGCCATCAATATCGATTTGCCGCCTTTCTCTTTGATAGCTCGTTTCATCCAATTCTTTGCCGAGTTGCACGGCAGAATGTTCGCTTTCAAAGGAAATATGGTGGTGATAAAGCCATAGTTTGCGAGTGCAAAGAAAAAAATATGAGTAAAGTGTGCCGCTCACTTGTTGCATTTAAAATTTCCTCCTTGTTTTGATATCGCATTATGTTACTTCATTAAAAAATCACACCCTCTTGCGTTGAATCTATTAAGCCCAATTCGTTGTCGTAACCGTTGGTTAGAATGGTGATATGGGCTTTGCTAAATCTCTTGTCTTTATGTATTCCATATCTTTTGCGATTGAATAGGTTTACTTGTAGAGATATTTTTTTTAACTCATTCTCAAACCGCTTTTTTTGTAAAAGCACAGCTTTGTCTTTTGTTGACGGCAAAGCGTCTATTTTTTGCATGATATCTTCGGCTGTATCTAAAAACTTGAATGGTATAACTGCGCTATTTTCTATTTCTCTAAACTTTTCTCTTGCGACATCAATTTTAAATTCTCCAGCAAGTAGACCTGTTGTTAAAAAGCTCATTTCTTTGATAAACTTTTGATAATATTCTGTTTGCTTAATAGCAGTAGTATCATAAACATACTCAATATAGTCTTGCTTTGCTTTTTCGCTAAAGGGCTGATTGCAATATTTTTCTAATGCATCAACAGAGCGCTGATATATCTCATAATCGTATATGCTTCTTTTTCCATATCCCGTACCGCTCTTATTATCAAACACTATTATATTGGGTTGGGTACTGTTGTACTCTCTGCCCCTGTAACAGCGTCCCATGCGTTGCAACAAGCTATCTGCGGTGGACATTTCGGTAAAGAGGATGTCAAAATCTATATCTAAACTTGCCTCTACCAATTGTGTTGATATCCAAACACCATTTTCATTAGACGCAGCAAAGTTTTTTATAGCCTTTTCTTTTTCCAACCTATCCTTTTGAATAAACCGACTATGCAAAAGATTTACATTGGATTGATTGTATTTTTTAATGTTTTTATAGGCATTGCAAGCATTTGCTACTGTGTTGCATATGACCAAAACTTTGCTGCTCTTACCCGTATTAGCTATTTTTTCGAAGTTCATTTCATCTTTTATTAAAGTTGGAATATGTCTTATTATAGGATTGAAAAAGGCGGGTGATATTTCTAAGTCCTGTATATGTTCTTGCAAATATTCCTTTATAAAAGGAGGGAGGGTGGCTGTCATAATTAAAAACTTGCCCCCCATTTTATTAATCATTACCAACCCACGCAATATTTTTGCAAGAATTTTTGGCTCGTATGCTTGGATTTCGTCTATTATTACTTTGGAGTAGCTAAGGGTGGATGCTACTAACTCTGTGCCGTGAGCTAAGTATGAGAATAAAAAAAGTTGGTCTACGGTACATATTGTAAATGGATATGCCAAGTTTTTTATTGCCTGATACTCTTTGAAAATGTCACCGCCTTCATTGGGCTCTCCGTTATAATCGGTAGCCCCCTGAAGTAGTTGGGAGAAGGTGTCGGAATGTAGCAACACGCATTTATTTTTATCGTAATATTTATCGTCACAGATGCGTTGGTGAATGGCATTTATTGATACTTTATATGGTAGAGTGTAAAAAGTTTTAGCCTGTTCCGCCCAAATCAAAGCCGCCTCTGTTTTTCCCATACCGGTGGATGCGGTCATAATGAGGTTGTGCCCCCCTTTGTCACGCACATACTGTTGACAAGGGCGCAATGCAAAATTCTTGCGCTTCATAGCGGATATACACATAGTTTTTGCATTTTCTGGAAGTATTTCAATGCTTTTTTCATGTGCGCTTGCGGCATAGTCCAATTTGTTTAGCATACCTTTTACCTTGGCATATTTTAGCCAAAGGTCTTCGCTAATATCGTGTGCTGAACGGGGTTTGAAAAAATTGTATTTAATAATTGGAATACTTTTGCAATAATCCAGACCATAATATTTGGCTAAAACCGCTAAATCTCCGTTAACAACCGCTTTTATGGTGTCATCGGTGTCTTGATTTTGCAAGCTCCTCAAGTGATGGTTTACCACTGCCGTTACTATCACTCTATAATCTTCCAAATCCAATCCCATTTCTTGCAATTTTTTCTTGCTAATAAAGGCGGCGCTAAGAATAGCATGGGGTATGTCTTTATCGACAATATTTTTATAATGACAAAGCCCAACTTTAAATTTAGCGGGATTTGCATTGGTCTTTTGATGAATATAGGTTTGAAAAGAGGAATTAATTTTGCCAAGGTCGTGGTACTCGGCTGCCAGACTAATGGATAGTTTGGTTTTGCCGTCAAAACTGTCGCCATATTTATTGCAAAAATCATCAAAGAGGTCGAGCAGCTCTTTTGTGTGCTGCTCAATGCTTTGACCGTTGCTTTTTGCTAAAAAGTCATCTTTTTTAATCACGCTAAAAATATTCCTATCTTGTCACCTTGATAAATATCGTAGTATGCATTAACTGTGAAAGTAGTGCCTCCTTTTACCAACTTTGCCTTAACCCGTTCGGTTATCTTGCGCAAAGGGTCTTTGCCGGTTTTATCTGTTTTAAAGACTTTGTTCATATTATAAACAGTTCCGCTCACAAAAATTTCCAATTCCTCGTAGATATCTAAAGGTATAAGGGCATCATATGGCATAGAGAAACTTTGGCTCTCATCCTCATCGTCATCTGACTGGCGGGCTAAGTTTACAATTTCCACATTGTCTAGCCTGAGAATATCTTCGTGCCTGCCAAGGGCGGGATATCGCACGGGATTTAGTAACCCGTTTTTGATAACTTCAAGTTCATCGGGGTTATCTGGCACAACATAGATAGCAAGCTCCATATCCACCATTAACTGAGCATAGCCTAGACTTCGTGTGATACCTGTTCTGCCTTCTTGTTCGCTGGGAATACCGCTCAAACTATCGGCAAAACCGCCAAGCCCCATGCCAGAATTATTTTCTGTAAAGAGTTGGTGTCTGCCAAACTCAAGTTTTCTTCCGCCATGAAAATAGCGAGTGTACATATCTACAACAGAGGACTTGTTGCGACCCGCAATGGATACCCTCATGGGATGATATTCGGTAAAGCCGCAAGCCGTATGAATAAATCCGATTACAGTGGAGTAGGGTGGAAGTTTGTAGCTATCTTGTATTGCTATTGCCGCAGGCTTGCGATAGTTGGGCATATTTTGGTAGGCAATTATTCTGATAGCTTTAAGCATAGTAGTTATCCACCTCCCGTTTAATAGAGCTAAAGAATTCTGCAATGGTAGAGGGGTTGAGTTTTTCATATATATCGGGGCAATTATTAAAAGAGCCGCTCAGGTAGCCTACCTTGGTGTTGGATTTGGTGTCTTCGTTTGCGTTAATGCACTCTAACAATTTATCCAGATTGAGCATCTTTTTATTGAGGGCAATTCTGTTTTCAAAATAGGGGTTTTTGCGTTGGTAGAGTCCGCCTATTGCAAAAACAGGTGAAAAGTTTTCCCTTCTTGCTTTTATATCACGATATAAATACTCTATTGTACCCAAAAAGTCCTTAACTCTGTTTGCTTTTTCGGGGTTTGGAATATTTATGTCATCATTTACATCTATGCCAATCAAGTCCAAATCAATGGTTATTGTATAGGTATAAAATGATTTGTGTATCTCGCTTTGGGCGATGTTGTTGCCCCCGCCGACACGCTTGGCAAGCCCCATATTTGTTAGGAAGTCAGTTTCTGCATTGTAGCTTTCTAAAGATATGGCATTGGATAACCTTGCAACAGCATTACGGATTTTTGCATTTTTGCTTTTTTCTGTTTTCATATATCCAAAAAAGTCAATTTCGGGATATTTATCTATGGTTGCATGGGGGGCAAACTGCACGACAGCTTTATCGTCCTTGCCATCTTTTTCGCATTCGGTATTGTCCCAACCCAGCTGGTTGATAATGTTGTAGCGGAGGGCTTGCCTTGATATGTAACTATAAGCATTGCCATCCCCTCTTGATACTTTTTTAAGTTGTGTGATATTGCCAAAGCCTTCACCGTAGTTAGCGCTCTCTGCCTCAAAAACTAAACTTATTGTTAAACCATTTTTTTTCATATTAATTCTCCTTTTCGATTTGTTTGTAATTATTTATTCTTGGGTTGCATCAGTGTCTTTTTTCTGGTATTCTCCGCCTTTTAGACCCAACACATAGGCATAGCCTATTTCCTTGAAGTCCTCATCGGATGAGAACACATCAAAAAATACAGAGGGAATTTCCATATTTATTCCGCTGTACATTCGTGTTACGGCATCCAAAAACATATCTCGGTTGCCTGTTCCCAACGCATTAATAAGCTTGTAGATATATGACCGCAGTTTGTTTTCCGCCTCTGTGCCAAAGTATCTTTTAATAGTAATTCCGCTCATTTTTGCACTAATTATCTTTTTTTCATTTTTCATACCGCACTCCTTTGCTTTATTTTGTTTGATTTGTATTTGTAGTATATTATTGATTAGGTTGTTATTTTTTCCTGAAGTGGAATCTTCTAGCCGCAATATAGTTTGCATAAGATTCCATTGATTGCTGCTGTTTAATAAATTGTTTAAAACTTCGGCAAAAATATTGATGTATTCATTGTCACTTGTCTTAACGACGGTGCGAGATAAAGGTTTAAGAAAGTTTTGGGCGTCTCGAATTATTTCTAATACATCTTGCCCTAATACTGAATAAGAATAAAAGGACCTTTTTTCGTAGTTTTCCCGTAAAATAAGTTCAATATTGTTAAGTTCATATTCCTGTTTTGTTTTTAGCTCATCTAGAACAATGGCATTTATCACCTTGTATTTATTTAAATCCTCTTGTTCGGCATAGGTTTTGTTCCTTTTCCACAGCTGTTCAACAGAGCTATTATCATTGATAAAAAGTTTATCTTTTTTATAACTTCTACCCGCTATATCGGCAAATCCAAACGGCATGAGCATATAGACAAAAGCGCAAATAGGGCAAAGATTGGCGTCTGGCTCAAAGTTCCAAAAAGGCGATTGTTTTTTGCCGGGGTCATCTGCAAAATCAACTAAAAACTTCATTTCAACCATCAGTTTTTTGTTGGGAAAGGAGATATCTCTACATTGCAAGCACTGGTATTTATCAAGTCGCAAGTCGCTATCGTCGGATTCAAAAAAAGAGATATTTCTGTGCTGCAAGCCATGGTCTTTATTAGATTGCAAATAGTTATCATAATCGACTGCGAACTTAGATAGGTTAGTGAAAATAAACTCATTTAATGCTTCTAAAAAAGGCGTATTCTTTTTTATTAATTTATTGCCTTGAGAAAGAGCCAGGTATGCCATAGAGTCAAAAAATTCACCAAGCTCCTCCCTTGTTGCGTGACCGATGACAATATAGCGATATAAATCTTCGTTTTGGCGAAGATAGTCCCTTATTTCAATGCCCTTTGCTCTTTTTGCATCGATTTCTTTTTTTGTTATGGCGGCAAATTCGTTCATTAATGCAACAAAGCCCGTGTCTTTGTAGGTTTCACATATATTGGGAGCAGTTTTATTTTTGAATAACTTAGTGTAGTCATCTAAGATTTTTTCATCGCAAGTGGTAAAGTCTATATTTATTAGTTTACCAAACCTATCTGTATTCTTATAGGTAATAAAAATCATATCAAGGTAAAGATTTGCCAAATCTTCTCTTGCAAAAAAGTCTTTTTTCACCTCAATGTACTGCTCATCTAAATTATACTTTTCCTCTGCCATTTCAAGCAGTTTGATAAGTCCAACGACACCTGCATTAAAAAGACCTGTATCCAAAGATATTTTAATATAGTCCGACATATTAACCTCCAATTACTTCAAACATGCCAAAGCCCTGACTGCGTCTGCTGCCCATACCTGTTTGATAGAGAACATTTAAGGTTTGAGGGTCGCCCTCTAATATGAAAGTGCCAATGCTAACTTCAAAAGAGATATTTTCTTGTTTGACTACGGTAGTGCGCACTTTATATGGGGTTAGCTTTATACTTTGGTTTTCAAGAGAGATACCCATTCGGTTAAAAAGATTTGCTACTGCAATATTTAAGTATTTGTTAAAATCATCGTTTTTATATGTGAGATAACTGTCCTTGCCGTCTTCTCTTTTCCTAACAACCAATGGGCATAAAAACTTTATCACATTGATTTGTTTTAGGCTTTTGGGGAAGTTATCCAGCCTCATTCTTTTTAGTATCATATTATTGCCAGCCATTGGATATGGCTTGTTTTTCATAGATAGCGATGCATTATAGAGTTTAACAATTAATGCACTATCGTATCCTGATATAGCAACACTCATTTGTTTGTCTTGAACTTCAAGTGCATCCTCACCCATAATCACATTGGGGAAATAAACGCTAAAAGTATAACTTTTCATTATTGGGTCGCTAAATAACAAATTAAAATCGTCTTCGTACTTATTAGATAATAAATGCTTAATAAAACTCATTATAGAACTTCTGTAATTAATATCCACCTTTTCCGAAGATAATTGAAAACCTAGAATTAACTTCAATTCTCTTACTCCTTTGTGTTAAATTTGCTTAAATTTACTTCTTGTTTGTTGTTTTGGGCTGCCCCTTGATTATCACTACTAATAAAAGAATATCATACAAAAATAAAAAAATCAATAATTAAAATTGATGAGCGACTGCGTCGGGGCTGCACCAGTCTAATAATCTTATACAAAATGCTAAATAAAAAGATATAAATATGCAAAAACCGCCTTTGATTTTAAGACGGTTTTTGTGGGTTTTGGTCTGGGTGAGAAGATTTGAACTTCCGGCCTCTTGAACCCCATTCAAGCGCGCTACCAAGCTGCGCCACACCCAGAAATTGGTATCGGGGAAGAGCCGATACTGTTTGGTTATTTGTTGGAATTTATTCCGCTGCTTGGGCGGCTTTGAGGTCGCTGAGATGTTTGGATAGGCGTGCAATCTTGCGGCTTGCTGTGTTCTTTTTGTATACGCCGTCACTCTTTGCAGCGTCGATTACCGACATTGTTTGTGGTAAAAGTTCGGTTGCAAGCTCAATATTACCTTCAGCAATTGCCGCCTCATATTTTTTAACCGCATTTTTGACACGGGTCTTTTTGCTGTTATTGGAGGCTCTTTCCTCTCTCGATATCAGGATTCTCTTTTTTTGGGACTTGATGTTTGCCATATATCTCTCCTTGATTTACATATCTATAATTAAACGCTTTGTTATTCTACCATATAATCTAAATGTTTGCAATTGAATATTGATAATTATTTGCAAAAAAGATTACACTACATTATATATGATGCGTGAATTTGAGAATATATTTATAGAAAATGCGGTACTTGTCCCAAATGATGACGATGCTATTCGGGAAAGGGTGAAGTTTTATTCTATTGGCGGCGAGCGGACGCAGTCTAAAGACGGGGAGTATTATTCGCTGGAGTTACCCAAAGGTCTTTTTATGGATGAGGAGTTTCAAAGGGAGGTGGGGCTTGCTGCCGCTAAATGCCTAAAAACATTATTTAAAAAATACCGTATAAGGAAAAACCAGCAGATTCTTGCCGTTGGCGTAGGCAATGAAGGAATGACAGCGGATGCGTTGGGGGCAAAGGCGCTTAAATATCTTGACATTACCGAACACTTTTATCGTGATGGAATAAATATGACGGGAAAGGGACGGCTTGCCGCTATTGCGGGAAGTGTGAGCGGGGTGACGGGGCTATTGTCTTATGACATTGTAAAAGGGGTAACAGAGCGGGTAAAGCCGAACTTAATTATAGCAATAGACACCCTTGCAAGCAAGCGAACATCCCGTTTGCAGCGGGTTATTCAAATTAGCGACAAGGGCATCACCCCCGGTTCGGGCGTGAATAATGCAAAGACGATGCTTTCGGCAGAGAGTCTTGGCGTACCTGTTATTGCAATAGGCGTTCCGCTTGTAATATACGCAAGAAATATTGTTGCCGATTATATGGGAGAGGCGAAATTATCCTCCCTAACCGAAAACGCAAGAACGGGAATTAGGCGGGCATCAGATGAGCTTGACGGCTTAGTGGTAACGGTAAAGGAAATTGATGTGACGGTAGAGGACTTTGCAAAGGTGATTGGTTTTGCTATAAACACAGCTGTTCACGGATAAAAATAGGCTAAACTTCAAGTTTTTTTCATACTTAGTGATTTTATAGCTAAAGGTTATTGAATTTTTTTTTATTTTATTGTATCATATTCATAATTGACTTATAAAAAACAGCAAGGAGAATCGTGAATGGCAGTATATCATATGGATAAAATAAGAAACATTGCGCTCATAGGACATAGCGGCGAAGGTAAAACCTCTCTTTTGGAGGCGATACTATATTCGACCAAGGCAATCAGCCGACTAGGGAAAGTTGACGACGGTACAACCGTTTCCGACTACGACCAAGAGGAAATTAGCCGTGGCATATCAATAGGGCTTTCGGTTGCCTATGCGTATCATAAGGATTATAAAATCAATATAATAGATGTTCCCGGCTTTTTCGACTTTGAAGGAGAGATGGTAGCGGCTCTTACGGTAGCAGATGCGGCAATAATAGTTGCGGGCGCAACAGGCGCAGTAGCGGTGGGGGCAGAAAAGGCGCTTGAGTATTGCATAGAAAAAGGTATTCCCGCAATGGTCTTTGTAAATGGAGTGAACAAAGAAAACTCCGATTATTTTAAGACAGTCGAGGCTTTTAAAGAAAAGTATCCCGGGCGGATAGGGGTATTTGAACTTCCCATTATGAACGGAACGCAAATGGAAGGCTATGTAGACCTTGTATCCAACAAAGCTTTTGACCTTGCAGATAAAGAAACGGCTATTCCTGCTAGCCTTAGCGGGATGGCAGCGGAGGAGTCTAATATTCTTCTTGAAAGTGCGGCAGAGGCAGATGACGAACTTTTGGACAAGTTTTTTGGCGGTGAGGAGCTTACCGACGAGGAAAAAAAGCGTGGGTTGAGAAAGCGCATTATTTCCGCCGAAACTATTCCCATGGTAGCGGGCGTTGCGGTAGGCAATGTTGTACTAACCAAACTGCTTGATAATATTGTTGAGCTTTTCCCTGCATCCAACGAGGTAAAAGGCTTGGGCTTTACCAATATTGCAAGCGGCGAAAAGGGCAAAATGGTGGCATCGGAGGATGGCAAGATTGCGCTTCAAGTTTTCAAGACGATATCCGACCCGTTTGTGGGCAAACTATTGATATTCAAAGTGATTAGGGGTAAGCTTGTTACGGGTGAACAGGCATACAATAGCAACCGTGAGGAAAATGAAAAGATAGCCTCTATGTTTATATTGAGGGGCAAAAAACAAGAGAGCGTAGATACCCTTTATGCAGGTGACATTGGCGCTTTGGCAAAGCTGAACTACACCTCTACGGGCGACACGCTTTGCGACACGACCGAAAAGGTGGTGTTTGACCCAATAGACTTCCCCGAGCCGGTGATATCGCTTGCCGTGTCCTCCTCGGACAAGGGCGGTGAAGAAAAGGTGATAGCAGGTCTTACCAAGCTTATGGAAGAGGACTCCACCTTTAGAATTGAAAAGAACATTGAAACGCACGAAATGCTGATAAGTGGTTTGGGTGAAAGCCAACTTGATATTCTTTGCAAAAAGCTTAAAAACAAATATAAGGCAAATGCGGTATTAACCCCCCCACGCATCCCATACCGTGAAACGATTCGTAAGAAGGTGGAGCAACAGGGCAAGCACAAAAAGCAGTCGGGCGGACACGGGCAGTACGGTGATACGCACATTCGTTTTGAGCCGCTGTACGAAGGCGACTTTGAGTTTGTTGATGAGATAGTTGGCGGTGTAGTACCCAAGCAGTACATACCCGCAGTAGAAAAAGGACTTCGTGAAAACTTGCCAAAGGGTGTGCTTGCAGGATATCCTGTACACGGCATAAAGGCAACCTTGTTCTTTGGCAGCTATCACGATGTGGACTCCTCCGAAATGGCTTTCAAACTTGCTGCTGGTATAGCTTTTAGAGAAGGACTGCCCAAAGCAAATCCCATACTTTTAGAACCCATAATGTCGGTTAAGGTTACCGTACCTGAATCTTATATGGGTGACATAATGGGCGATATGAATAAGCGCCGTGGCAGAATTCTTGGTATGGAGTCGGAAAACGGCAAGACGGTTATCAATGCCGAAGCGCCTATGATAGAGCTTGCTCGCTATGCAACCGACCTGCGCTCTATGACACAAGGCAGAGGCAAGTTTGCAATGGCTATGGATAGGTATGAGGAAGTACCCGCCACGCTTTCTCAAAAGATAGTGGAGGAGTACAAAAAGTCCCAAACAACCTAAAAATGGTTTTTGAGTTAAGTCAATATAAAATTGATTGAATTAATATAATAAAAGAGGTTGCTCTAGGGGCAGCCTCTTTTTAATATACAAAAATATATCTTTTAAGTTTTTAAGGTAATATATTGTTAGACAACTAAAAACGAATAATATACAATACATACATAATCAAGTACGGGTATAGCCTGTAGACGCTAGGGACTTCGTATGCCGAGTATTTTTTTTTGCTTTAACCTATCGCATTTAATATTTTCACTTGCATATATTGTGTTAGTATTTAAACAAAAAAGGACTGCTTTTTGCAAAACAGTCCTTTTTATATAGGAGATAGTTATTTAAAGGTCTACTTTATATTCTTGCCGCTCCGCTTTCTCTTGCCGCTTTTGCAACGGCGTCAGCAACAGCTTTTCCCACTCTCAAGTCAAATGCTCTTGGGAGAATGTATTCGGGGGTTAATTCCTCATCCGAAACTATGGATGCAATTGCTTTGGCAGCGGCAATATTCATTTGCTCGTTTATATCGGACGCACGCACATCTAACGCTCCACGGAATATGCCGGGGAAGGCAAGCACATTGTTGATTTGATTGGGGAAGTCACTTCGGCCCGTGCCAACCACTGCCGCACCTGCTTTGATAGCAAGGTCAGGCATAATTTCGGGTACAGGGTTTGCCATTGCCATTACTATGGCATCTTTTGCCATACTTCTTACCATTTCTTCGCTTACAACACCAGCTGCGCTAACACCAATGAATATATCCGCATCCACCATAGCATCGGCAAGCTTGCCTTTGATTCTATGAGGATTGGTAAAAGTTGCTATTTCTGCTTTATCGGGGGATAGGGTGCTGTCGCCTGCGTATATTACGCCTTTGCGGTCGCTCATAATGATATTGGTTGCGCCCGAACTAATTAGCAGTTTGGCTATTGCCACGCCTGCCGCTCCTGCGCCGCTAAAGACGATTTTGCAATCTTTTAAGTCTTTTTTCACTATGCGAAGTGCGTTTATCAATGCGGCAAGACATACTACCGCTGTCCCGTGTTGGTCATCGTGGAATATTGGCACATCGCTTATTTTTTTGAGCTTCTTTTCTATCTCAAAGCAGCGGGGAGCTGCAATATCCTCAAGGTTTACTCCGCCAAAACTTCCCAATAAGAGGGATATGGTCTTTACTATTTCGTCGGTATCTTTACTTCTTATGCAAAGGGGGATAGCATCAACATCGCCAAACTCTTTGAACAAAACGCACTTGCCTTCCATAACAGGCATACCTGCCTCTGGTCCAATATCGCCAAGTCCCAAAACAGCAGTGCCGTCTGTAACAACAGCAACCGTGTTCCAGCGACGGGTTAGCTCGTAAGATTTATTTACATCCTTTTTGATTTCCAAACAAGGCTCTGCAACGCCGGGGGTGTATGCAAGTGACAACTCTTCTTTGTTGGTTACTTTAGCACGAGATACAACCTCAAGTTTGCCTTTTAATTGATAGTGAAGCTTTAAAGACTCTTTTGCGTAATCCATATAGTAATGTTCTCCTTTTTAGTTTTCCCAAGGGAATGTATAGTTTAGTTTTAGCTCGTCACGCACTTTGATAAATTCTTGCTGAACTGCCTCATTTATTGGTACTCCGCTGTCCTTTCTCTCTTGCCAAACTTCCCATTCTTTTTGTCCGGCAGTGAAAATTCTCTCCTCGCCGGGGGCGACAGTAGAGGCACGAAGTTCACGCATAATATCTCCGGCAGTCTTTTTGAATTGCTCAAGTCCCAAGAAAGCCTCGGTGTCTATTGCGATAAAGAAATGTCCTAAATGGAAGGGAACATTTTTGCCGTCCTTTTTGCCCGTGAGCATCTTGAGGAAATTGCCCGCTTGCAGTGCGGCGGAAAGTACTTCTACGATAGTGGCAAAGCCATAGCCTTTGTAGCCGGCAAGCTCCTCGCCAATCCCGCCAAGGGGTGCAAGAGCGGCGTTGCCCGTGTTGAGGTCAATGAGTATTTGGTCGGTGTCTGTCCTTGCAGAGCCGTCACGCCCAATAACCATACCTTTTGGGGTGGATTGTCCTATTCTTGAATAATATTCTAGCTTGCCTCTTTGTGTGATTGAGGTTGCACAGTCAAAGGAGAAGGGGAAATCCTCGTCGGTGGGGAAACCTACCGTAAACGGGTTTGTGCCTAACATATTTTCAACACCAAATGTGGGGGCGATTGAGGGGCGGGCGTTTGTTCCCGTCATACCTATCATACCAGCATCTGACGCCATTGTAGTATAGTAACCAGCTATGCCGTAGTGACAGCTATTTCTTACTGCAACCATACCCATACCGTATTTTTTTGCCTTATCTATTGCCATTTGCATAGCTTTGTAGCCAATTACTTGCCCCATACCGTCGTGTCCGTCCACAACAGCGGTGGTCGCTGTTTCTTTAATAACCTCAAAGTTGGTAATGGGGTTTTGGATACCCATCTTTATCCTATCAATATAAATGGGTTTGAAACGGTTAACGCCATGCGACTCAATGCCCCTTCTATCTGATGCGAGGAGTACATCGGTACATATTTCGGCGTCTGAACGGGGTATTCCCACGCCAACAAACGCATCGGTTACAAAATTTGTGAGAGTAGTCCAATCGACTATAACTTTTGCCATAACAATCTCCTTAAAGTAATACTATTTTTATACCCAAATAATACCATAAAAAGATAATATAGTCAACATAGTTAGTCAAGTAGAGGGCGGTTAATTTTAGGTATATTATTGCATAATATAGTTGCAAAAAACGCTCAAGTGTGATAATATAATTCTGCTATAATTATTGCCAAGGTGAATGTTTACAAACAAAACACTTTGAGAAGACTAGTCATTTGCAGATTATAAGCGCAAAAAATTTTAAAAAGTTTTTACCCAGAATCTGTACGGGGGTAAAAATAATTCCCAAGCCGGTGTGGCGGAACGGCAGACGCGGCGGATTCAAAATCCGCTATTCGAGAGGATGTGGGGGTTCAAGTCCCTTCACCGGCACCAAAACGCCCTATGTTTTTTTGTCTATAAAAAGCTTAAAAAACATAGGGCAAATACATATGTATGACAAAAAACAGTTATCGAGGTGTAGCGCAGTTTGGTAGCGCGCTTGGTTCGGGACCAAGAGGCCGTGGGTTCAAGTCCCGCCACCTCGACCACAACGCACGGCGGCTTAAAAGCATCCGTGTTTTTTATGGTTTGAGCTTATTGTTTTTTGAAGTTGAATTTTTTATTTTATTGCAAGGCAAGTTTCTATTGCTAAATTTAACATCTCCCAGCGTATTTTATTGCGGTCGATTTCCAACCATTGCCAAACGGGCTGATATACCAAATCGGAAAAATAAACAAATTGCCCAAAGCTAACCTTGCGATATTGCGCTGTTGCAGCAAGGGCGGCGCACTCCATTTCTACAACTTGAGCGCCTTGCTTGAGGCGGCGTTCAATTCTTGATGGCGTTTCCCTATAAAAACCATCTGTTGTCCAAGTTTTTCCTATATGATAATCTATTCCTTTTTTCTCACAAGCTGCTGCGATATGATTTACCAATTCACTTTTAAGCTCAACCTCGGCGGAAGGAGGTATGTAATGAAAGCTTGTTCCCTCATCCCGTATGGCGCTGTTGATAATAAAAACAGTTTTGGTGTCCAAGATTGGGTCAATACACCCTGCAAAGCCTTGAGCAATAAATTTATTTATGCCAAGCGATACAAGCTCATCCATCAAGCCCGCCGCCGCAGGACCACCGATTGGGCATTGGGCTAGAAGTATCTTTTTGTCATATAATAATACCGCCGTGTTAGCACCTGCGGCAATAAAGCGATATACGCACTCGGTTTTTTTTGAAAAAGAATAATCTTCAAGGTGAGGGTCAAAAAATATTATAGCTTTATCTATTTGTAAATCTTTTAGTTTTTTTCGCTGCTCGTAAGGGATATTGCGAACGGCGGCATCGGGTGTTATTTTTCCTTCCTCATCATCATATTCAAATAAGGGCAGTTTCAAATCTTTCATCTTTTTTCCTACCAGATTTTTTAAGTTTGTTAAATATTATCACAAGCATCCCTATAAGTCAAGATTTCTTAAAAAGAGTCTTATTTTGCAAAACATGCTACGAAGTGCCAGCCTCAATTTGTGAATGTACCGTATAGGGAGCTAGTCACCCAAGTCCTGCAAATATGATTAGCAAGTTTTGCAAAAGTGTTGTATAATTATAAGGACGATTACTATTTAGTGTGAGGTTTTTATGAAGGACTTTAGTTTTTATATGCCCGTAAAGGTGATTAGCGGTAAAAATTGCGTAGTGGAAAATGCTAAAGAATATTCCGCATTTGGCAAAAAAGCGTTAATTGTCACGGGGAAACACTCTGCAAAGGCATCGGGTGCGCTTAATGATATAATAGCGGGACTTGAGAGCAACGGGCAAGGCTATGCGCTATTTGATAAGTCTGTGCCAAACCCCACAATAGCAAGCGTTTATGAAGGGGCGGATTTTGCTATTAAAGAAGGGGCGGATTTTGTAATCGCAATTGGCGGCGGTTCACCTATGGACACGGCAAAGGCAATTGCTGTTCTTGCAGTAAACCGACTGGAGGAGAGTGCGTTGTTTTCGGGTGAATACTCTGCGGCGCTGCCAATGGTCTTTATACCAACAACAGCGGGAACGGGAAGTGAAGTTACACAATATTCGGTTCTCACCAATGATAAAATAGAAAGCAAGACATCTATGGCATCATCCGTATTGTTTCCCAAACTTGCGCTTTTAGATGCCCAATACACATTAAGCCTATCCTACAACACAACGCTAAACACCGCAATAGATGCGCTGTCGCACTCGGTGGAGGGTATGCTATCTAAGCGGGCAAATGCGGTATCGGATGCGCTTGCCGAAAAAAGCATAAGTATGATACGGGAGTGTATGGACGCATTAAAAGCAAATACACTCACATTTTTACATAGGGAAAAACTGCTTGTTGCCTCTACTCTTGCGGGTATGGTAATTGCCCAAACGGGGACAACGGCGGTGCATTCGCTAGGGTACTCATTAACTTATTTTAAAGGAGCAGACCACGGGCTTGCCAACGGGTATTTGCTGGGCGCATTTTTGGGCTTTATTGAAAAGCATAACCCAGAGCTTGCAAAGAGCGTTCTCAAACCGTTTGGTATGGCAAGCGCACAGGAGTTCAAAAGTGATATGGCAGAGCTTTTGGGTAATATGCCCGCTCTTACAGCGGATGAGATAGAGCTATATGCAGAAAAGGCAGCAAAAACACGCAATGTTAATAACTGCGCCGCTCCAGTTGCTTATTCAAATTTAGTAGAGGTTTTGCAGGCGGCGCTAAAACTATAAATTGATTGTCAATAGTAGCATTTATTTTATTTTTGAAAAAGATATTGACAAAGCGGCAATTATCCTATATTATTTAATGTAAAATTAAAGGACGAGTTAAATGCTCATTCTGTCGGCGTGCGGCAAGGCACGCCCTTACAAGTTTATTGCAACTTTTTAGGGAGTACATAAGATATGGATTTTACAGTAGGTAAAAAAAGATGGATAATTATTATCGCATCCGTTTGTATACAGCTTTGTTTAGGTACAACTTACATTTGGAGTATGTTCCAAACGGGAATAGCCAATGCGCTGTTTAACGGCAATAATGCGCTTGCAAGCCTTTCCTTTTCCTTTATGATTGCAACCCTCTCGGTGGGAGGCATAATATCGGGAATTTTAAGAAAATATATTGCCCCCCGTTTCATTGTTATGGCGGGCGGCTTGACAATGGCGCTTGGCTTTATTCTTGCATCCTTTGTCACCCCCAAAGCCCCGTGGCTGCTATGGATAACATTTGGGCTTATGGGTGGTATAGGTATGGGTATGGCATATTCCACTACTATTGCAACAGCGCAAAAATGGTTTCCCGACAAGAGGGGGCTTGCCACCGGCATTATCATATCTGCGTTAGGTATGGGCGGGGTTGTATTTACCCCCGTGGCATCTGCGCTAATGAAGGCGCTAAATGACGGTTCTGCCGGCAGCGGCGAACTCAAGACATTCTTTGTTTTGGGCTTTGTGTTTTTGGCGGTTTGCACCGCAGGCGGATACTTTATAATTGAGCCTCCCAAAGATTATTTGCCTCAAGGTTGGACACCCAAACCTAACCCTTCGATAACCACAGGCAGCCTTTCTCCCAAAGAGATACTTTCTACTCCCCAATATTATATAATGACTGTTTCATTTTTGCTTGCCACAATGGGCGGGCTAATGATGATTGGGTTTGCCAAACCCATAGCGGACGCAAAGGGTATGGGCGCTGCTGCCGCAGTTGGCGTCGTGGTTATTTCCGTATTTAATGCCGTTGGCAGGCTTGTGTGGGGGTGGGTGTCGGATAAACTTGGCAGAAAGAATACGATTATTATACTCCTTTGTATAAATGCGGGTTTATCACTCTTGGTTACTATTGCAAGCGGATATTGGATTTTTGTGATAATTGCGGCAATAGGGTTTTTATACGGCGGTTTTCTTAGCAACTATGCCTCGCTTTCTGCCGACTATTTCGGGCAGAAATATACAGCATTTAATTATGGATTGGTTATGATTGGCTTTGGCGCAGGCGGAGTAATTTCTTCGTATATAGCAGGACACTTTAAAAACTTAGCGGCAGATGATATTGGCAAGATGTTCCCCGCTTTTCTTATTGCGGCAATAGCTGCCATTGCGGGTGTGGTACTAATAGCTTTCTTAAAGCCGATAGCTAGCAAAACAGCGGCTGTTGATGAGATAGTCCCAAAAGAAAATGAGGTTGATTAGTCCGCCAAACCAAGTACACCATAAGGCAAATTTTTTTATTTCAATATAAAGGTTGAGAGTAGAGTACAACGCCAAAAACTTTACCCCTTTTCATATTGTTAAAAATATGATATAATTTTTTTGTTAATCTGGAGGGTTCGGGTGGAAGGAAGAGCAGGTAAGCTGTTAGACAAAATATTTGGACGGGAAAAGGACTATCAAGTTTCCAATCCCGAACTTGTCAAATACGCAACGGGTATAGCGGGACAAAACATATCGTTTAGTTTTATATCGGGGTGGTTTCAGCACTTTTGCATAGCTGTTATGGGTTACCCCAAAATGATAATAAGTTCAATTCTTGCAATCTCTCGGGTTTGGGATGCGTTCAACGACCCTTTGGTGGGCGGTATTATCGACAAGCATGTATTTAAAAATGGGGAAAAACTGCGTCCGTTTTTAAAGATTACCCCCATTCCCATAGGGATACTTATCGCACTGCTTTTTATGGACTTCGGGCTTGCATGGACACAAACAGTGGTCTTTATCATTGTTGTTTATTTTTTGTTTGACTTCCTATATTCCTTTCAAGATATTGCGCAGTGGGGAATGACGGCGCTAATCTCAACCAATTCCAAAGAAAGAGCAAAAATATCACAAGTAGCACGCATAGGTGCTATGATAGGTGCGCTACCCTCTGGTTTAATCATTCTTATTATAGGCAATCGCCACGCACTAGGCGGGATAAGTGAAAAGGATATCTTTTTCATATTGGGTATTGTATTTGGTTTTGGCGGTATGGTGCTATCCCTGTTTAACTATGCGGCAAAGGAGCGTGCGCCCGTAATTAAAATGGAAGAAGGATTGATTAAATCTTTCCGCCTGCTGTTCAGCAACAAAATGGTTATGCTGGTTGTGCTTGGCAACATACTTAGCGTTTGCACGCTTACCGTAAACCAAATATACTTTTTTAAATATATGGTGAGCGCAAATGTCTTTGGCAGAGAGATAAACGGGCTTAACATCAGTTTTATTTTTGGTTTAGTGGTGGGTTTGCCGGGTGCGATAGGAATGTTTTTGTCACAAAAACTAATGAAACGGGTGGGTGGTCCAAAAAACTTGCTTATCCTTGGTGTTGCGGCAAATATTATATTCCGATTGATAGCATTTTTTGTGGGCTATGAAGGCATAAGAATAATGATTATGGGTGTCCTAATGGCGCTAGCGGGTATCCCAACAGCAATGGCAGGGATTGCTACCACTACTCTTTTGGGAGATAGTTTGGACTATATGGAGTGGAAGACAGGCAAGAGAAATGAAGGGGCGGTTTATTCCACACAAAACTTTACCGCAAAGATAGGCGGGGCGATACAAACATTTTTTACAGGCGTTACGCTAGTGATACTCCAATTTGATTCGGACGCTTACAACAACGACACCCCTCAACCTGATGCCTTTTATCGTTGGGTATGGCCAATTTTTATGCTTGCACCTGTGATAGGTTCGCTGCTGCACATTATCCCAATGTTATTTATCCGCTATGACAATGCACAAAAAGAGCGCTTGGAAAAACAGCTTGCAATTGCAAGAGCTATTAGAGCGGGTGATTATATAACTGTGCAGGAAAAGTACGGCATCACCAACTGTTTTGCGGGCAAAGATATTCCAGAGAGCGCAAAAAGACTTTATCAGCGTGCGTCTTTCTTGCATAAAAAGGAAGAAGAGGAAGAAATTTTGTGCTAATCCCCCGCATTTAGCTATATAGAGTGAGGGCAGTAAATATATACCTTAAAAGCTTACGGAGGACGAAAAATGCAGACAAGAAGTATTGTTAAAACGGTAGTGGGACAGCCAGCAATAGACGGAGCAGGAGTTAGGTTGGTGCGTGTATTGGGGCATTCCGATGTATATGACTTTGACCCATTTTTAATGTTAGATTCCTTTGATTCGCAAAATCCCGCCGATTATATAAGGGGTTTTCCCTTTCATCCCCACCGTGGGATAGAAACAATAACATATCTTGCCGAGGGCAGAATAGACCACAAGGACAGCTTAGGTAATTCCGACTCCATATTGTCGGGGCATGCGCAATGGATGACGGCAGGCTCGGGAATAATGCACGAGGAAATGCCCAAACCCGCCCCGCTTATGTTGGGGCTGCAGCTTTGGTTAAATTTGCCCAAAAGTGAAAAAATGACAACCCCAAAGTATCTTGCAATCACCTCAGAAATGACTCCCGTAGTTGAGGCAGACGGGGTGACGGTCAAGGTGATATCGGGCAGCTATGGCGGCAAGATAGGGGTTAGCCCTCCTCACATTACGGCATCTATATATGAGGTTAATCTTGAGGCAGGGAAAAGCATTACGCTGCCCACAGCGCAGGGAGAAACGGTATTTATATTCCTTATGCGTGGCGAGGCGGTTATTGACAATAAAAATATTCCGCAAAAGACGGCGGTACTATTTGGCGAAGGCAGCGCAATTGAGGTTAGCGCCCATAAGAATGCGCCGCTAAAGTTTATATTTTTCTCTGCGCCGCCCTTGCGTGAGCCAATAGCTTGGGGCGGTCCGATAGTTATGAACACTAAGGCAGAATTAAATCACGCTTTTGACGAGTTGCGCAAGGGAACATTTATCAAGTAAGCGGCAAGTTTATACCGTTAGCCTATATTAATTGCAATAGTTATGAATAAATAATAGATATAGTCTTGAAAAAAAATAAAAAACTGTTATAATTTAATAGGAATATTTAATTTTTAAGAATGGGCGGACATAGAACGCCTTATTCTTGCGAGGAAATATAGTTGGTATGAGGATAATTTCTCTAGGAAAAAGCGCAACAGGCATAGAGGGCTTTCGCTTGGAAAATGAGAGCGGCGTGAGTGTGGAGATAATCACCTATGGGGCAAGAATCCACAAGCTGATTGTGCCAGATAAAAACGGGTTGCCTGTTGATGTGGTGGCGGGCTTTAACAACTTTGATGATTATAGGGAGAAAAACCCCTACTTAAATGCTGTAATCGGCAGAGTTGCAAACCGCATTGGCAATGCGAGCTTTGAGCTTGGCGGCAAGCGCTATAATCTATATAAAAACAACGGCGAAAACCACTTGCATGGTGGGCAGTTTGGCTTTGACAAAAAGCTGTGGCAAGCTACGGTCGTTGATGATAAAGCCTTGCGCCTTAGCTATGTTTCTGTTGCGGAGGAGGAGGGCTATCCCGCCAATTTGAAGGTTGAGGTAATCTATTCGCTAGACAATGGGACACTAAACATAGATTACTTTGCAACAAGCGACGGTGAAACCCTATGCAGCCTTACCAACCACGCATACTTCAATCTTTCGGGAGAGTTTGACACCATACACGACCACGAGGTATACATAAATGCGGATACGCTAACCGATATAGACAGAGGCTTGATTCCAACGGGAAAATTAGTGCCTATAAGCGGCACACCGTATGACTTTTCTAGTCCCAAAGCGATTGGCAAGGACATTGATGCGGACGATAAATATTTGAACATTGCAAAGGGCTATGACTTTAATTATGTGCTTCGTGGTGGCGCTCCTGCGGCAGAAGTGTATTGTAAAAAGACGGGAATTACCATGGCAGTTGTAACAGATAGACCCTGTATGCAGTTCTATACGGGCAACTTTTTGAGTGGTTTGGCTGGCAAAAAAATGTATGGGTATCAGTCCGCCTTCTGTATGGAAACACAAGGCTTTCCCAACGCTTGCAACATAAAAGAGTTTGCTCCCATAACACTCAAAGCGGGCGAGGTATACCGCACACGCACAGCATATGTGTTTTCGGTGCAAAAATAAGATGCAAAATAACCATTTTGCGGGGTAGTTGGGGAGAAAGGCTTGGCATAATATAATAAGGAATTAATTATTAATATATATATAAAACAATAGGAGAGATAAATGAGTAAATTTAAGAAATTATTGTTGGGTACAATCTTGACCGTGGCAGCTATTGCCCTTGCGCTTGCGCTTGTAGCTTGCGATAACTCTAACGATGAAGATGACGGATATGATAAAACCATAGTTTATATTGGCGATTCAATATCCGAGGGCATACTCGGTCCATCTCCCATATCGGAAAGGGACAGCAACTCTTTTTATGCCATAGTTGGGCGCAATAACAATTATCGTTATATTGAGAGCGCTGTTTCGGGCGATGACACGGAAAAGCTATACCGGCATCTTGTAGGCTCAAGCACGGCGGCAAAAGAGCGCCAATATTGGATAAAGCAAGCGGATATCTTGCATTTATCTATTTTGGGCAACGATGTTTTGGTAGGGAATATAGGGCAAAATGCCTATGACCACTTAACGGGTAATCCCACGGTTATAAACGAGCAACTTGAGCGTGCCGCACACTATTTTGGTTTGGCTATCGAAAGGATAAAAGAACTAAACCCCAATGCACCTTTGCTAGTTAACACCCTGTACAATCCTATTGATAAGGCAAGCACGCTATTTTCCGAAAGTATAAAACAACAAATAATAGAGTATTCCGACGGCGATTCGGCAAGCGTACGCAATACAGGAACAGTGCTTATTGGTGACTTGCTTAACGGCATAGTATATGACTATTTGGAAGAGCATCCTGGGGCTTACGAAGTGATAGATGTGTATACAGCTTTTGATAACATATATAAAAAGAACTACACGGACGGAATTAGTCTTTTCTATAAGGATTGGATGCACCCATCCAACGAAGGACACGCAGTAATAGCGGGCTTAATTCAAGCAAAGCTTGAGGAGTTGGGGCTTGCCAACAAAGATTTTGCACTAGAAAGATATAAAAAATTGCGTACGGAACAGACGGACAGACTGTTTATCGGCACATCAGTAGACACAAACGCACTCAAAGCGGCAATAGCCTCTGCCAAAACAGTTGAGGAAGTTTCCTCAATATACAGCAAGACTGTTAGGGGAGTTATTCCAATTTATGTGCGTGGCGAGCGTGATGCGCTGGCTTTTGAGCGCCCCGAAGGCGGTGTGTTTGAGCAAGAACGATTTTTCCAACTAAGCGCCTTTGCCTATCAAGACGGCACGGACTATGCGGGTATAGCCGAGCTATCAAAGTCGGGATTTACATTTTATCCTAACGGAACTTTTAAGTTTGTAATTACTCCCAAACCATTAATAATAGCCAGCGCTAATTTTGCATTGGTAGAGGCACTAAAGGGCGGGCTTGACTTATCTGATATTTTGAGCGATGAGGCTATGCAGACGGGCTTTGGACCATATTTGCAAGAAGTGTTCCCTGGTCTAAACATACGCTATTTTGAAGATGCTTTGAGATTGTTGACAAGCTGTGGTCTATTTATAAATGATTTGGACCTAGAGAGCGAAAATATGCAAAAACTTATCACATCTTTAGAGGAAGATATGGTAATACCCGAGGGATTTTTGCTGCCGCTGATATCTGTTGAGCTTAGCGGCTGGTACTTTATTAACCAAACGGAAGAATTTACCAACATACATATGGGACTCAACAATGTTTCTCCCGATGGTTTCCCCTTGTTCTTTTCCACCTTCCACACAGTAGAGGATGGTGAAGATTGGACAGAAACAGCAATAGAAGTTTCCAAACTAATCATAACTTGCAAAGAGAAAAAGGATTGAGTTTGATTTCTGCGCAAACTAGTTAGCTAAAAGGGCTGTCGCTTTTATTCGCAAGCGACAGCCCTTTTTACCTAAGGATATAATATTATAATTCCAACAACTATAATGCGAACTAAACTGCGACCACTACTGCTTACATTCTGTTTGCTTTAATACTTTAATATCAACAGCAGAGTTTATTATACAAACATAATTTAGCTCAAATTGTTATTTCAACACTTTAGCTTTAAATGCCTTCCCTACAAGTTTTCCCAAACAAAAACCCTATGCCTTAGTGCTAATATAAAAGTTCTCCCAAGCAAAAACCCCACGTTCCTTGTAACGGCTCGTGGGGTTTTAATGTCTTGTGTTGCAAGTAACTTGGGAAGTTATTCGCTCTTGGTATAGGCATTTAATTCTAACTTCATGGCTCTATACATAACTTGTACTCTTTGTACATTGGTTTCGGGGTTTTCAGTGAGCGTCATAAGAAGGAACGCCTCGCCGTCCTCGTGGTGCTTGCCCATAAAGACACCTGTATGGGTGGTGTCGGTATGCTCAGAGTAAACATCTTTAATATAATATTCGCCTGTTACTTCAATACCCAACCGCAAATCGGAGGGAAGATTGATTTCGCTAGGAAGAGCCTTATCGTTTACTATTGAAGTAAACAAGTTTTGCACTTGCTCATTGTCGCCGTCAAGCCCAATAAGGGTGAGTCCCAATGTGGATTGGAATGATGTTTGCACGGTGTCAAGGTCGGTAAAGTCTGCGCCGGGGAGGTAGCCGTAAATCATATTTACAAAAGTGTCTATCTCTGTTTCGCTAAAAGTCGCACCTGCTAGCGCCTCTTGAATTTGGGGAAGCCCTAATACCCCGCCAACAGGCTTGGTAAGTAGCTTTATTGTAGCAGTGCCGTCTGCCCTCAAGAGAATATAACTTTCGCTTTGCTCAAAGAAAATGCTGGCTAATCCCAAAGGGTTATCCTTAATCTTGCTTGTGCCAAAGTCAACATAGAACATTGTATCTTCTTCCGGCAGCCGTCTATCTGGATATTCGGGCGTATCATTGCAAGCCGCAAGCAAGAAAAATGAGGATACTGCGATTAAAGCAACCGTTATTAATACTATAAATTTTCTTATATTTTTCATAAATTAATCTCCTTGTATCCCAAATTATAGGTAGTTGGGAAGTATGCCGTCTATTAAATCATAATATAGTTCGGTGACTTCCTCTTTGGTTTTGGCACGGTTGATTTCTCTCTTTGCCGCACGCACATCTATACGCTTAGAATATATTCTTTCCAACTGCTCGATACGCATTGACTTGTATTTTTTGAGAGCGCTCTTTGCATCGGCAAGTCCCAGTTCCTCAAACAAGGTTTGGTTGAGGTCTGCAAGCACGCCGTGTCCTTCGCTGGAGGGGTGAGCATCGTCTACAAATATTAAATCTCTGCCACGCTCGGGGTCTTCCCTATAAATACGGTCGTACTCGGCAAAGCCGTCCACGATGTGGAATGCGCCCGGGTGCAGTGCAAGATATTGATGTATTACAGCGTTTACTCTCACGATAATCTCGCTTGCAAGCGCTCTGTAACCATCTTCCCCTATGCCAAGTTCTGCTAGTTCGACCTCTGCGTCGGGGGTAATGAGGATGTTTTTGCCAAATATTGGGTTATAAACTGTTTGGATAATGAGTATTGCGTCGGGGTTATATTCCTTTAATATCCTAACGATTTCGGCAATATTGTCACGAGCGGTATCTATTACCTTGTTGAGCAGCACTTCGTCATCCTTCACTAAGCCCGTTACCATTTCGCTTATATCGGACAACATTATATCGTTACCTAATATAGATACATGGATAACATCGGCGCTTCGGATGAGGGATTGTGTCATCCATATGCCCTCGTCCTCTACTTGAATATAGTCAAGCAACTGACGGGAGCGAGAGCCGCTTATTGCACGATTTCTAAATTCGTAGCCGTTGCGCAAGCTCACTGAGCCAAAGTAGGCATCTCTTTCACGCTCGGATATGGGTGCCATACCCGCAACACCTTCGCCAACAGAGTCGCCTAGGAAGATAATGCGGAGTTTGTCTTCGCTTTTATTATCGTTGCAGGCGGTGAGTAAAAAGGATGCCGCAAGCGATAAAATAAGTATGAGTATTAGTATCTTTTTTTTCATCTAAACCCTCCTGATAGAGTTATTCCTATATATTCTAATACTTGTATAGCTTTCTGTCAACCCATAAAAAGGATAATTATTAGCAAAAAGTTAGCAGAGAAAATAATATTTTAAAAAACGACACTTTCTCTCTTGAAAAAAAGGGCAAGTCGTGGTAGAATGAAAGTGGTTGCCCGTATGGACTTCCATTTTCGGTACAGGCAAACTAAATTTTTTTAGAGGTAACGATGAAGAAGAGAACTATTTTATTGTTTTTAGTGATTACTTTCGCTTTCATTTCGGTTTCCGCTATGTTCGGCTGCAAGACCACAGGTGAAGCCGACACTTTCCGTCTTATAGTACCCGAAGACTGGGAGTTGGAAGTAGGCGACTCACGCACCATCGACTACGCCTTTGTTCAAGGCGTTACCAACCGTCAGCTCACATTTAGTGTTTCTAACAAAAATAGAGCATCTGTTGACAGTTGGGGGCGTGTAACTGCTCTTAAAAAAGGTAATGTGCGCATTACTGCCAAAACAGAAAGCGGCGACAAAGCAACTGTTAAACTTCGTGTAGTGGAAGAATCCAAAAACGAAGGCACTCCTTTGCTTAAGGTTGACTTCCAAGGCACAGCCGTACAACTTAATAATGTGCTGCAAAAGATTGTAACACGCTATCCTGCCGGCGATGCGGAAATTCCCACAATTGTCAGCGGTATCACCGATTACAGCGGCTACCAAAAGGCAACAACCGAAGATGGCGCAGTATGGACAATCACCGAATACGGTGTTCTTAGAGTAGACGAAAATGCCGCCAATTCCCGTGACAGAGAGCAAAGATTTATGGGCGACCGCTATTTTTATAAGAATGACGGAGTTCTCCTTGGCATAGTTAAGGACGGCACAAACGGCATTTGGACGATTATGGCAGAGGGTGTGACCCATATTGCTATGGTTGATATGGACGCTATCGCAAAAGCGGATAATATGTACCAACAAACCCAAGACTTTGTAGAGCGCCGTGGTATGGTATCTGAAGCAACTTTTGTGGGATATGATGATGACGGCAATGAAATATGGAAACCCCACGAGAGCGATAACGACGGCTTGTGGACATCTATGTACGGTGCGGGCGAGCTTATGCGTTACGCATCATTAAAGGCTGCCGGCGCATCTGCCGAAGAAATAGCAGAGGCAAAGAGGAGCGCAACAAGGGCAACCGAGGCTGTACTTCTTCTATCCAACCTTAGTATGCGTACCGGCACGGTAGAAACAACCGTACGCTACCAACCCAACGCTATCTTTGATAACAAAGATGCCGACGCAGAATTTTATCCCGACATAGACCCCAGAGGCAGATATCACTCCGAAGTGGCTCTTGTTGAGGGCGGTGACTATTCTCTTAACATACCATATGTTAGTCCCGCAGAGGCATTTGAAATTGCTTACAAAAAGTATATAGAAACGGGC
>JBAZCO010000011.1:0-28902 GCA_041654915.1 Clostridia bacterium | reverse complement strand
ATGGGCGCTCGTCTAATTCGCTTCTTAATCTGTCTGTTCAGTTTTTAAGGTCCATCGCCGCCTCTCTCAAAAGTCATCTTCCAAAAGCGACAGCTTTTATATAATATAACAAAATAATATTATTGTCAACAATTTTAATCATATTCAATAAAACTATAAATCTTATATCAAAAACAATCAAAAACCTCCAAAGCAACCCCCTTTTAATCCAAACAAAAAAGCCAAGATTTCTATCTCGGCTTTTGCAGCAACCCTAAGGATGTTTTCTTTTCCTACAAAACAATTATTCGGACTGTGTTCGAGAATGTTGTGTGGTTTTAGCTTAATCTTTATAGTCCCAAACAACCGGTCTGTCTGAATAGTTCCAATTACTATCCCAACCGCTTGGCTTGCTTGCGGCACGGGCATAAATTGTTAGACTGTTGCAATCATAAAAGGCATAACTTCCTATGCTTGTTACATTGCCCCCGATTATTACGCTCGTTAGGCTACTGCAACCACGGAAAGCATAATTTCCTATGCTCGTTATGCTGGTGGGAATTGTGATTGAAGTGAGATTGTTGCAATTGAAGAAGGTGTGAGAGCCGATAGAGTGCCCTCCCGTTATTGTTACAGTTTTTAAAGAGGAAGGAATATAATCGCTGTTATCAATATAAGAGTTTGCTCCAAAGATATATCCAAAGTGAGTGTTGCTTGTGCCGTTCAAGGTATTTCCCACAAAGGGCAAGACGATATCTACAAGCCCGTTACAATCATAAAAGGCATATTTTCCTATGCTCGTTACGCTGCCCCCGATTGTGATTGAGGTTAGACTGCTACAACCAAAGAACACCCAATCGCCTATGCTCGTTATGTTGATGGGAATTGTGATTGAAGTGAGATTATTGCAACCACTGAAGGCATAATCTTCTATGCTCGTTACGCTGTCAGGGATTGTGTAGCTTGTCAACTCTTTGCCTATGGGGTATCGTATCAAAGTCTTGGCATCCTTGCTGAATAACACTCCCTCAACAGACTTGTATTTAACATTAGCATTAGATATATTTATATAATTTAGACTGTCGCACCCTTTAAAAGCGTTAGTTCCTATGCTTGTTACGCTGTTAGGTATTGTTACGCTCGTTAGGTCATTGCAATTATAGAAAGCATAGTGTTCAATATTTAACACGCTGTCTGGAATTGTTATGCTCATTAAACTACTACAAGAGCGGAAAGCATAACTTCCAATGCTTGTTACACTATCCCCGATTATTATGCTCGTTAGACTACTGCAATTGTAGAATGCAGAATCACCTATGCTTATTACGCTCTCTGGTATTGTTACGCTTGTAAGGCTACCGCAACCACTGAAAGCAAAACTTCCTATGCTCGTTACGCTGCCCCCTATCGTTACGCTTGTAAGGCTGCTGCAATCATAAAAAACATAATTTCCCATGTTTATTATGCTGTCTGGTATTGTTACGCTCGTTAGGTTGTTGCAATTATAGAAAGAATAAGAATCAATAGAACTCCCTCCCGTTATTGTTACAGTTTTGAGTGAGTATGGAATATAAACGCTGTTTTCACTATAAGAGCTTGCTCCAAAAATATATCCAAAGTGAGTGTAGCCTGTGCCGTTTAAGGTTTCCCCAACAAAGGGCAAGGTAATATCCATAAGGTTGTTGCAACCGCTAAAAGCAGAATAACCTATATTTATTACGCTTTCGGGTATTGTTATGCTTGTAAGGCCACTGCACCCGCTAAAAGCAAAATGTTCTATATTAGTTATACTATCAAGTATAACTATACTAGTCAAACTACTGCAACCACTAAACGCATAATTACCTATTGAGGTTGCTTGGGTTATTACAACCGTTTTTAAAGAGGATGGAATATACGAACTGTTATCATTGTAAGAGCTTGCTCCAAAGATATATCCAAAATGAATGTTGCTTGGGTTGTTTAAGGCACTTCCCACAAAGGGCAAGGTGATATCTACAAGCCCGCTACAACCGCTGAAAGCAGAGCCGCCTATGTTCGTTACACTATTGGGAATACTCATTGAGCTTAGACCTGTGCAACCTTCGAATGCGTTATTGCCTATTGTTCTAAGCCCATATGGAATAACAATAGAAGTTATACGGTTATAATCTTTAAAAGCATACGGAGCGATATCGATTACCGAGTTGCCTTCTATCTCGGCGGGAATCTCGAGGGAGGTTTTTGTCGCCCCTAATTCGGTCAGTCCCGTTATAATATAATTGTTTCCGCTCCTAGTGAAAGTGAACGGTGATAACCATTTTGCATAAAGTTTTATATTGTTTTGTATGGTACTACTGTTAAAAGACCACTTTTCGTCCAGTGTTTCCCCATTGGTTAAACTTGTATACCAACCATCAAGAGTATATCCCTCACGACTGCACTCGGGAATGGCTATTCTACTACCTTGCCCCAAAAGAAGGCTTTCTACATCAGTACCGCCATTTGTTACGAACTCTACTTTTGCCGACCATTCCGCTTTAACGGTGATATCTCCAACAATATTATCAAAAGCCTTGTCCCAAGAGAGCGTCAATTCGGGTTTCGTAAAGATAGGAGCATCGGCCGCTTTGCCGTGTTCTACCGTTTGAGTAACTTCACCCGAAACAAATGTGCCGCCATTACCGTCAAAGATTACCGTATGTGTCTTTATTTCCTCATTAGGAATTCCCCCTTTGGCATAAATTTGAATATTTTCCGAAAGGGAAATGCCTAAGAGAGAATTTGCAGTAAAGGGTCTTTCCCAAATATCCTTATCCCAAAACCAGCCGTCAAAAATATAACCGTCTTTTGAGGGGTCGTTTGGCATCTTAACAATCTCATTGCCACTCGTATTTATAGTATGATATATTTCACCATCTACGATAAATGAAATCTCAAATTCGATATTACTACATGCGGCAAAAATGCCGATACAAATCCCAATAATTATAAAAAATCCCAATAATTTGCCAACCCGTTTCATAAAACACCCTCTCCAAAATCAATTTCTCGTAATAACATAAATATAAGTGCTAATTACATAATAAGGTATTTTTATTGTTTTTGCAACCACTATTTTATTATAGGCTTTTAATTTACAGATTGATTAAATTTGCTTGCAACTGCGAAATCATTGCCTTTAATTTTTAGCAAAGCATAAGAAATATTGAGCCTATTTTACAATATAATTATTCCGCACTTTACCCATCAAAATTTCCGCACTTTGCCCGTCAATATTTCCGCATAAGCTCTTGCTTATACTTTATTATTTGCAAAAAACTTGCCCAAAAAAGCCAAGATGCTATATCTCGGCTTTTGGGTGTCTTTTGGCGCACCCTAAGAGGGTCGAACTCCTAGCCTTCGGTTCCGTAGTTCTCCCTTAAGTAGAACTCTGTCATTTTTAGGAGAAAATATTACATATATTATCCCTATAATTTTTAGAATTCTTTCCGATTATCCGGTGCCGCTCCCCGCCTTATCTATCATACCCTATCGTGTATATTTTCGGGGTGACTCACGGGTGACTTTTTAGGTTGCACAGGATTATATATGAGTTGATATAGCTTTTTTGCTAATCTCTTAAACATCCTATTGGACCAATGCAGACTCCGTAGGCGGATCAATGAATCCTTGATTGATGTATTTTGTCAAGTTTTGTTGCGTACTTTTGTCGTAAATTATTGATATTTCTTGTCGCATTAGTTGAACAAACAATGAGAGACTTGCAAGTATAGTTAGGATATTTTGCCGAATATCTTAATTTAACGCATGGGTAGTTGAGATTTATCCTCGAAAATCAAATCTGACTTCACAATTCCCAACCTAAAGAGAGAGGATAGAGAAGACTTTTCAACCGTTTGCCGACAGAGAAAAATTTTTACTATAGAGGTCCCAAAAAGCAATCGTTTGTGAAAATTAGAAACTAAACATTACAGGAAGGTAATTTATATACACTAATAAAAACCACGGAAAAAGGCTTACGAGATGCAAAATTGGTATGATCTAATCACAATTGATTTGGGGTGGTCCGTTTTTTTCTATTAAAGCACTTATAAGTAAGTCGATATCAGTATAAGGATTTGCATATTTTGTATGTAGCGTTATTTCTTTATGGCTATACTCTTTCCGCAAATCTTGTGCGTTCTTGATTGCTATGGAGTAATTCGTCTGTATTTGGGTGCATTTTTGCAAAATATCCATACTCTCTGTATAATTTGGCACATATCCCTCAAGCTGTTTCTTAACATTGCGACTTTTATTTTCACGATTCGGATGCCTTGTAAAATGCAATAAGAACCAAATCTCAAAGCACGGATTGGATACGAAAATATTAATTTTGCTGTATTTAATCTTGAGCAATTGTATCAACTTTGCCCTATTGTCGTCAATATCTAAGTCTATGAGGCATATAATTCGGTCATTCAAATTTTGACCTATACTTTGAGCCTTTGCTATGTTTTTTGCTCGTTCAACCATCCTTCTTGGGTCAGTATCTTCAGAAGGTTTCACAATTAGGCGAACCTTTCCTTCTCGTTTGTTGAAATGGCTTAAATAATTGATCTCAGTTTTATTACGCCCCTCACACACTATCAACCATATAGGATTTGTTTGTCTTATAGCCCTCTTTCTTCGTTTATCTTGTTCTTTTATTCCCATAAATTACATGTATCCTTAATAAATGGTATAGCTCCGTATCGTCCAATCAAGTATCCCTTTTCAATATTTGCTTTCTTATTCGGGGAAAAATCAGTTAAAGGATATAGCTCAGATGCTCCGGTATTGGGGTTCCGCTCAGTGAACCATATTTCATCTCGTCTAAACAAATCCAAAGACAGCAAATTTGTATCGTGTGTGTTGCAAATCAACTGAGCGTTGGTTTTGTTTATATCGCCATTGACAAACAAAGAAACAATAAAATTAACCAGTAATGGATGCAGGCTCTTGTCTATCTCATCAACAATAAGCGTTTTGCCATTTTTAAATACATCAAAAAGCAATGGCGCAAACATGAATACTGCCTGGGTTCCCAAAGACTCGAATTCTAGCTCTAAGGGGTACTCTTTTTTTGTGTTTCCATCTTGAATTTTATGAGAAGTCGTAAATTTTATTGTTCTCAATTTGTCCCCTAGCGACACATTCGGTAGCTTACTTAATGCGTTAATAAGCATTTTGAGCTCAGGCGAAACTGCACTCTCCTTAATATTAATATCAAAATTAGAAATACTAAAATCGCATGCAACAAGGAGGGATAAACAAAATTTCTTGTATTCATCATACAGTCTTTTTGCTTTAAATGATTCAAGGATGTTATATATATCATAGTTGTAGTCAAAGGATACTATCATATCATTAACAATATAATCGACTACGGGCTTTGCTTCCTTAAAATTCCATGTTGCAGCAGTACACACAAAAAGTTTGTTTTTTGTGTTTCTATCGGAAATAGGAGAAAGTGCCGGTGCAAAAGATGTAAAGCGATAATCACTTTTGTTTCTCTTAAATACCAATGACGGCTTGTCATTTTCATACATATCTAAACGCTCAGTTAGAACTTCCGTCCTATTACATGAGAATGAATAGGAATATTTCAACTCGTCCTTGACGAATATAATATTAAATTCCGAAGGTGCAAGTGCATTATCATCGTCAAATCTAAAACTATCTACAAAAATGGGCGTCGACTCTAGCATATTGTTTGAGTTAAGGAAGAACGACTTAATGAAATTGAGAGCTTTACAAAAATTCGATTTACCAGAAGCATTTGCTCCATACATAACATTTATCTTTGAGTATTTCTTTTTTTTATAACTTACTAGATTCCTTTCCGCAAAACTAATGTCCGTATTGGCTAATGTGGTAAAAACCTGCTCCTCTTTAAATGACATATAGTTTTTGACATTAAACTGTAGTAACATATCGTCTACCTCCGTTGACATATTCTATTCTACAACATCATATGCTCTTTTGTCAATATATTGTGTCCAAAAATGAGAATATAATTCAACATTTTGATGAATATTTCTAAAATTCTATTTTATTTTTTGGTAATACCGTATATGTCGAGATTTTGGATTGTAGGTGCTAATTTGAAGGACCGCATCAACAGATAATATTATAACAACTTGATAGTGACAGGGAAAATATATTCTCTTTGAAAAGAAATTTAGCTTATTTTCCATAATACAAGCTATGAGTGGTGTTAATTTAAAAGGTTATAAGTCTTGGCACAGGGTGTAAAATACCTGCATTTTATGCTAAACTTGCTTAAAATTATTGTTAGTCATCAATAGAAAATATCCACACAGGGAAAATCGGCATAACGTCATAATATCTAAAATTAGGTTATTTATATATTTTTTTACAGATAGCCACAAGAATAAAAGATAGAGTGACATCTTTTGTCGAAGGTGTTATGCCTTTTGTTTTATGTGATTAATATTCAGAATATCGTCGCTGGAGCAGTCGAGGAACATACATAGTTTGGATAGTGTTGCGAGTGAGGGCTGAATCCTACCCGATATATACTGACTAATGGTAGGCTTGCTGACACCTATGGCATAGGCTATTTCTGTCTTTGTCTTGCCGGATAAAAGAATTTCATTTCTGATATTTTCTGATATTTTTGCAGATAAATTAATAATTTCGTTCTTGCCATACTTGTCCATAAAGATAGTTTATTAAGCAATACCTAATTTTACTTGACAATTAGGTATTACCTAATTTAATATATAAATAAATTAGCCGTTACGGTGTTCCTGTCATAGCAGGAGATAAATAGGAGGTAGTTTATGAAAAAGTTTTTATCGTTAGTATTAGCGTTGCTGTTGGTAGCAGCTCTATTAGTGGGGTGCGTTACTCCCACACCGCCCGATGGTACACCAGACGATGGTACACCAAAGGATACATCTATAAGAGATTATCTTAAGAATGTATCAAAGTCGTTACAGGAGTATGACTCGATAGGTATTGCGCCCAAAGGGTTTAGCACGGCAGCAGAAATAAGTAACGCACCGAAGTTCGCCTATCCTATGAACGAAGAGGACGGTACGGAAATTCCCGACGAGGAGAATCCTTTCGATGAAATAACGGACGAGGACTTCGATGAAGAGCCTGCCACTTTGTATGGTCGGGTCGGTCGGTATGTAGAGGAGATTCTTTTTAAGACAGACAGTGGCGAGGAGGGTAGCATTACCGACTATGGCTTTGAGGTCATACAGTTATATCAGACGGATACTTTTATCGCTTTCGCCGTGAGTGAGTATACCGAGGAAGAGGTCGGAGGTAGGACTGTTATAAATAGGACTAACAGCATAACGCTTGCAGGAGATAGCGTGAGTTTTGATAATGGTGTTCCTTTCATTGCTGATACTGTGTTTGGTCGTGTTTATGAGACTGATCTCCGTAATTTTAGTATCAATGGCAATTTGATAATCAGTAGTGAGCTTGACCCTTGGGGCAATGTGGTTTATGAGTGTCGGCGTGTAAGTTTCTCTGAGACGGAGATGACGGAGACTGTTATCAATTCTCGTGGCGGTGAACTTCGTGGTGTGTATGACGGTGTCCCTGTGTTCTATGGTAGTGATTTGACGGCATCGGATACGGCTAACCGTGTGGAATATGTTAGTGATTATTATAACATGGATTATGCTGCTTTTGATGGAGATATTTCTGTTTTGTATCCTGTACGGTGGTTTTATGACTACTGGAATATAGCTACCCCGTGGATTATAGATATTTATTATGACGGTGTGTGGATTTCTATAGTTGAGTTTTTGGACAAGGATATAAGTTTCTACAATAAGTTTTTTGGGTTCACCTCTCTCGGTTCCGTTGACGATAGGAGTGTAGCTTTAATGGGTGTATGTGACGGAGAGCTTTTGTTTGTAAGAGATTTTACCTTTGGGGCTATACCTGGCTATGCGTGGGATCAGACAAATAGTCTTATCTATTCTTATTCTTATATAGACATAGATGCTGTTGTGTATGTTGGGGAGGTAGAGATTACTCTCAAGCAGTTTGTAAGGGAGCATTCTTTTAACCATGTGGATTCGGGAGCTATAAAGTATCATGTGTGTTATAGTTGGGATACAGCTGCTGGTGTAGACTATGGTAGTTCTTTAATGGTCTTTATGCGTCAACATCCTGGTCTATACAAGCTTGAGACAGACCTCGAGGGCGGCAAGTGGTATTATCTCGAGTCTATTGCAGGTGACAATGAGCCGGTGTGGGTTTTGATTAGTGATTATGTGCAGGAGAACGAGGTAAGGACTCAGCTTCCTATTGTTTAGTGTGAAGTAGCTCGAAACTCAGAACCTGACATAACTTTTAAGAACCGCTCTAGTATGGGTGGTTCTTTTCGTTTGTGTAAAATAAAAATTTGGAGGCATGTAGTAGATGTCATTAGGTGCGTTCGCAACTTCCTATTTAAGTCTTTTTCTTAACATATTCTTTATCATCCATTAATAAATAGTCAGGGAATATGTCTAATAAAAATACCGATTTTGTTTGAATATTCCCTATAGGATTACTAAGGGAGGCTCGGACTTTAGTGTATTCTTCTTCTCTTCTTGAAATTTTATATTGCCCAGTATATTCTTTGGGAGAACCGGATGAGTAATCGGTAAAAACGGCTTTGCCGGAACATAGTACCCATTTGCTTGTAATGATTTTTGCCGAGTTATAATTCTCGTATGAACCTGTAATTTCTATTCCGTTAACGAAAGGACTAGTATCAACTTTTATTTCCCCATACATTTCAATAAACAGTTCATGATTGCATTTCGGATTTTGATCCCATTCGGTAAGCTTTGTCAGCAAAGCACTGGGTACCAGTTTCTTTCTTTCTTCTTGATTGAGTGAATGCCAGGCATTATGCAAGTAGGATTCACAGGTATCTATATAGCTATAGCGTATATTTTGTTTGTTTTTAAATTCTTTAATGTCTTTGTCTATGCCAATAAAGTTTCTACCTTCGTATAAAGCCGCAACAATCGCAGGTCCTGCCCCACAGGCATTATCAAGTACGAGGTCACCGGGGTTGGTGTACGCCCTTACAAGATACCGCATCAGCTTCAAGGGCTTTTGCATAACATGAAAGGTGTTTGGCTCATCCTTATCATCCCTTGCGACGGTGACCTCTAAAATGTTATCGGCAGGATAAGAGATGCCTTTATGTTCGATTGGTGTATAAGTGAAATCTAATGTATCCGTGGGATGGTTGCCGTTTTCTTTTGTTATTGCTTCATAATTGAAGACAGGCTTTGCGCCCGGTGCCCAAAATATACAAATATCCTCATGTTCCCTTAGCGGCATCCTGCCTGCACCGTGGTGATTTGTAGCACGAGATTTAACCCATACCCATTTATATTTAAACCATTCGCGGTTGCTGGAAATGAGATCTCCTGTAAAAGCTTCTGCGCCGAATAGTGCTATAACCCCGTTAGGTTTAATGATACGTTTATAAGCCATCCATAGCTTATTAAAAGGTATGTATGGTCCCCAGTCAGAGAAATTCCTGTATGGGAGATCGCATAGAATCAGATCAATCGAGTGATCGGGTATTTCCCTCATTTTAACAAGGCAGCTGCCTTTATGGACATTATTAATTAAGCTCTTTATTTCACGTGGTTTTTGCGGTTTAATATGGACTCCGTTAGTTATTCTTCTGTCTATAGGCTTTTCCGCATCGGAGGGTATTCGCCAAGTTTTCATACCGTGTAGACCTTTGCCGTCTTTGACCGCGCCGGGAATTAAATTTAAATTACAGAGTCTTGTAACCCTGCGCTCGCTTCTTCCCCACTCTTGTGCTTTTTGTTTTGCAGATACATATTCCATAAGAATGATTATACACAATAAGAAGCGTAGCCACAAGTAAATTCGCCCTGTCGGAATAATATTAGCATTATATATGTCGGAATATAGTTAAACTCCACCTATCTAGCCGTTCTTCAGTGGCAATAATCTAATTTTGACATTAGATATATGCCGATTTGCAAGAAACAGGCTCTGTTCTCAATATTTTTTCGTATAATTATTCTATTGAAGGAACTGCGAATTCATCGGTGTTTCTATTATAAAGATTTTGGAGTGTGTAATGATTAACGAGAAAATAGTGTTTAAGGGAACTCAGGACTTTATCTATAAGCTAAACAAAAGATTTATAGGTATGGAATGTCCTGTAAAGCTTATTGACGGCAGAGGTTATAGGGGTGAACTGAGCCTTATAGCACGAGAGGATACTATTATTAATATGGAATATGAGCTTGCCGTCCATAAGGAGGACAAGGGCTCTGTTTGCTTTGATAATTTTGATATCAAGCATATAATAATTTTTAACGGAGCGGTGATGATAGATTTCATCAAATTAAAAAAGTGACAAAACTATAATTATCGCTACTCTCTACATTTATCATCAGCACCGAAAGGATGTGCTTGAAAGAAGCAGGATACAGCTCGAGTATCGGAACCCGTGGCTCGGTTCGCCGCTCAAGCTAATATTGAAAAGTAGTTTATTGAAGAGAGTGTTTATTAAGAGAGAGTGTGTATTTATTAAGAGAGTGTGTGTTTATTAAGAGAGTGTGTGTTTATTAAGAGAGTGTGTGTTTATTAAGAGAGTGTGTGTTTATTAAGAGAGTGTGTGTTTATTAAGAGAGTGTGTGTTTATTAAGAGAGTAAGTGTTTATTAAGAGAGTAAGTGTTTGTGAGATATTTAGTGTAGAGATTTTGAGAGTTGGTCACCACTCCTGCAAAAAAGTGACACAGCACATTAACAACTAAATACAATGAAATGAGCGGTTGGCATACGGCATTGGCTTGTACAAGGCTTGAAACGGCTGTCAATCCGTAGATAAGGCAGCAACTATTCGCACCCACAACCAAAGGGGCATACAGGGGCACACAGGGCGCAAGAAGGTGTGAGGACTTATCAATGTCTGCACAGCATACCTTGCTTATCAAATTAGCGTTAGGCAAGGTTTTCCGTTGGACAAAAGGTGTTCGGATATCCTTACTGCGCCTGCTTCTATTTTAGAGGCTTAAAATCTTACATTGACATAACTTCTTATGTTAGATAGCGTGAGGTTCGGGTGGATGCTGACGGGTACAATATGTAAGCTCGTATTTGCCTTTGGTAAATTATCATATCAGAATTATATCATTAATTTTATTGTCGGAATAATATTTGCGAATTTTTACCGACTACAGGATTACCATTCGAAAGAGTTAAATATGTTCGAATTCGGGTGTTTTTAAAAATTATGATAAATATTCTGAGTTTTATGTTCTTGTCCGTATTATAGATGTGTGGGAGTGTGTATCGGAGAGCGAAATCAAGGTTGCTTGCTACATAGGAAAACATAGCAACATAGCCAACCAGCACACGCGTTTGGAACTATAGATATGTTAAAATAAAGGAGAGATATAGTTATGATGGAATCAAGACAGAGTTCAAAGTTTAGGACGGTCAATGCGTTGGCGAAGGAAATTAAGGCGGGCGACCCGGACACTTGTATCTGCGCATCTTTTATTAGAGAGCTTGTGCGGGAGGACCGCATTACTTATCGGATGTCGCGGACAAGGGTCTATGTCAATGTGGACAGCTTTTGGGCGTATATGCAGGGCAAGGGGATAAATAGCAGCAGCGGGGCATTGGCTTCCGCCAGTGTAAGGCTTGCGGGCGGTACGGGCTTGCCCGACCCACTGTCGCTCCAACGATTCGGTTAAATTAGAACTAAGTAACAAGGAGCACGGCGGGATGGCGACTATCAGAACACGCAAGTTGAAAGACGGTCCTACATATGAATTTATCGTTAAATTGACCGATCCGATGAGCGGGAGGCAGTTTACCAAGTCTACGAGATGGAAACCGCCTACTGCGGCTAAATCTGATAAGCAGCGGAAACAGAACGAGCGAGAGGCATCCGCCCGTGCCGCCAAATGGGAGCAAGAGATTAAGGAAAGCTACGGCAATATCAGCCTGAAAGGAACGCTGAATCCCGACAGCACATTTACCGAATGTGCCGAGGCATGGCTTAGAAAGCTTCAGGATGACGGAGCTTCCGCCGCACACCAAGAGGACAGCCGAGATGTAATTAGGTTTTGCCAGCCTTACATAGGCGGAATAAGTTTGTGCGGCTTGTCTCAGTCTATAATCCAAAACTTTTTTGATAAGGTCAACAGGCGCGAACGGACAATCCGTGTTGTAAGGTCGGTGCCTGCCGCCGTGCGGGAAGCTATGAACAAGCGTAACGAGAGCTATTCGACGCTTGCTATGAACTACGGGCTGAATGTCAACACCCTCTGTGCCGTTCTCAACGGAAAGTCCGACATATCCTATAATTATGCAAAAAAGTTTGCCGACGCTTTGCGGGCTGACATTACATCTTTGTTTGACATAAAGGAAACGACTCAGAAGTATGCCTATAATTCCAACCGCAAGATAATGGCTACGGTGAGGGCTGTTCTCTCCTTTGCCAAGAAGCGGAGACTTGTCTTCGATAATTATGCAGCGGCTGAATATATCGATTATCCGAGACGTGTTCAGAAAGAGGTGCAATGTATGGACGAGGAACAGGTACGGCAAACTTACAGGGCAATTTTAGAGTGTGGGGATATACGCTATGGTACGGCTTTGCTGACTTTAATTTTTACAGGGTGCAGGCGTGGCGAGCTGGTCGGGCTTAGATGGGAGAATATTGACCTTGAAAATCAAAGGATAACGATAAACAAAAGCGTAACAAGAACCAAGAACCACGGGGTGTACGAAAAAGACCCAAAGACCGAAAAATCGAAGAGATTAATCGATATTCCGAAACTGCTTACTGAAAGGCTTAAAGAGTACCGACAATGGTATCTTGAGCAGAAAGAAAAAATGGTGGGGATATGGGAGGAGGACGGTATGTATTCATTAACGCCGATACAGGGAGGCGCATCTCTCCCGATATGATTATCCAATGGATAAACAAAATCACGAAGAAGGCGGGGCTGGGGCATTGGACGGTACACAGCATGAGACATACAAACATTACGATGAAGCTGATGAATAATGTTCCCTTGCTTGAAGTGGCGGGCGAGGCGGGGCACAGCAGAACCTCTACGACTATGGACAGGTACGGGCATTACCTTGCCACTCACAAGAAACTCGGACCGCAGGTATTGGATAACGTGATAACCTTTCCAAAGACAGACAGAGATTGTGGGGATTGAGACCTCGAATTCTTGAACCTGACATAACTTTAGCCACAATAGGCGCTGACGACTAAGCGAAAAGCCGGGGTGAAAATCCCCGGCTTTTTGGTGCCATTTGGCGCACCCTGATGAGCTCGTATACCCAAGTGTATCTATAGCTTAAACAATCCCACATCATGCGATATAATGCAACCTAAAAGTTGCCGATACGGTTTCTCCAAAATTATTAGTCAAAACAAAACGGATTTCCAAGTCGTCTAAGTCTTCGGCGCTAAACACATCGGTAAGTTTTTTTGCAAAATTATATTTGGTTTTAATTATTTTCCCATTTGCTATCCATTGTATTTTATTGACCCTTTCACTGACAACGGTTATAGTCCCAGCATAATTATCAACTTCTATAAAATTAATTTTCGGGGGAAACGCATTTAATTGGTATGTGGTAAAATATATTGCCATATCGTTATTCAAATCGGCGGATTGCAAAATAATAGACTCAAATACTAACTTTGAATCCGAAGATAACTCTTTGATCGTTTTTCTTTTATGTATAATGGTTTTCCAATCAACTCCGTCATAAGGGTTAATAATTATCGGTATATGTCGTTCTTTTATCTCAATTCCTTTCCCACCAAATTGTTCAAGTTCTGCTTTGACCTTCCATCTTTTAACTTCATTCCGTTCATCGAACAAAATTTGAGCTTCCGCATAGTGCCCCGCAAATACTATTGGGCTACATTTATTAATTTTTAGAAAATGTCGCTTTGCACTCTCTCCGTAACCTATCCTTTCCGAATTCCGCACATGCTTGACACCGTGGCAAGCGGAACATAGTGCAATAATATCTTTTAATGTTTGCGTTTTTGTTTTAATATCGAAATTCCAAACTTCATGCGCATCTAAATCGCCTTCTTTACCACAAATGATACACCGGTATTGCGCCCTTTCGTAACACGCTTTTCTCAAAATATCCCAGTCCTTTTTTGAAAGGACCTTGCTAAGATTGTTTCCCCATGCGCCTTTTGGCAAAAGGTCAATTGTAAGGCTTAAACTTCCCATGTTGACCTCCTAAATTGCAGGGTAGAGTTCACCGTTTATGAGTTTTCTCGTATATTCGGTTATACCTAACGTTTTCATCAATTCTGCACGGTTATAAGGGTCAATGGCCTTGATATTACCTTTCATTCTATCAAAAGGGTCGCCGTAACAAATAATAGCCGATGGTTGAATGACCTCTAACATTTTATTATAGCCCGGCATAAATTCTTTTTCGTAATCTTCCATATAGTAAGTAGAAACCGCCACAGTGGAACCTTGTTCAATCCCATCGAAGCAAAATTCAAAACTCTCCGGCGTACCCCAATTTACTGTCGGGATAACTCTTAATCCGTTTTTCTGCCAAAATGCACCGCACCAACGACTTTTAAATATACTATATAGCTGCAAAGCAAGTGGCATATCTATGTATAAGCTAAAGTCAGGCGTCAAAACCGCATAGTATTGATCTAGTTTTTCCAATGCGATTTCAGGCTTCTGATAAACAGATTCAAACAACCAATCTTGAGTAAAAAAGTGAATAGTTCTATACGAATTCTCCATATCATCCTCCTTGGTCTTCTTATAACCCCATAATTTTATTTTATTTAGGTTAATTTCCTGCCTTTTAATAAGCGGAATTCCGTATTTGCCAACTGTTATGAATTCATTTCTAATAATTCTTTGCTTTCTTTCTTGTTTTTGATTATCGTTTTCAGTTTTCAAATCATTTTGTAATTCTAACTCCTGTTTTTGCATAATGCTTCTCCCTCAAATTCACTCTAAATTTCGCCCTCATATAACTCAAATTTTACAAAGAAATTGTGATAATTTAATATAATCCATTCATCTTCCTTGTATTTTAGCTCCGAACCCTTCTGTTCAACTTTTTTAACAATAAAATAAAATTCATACAAGTCTTCATAATAGGGGTCATCCAACTCTAAGTCATTGTCCCCGTCGCCGCAGCCATCATAAAAGGCAACTAATTGAGTACCATCTTTAAAATAAAGTCTATAATTCTTCTTGAAATCCGCAGCTTTTAAAAATCCGCCTATAATGGGCAAGTCTTTTGCATACAACTGTTCCCATGCTTCAATTTGTTGTTTGGTAAGTTTTCCATTTGTCATTTTCTTATATCTCCTTTACTATTTAGGTATTTCAGGCACGATATGATATCCGACGTCTTCATTGTAATGAATCGTACCCCAGGTGGTATCAAACTCTTCGCCTGTTTTCATATTATGATATTTTCCTATTATTTCTTCAAAATTTACATGGCGTTCCCTATTCCCTACTCTCACCCCAGTTCCTCTGTATTGATTAAATAATTCCTGAATCCGTTCCCTTGAAATTGTAATTATACTTCTTCCATCGTTACGATAATTATTGTGTCCGACGATATGTTTCCCTTGCTTGCCCCAGTGAAGATAATATCTGTCGCTATTTCTTCCTCGTCCTCCCATTATACACCCTCCTTATCAAAAAAGGGTATTTTTTGTTTTGTTCGCTTCATTTCTAACTCTCCTCTTGGTTTTGGAGTATGTTAAACTAGATAAACAGTAGATAAATCCTTGCTAAGTTTTCTTGTTGTAGTTCCGGTGAATGCAACTCTTACATGAACATTATGAAAGGATAAGCTTATTAATCTACTTATTGCCGAGTTCTTTTTCACACTCTTTTCATATTGTTGTTACAATTTGAGTTGATGCAGCCGATTGTTCATCACATAGATGAGACGGAGCAAAAATTATTCAAAATATTTTTATAAAACAAATTAGGCAAAATCTTTTAAGTTGCATAGCGCAAAGCTATTAGAACATTTGTTTGTATATATTATATCATATTTTTTTCATTTGTCAATGGTGAGGGTACCATTTTTTATAGTAAAAAGCCGAGATGCGAATCCCGACTTTTTATTGTCTTTTGGCGCACCCTGAGGAGTTCGAATCCCCAGCCTTCGGTTCCGTAGACCGACGCTCTATCCAATTGAGCTAAGGGTGCATATAGGTGTTTTTGTGTACAAAAACTGCAAGGTTTTTGTGCTGTGGGTGACTTTTCGGGTGACTCATTTTTGGTGAGACGGCGGGATTAGTCATATTTTGGGGCTTTTGGGCGGTATAGGCGGGCTTTATCGCCGATACTTTGCCCTATCCGTTATGTTCCGTAGACCGACGCTCTATCCAATTGAGCTAAGGGTGCGTATTGTGACTGCAATTTATGCGGTCTTAAATATTATAGTTAGATAAATGGCTTTTGTCAATTAAATATAGGAAATAATCAAAAAGCTTTTGTGATATTGTTGTTGTGGGTTAGATTGTTGCCATAAGGGTTGGCAATATAAATGGCAAGGGGTTTGATTATATATCACCGTAGCTGATAAGCTCTATGCCTTCGTTTTTGATTGCAGTTATAAACTCCTCACTCATTAGAAACTTTAGCTCATACTCTCGTTTTTTCCACTCTGGAGTGAGGGGGGCAAGCTTGGGGCAATGGTATGACGGGTGCAAAAACAATTCACTCACGCCCGCTTTTATATTGATTATCTCATTAATATAGTAGTTTTTTAGAGTGGTGTAGTTGGGGATATCTTTTATTGGGTATGGGTTTGATATAATTTCGTCAACTATTACGGCACGCATTAGTTTTGAAGTGAAAACGATTGCCTTGTGTGCCGCTTTTATTACTGTCGGCACACCGTTTGGGAAGTAGCCGCTTAAAAAGCCACCCCTCTTGGGAAAGCGGAAAGGTAATTTGTTTTGCCTAGCAATGCGAAAAGCGTTGATGAAAAAAAGCCTTAGGTTTATGCCGTACATTGTGCCGCTGTGATTGTCTATGTGGTCTATCACCACATTAGAATCGGCAACATACTTGATTTGCGCAAGGCACTCCGCCGTCACATCTTTAGCTCTTGCTTGTTTAGCTATTATTTTTGTATCTGAAAAAAGGTTGCCGTTTGGGTCGGCAAGACTAAAGCCCGCACTCCCCGCCGCTAAACTTCGCCACGGGTATTCGTCAAAGTCGGAGTTGAGCGTCATATGTACGCCAACCTTAAAATCATCCTCTTTGGCTATGCTTATCGCCTCGTCCGCCGCATCGCCGCACGCCAAAAGGCTGCAAGAGGTTATCCGTTTGCTAGCAAACAGTTCCCTTATAGCCCTATTGGTCGCTTGGGATATGCCAAAGTCATCGGCATTTATTATTAGTTTTTTGGTGAGGTTTGCACTCATTTTTTACATAGAATCATCTTTTTATTTTGCATACCAAGCAATAAGCAGAATGTTATAGCTTAAACTCTCTAGTTATGTTGCTGATAGGCAAGCATTTTGCAAGCCATGCAATATTTGGGCTGTTTAGTATATTTGCGGCTCGTCCTCGCCCCATAGCAATAAGTCGTCCGTTGGGCGGGTGTCCTGTTGGGTGTAGCCGTCTATGCGGCGTCTGATTTTAGCATCGTCAAACTTGACAAAGAAAGTAAATAAAACTCCTATCAAGGTGAGCGCAAGCGGGAATAGCGCAAGCATAAATCTTGCCGCATCGTCTGGGCGAGTACCCGGCTCATCACCGCTCTTGAAACCATAGATGCGAGATGCAAGGAATAGTCCTAGGGAGATAAACAGCCCCGACATCCTGTTCATAAAGCCCATTGTGCTTGAAAATATGCCTTCTCGCTTTATGCCGTGCTTTGCGTAGTCCTCGTCTAACACCTTTGCGCCCAGCAAGTCCATAGTGCTAATCACACCCGAAAATCCTATGCCTACAAGCCCTGCCGACACTATTGCAAATATTAGTGTATCGGCAAAATATAGAGGGACAAATGCTATTGCAAGCGAAATGAGCGCTATCCGCCACATCTTGACAGCGCCTTTTTTTCTTACAAAGTTACTCCAAACAAGCACCCCTGCAAAAGCGATAACCATTACGGTTGCCAGCATAATTGTTTCTTCCATTGAGCCAACATTAAGGGCATACTTGGCATAAAAGAATATCGAACTCATCACCAAGCCCATAGCGGCGCTATAAAATGCGTTGGCAAAACCCACCATCCAAAAGTTTTTTGACTGTATTATGGACAGTACGGCTTTGAAAAAGTTAGCTTTTTCTAGACTTTGGGGTGGCGGCTCTTTCATACCTAGCGCCATATATATAATCACCACAGCGCTAACGACACCATAAATAACCGCCGTCCAAACATAGCCTATTGCATCGGCAACCATAGGAGTAGCGCCAATACCTATAACCATTGCGATAATCTGCGACGCCTGCCTTATTGCATTAGCCTTTGCACGCACTTTATCATCTGGGAACAGTTCTGGAAACAGTGCGCCGTAATTTGCGTTTATCAAGCTATCCAAAGTACCCGTTAGGAAGTAAAAGAACAGCGCCCAAGCAAACAATGCGCTGTATCCAAGCGTTTCCGGCGGAGCATAAAATAGGATAAAGCTAATTGCAAACAGAGGTGTGCCTAATATTAGCCAAGGCTTACGCCGCCCAAAGCGTGAACGGGTGTTGTCGGATAATATCCCGTATATGGGATTATCTATAACATCAAGAAAAGTATAGATAAGGACAATGAGCGCCAAATGGTCGGTTGTAAGCCCCATTTCTCCCACATAAAAAGCAGAGGCTCTGCCCCTAAACATATTTATTGCAAGGGATGTGCCAAACATTCCTATGCCATAACGGAAAATACTATTGGGTTTTTTCATACCGCTCCTCCGATAAAATATAATTTATTATATCATATAAAAGCGCCCACTTCAATTGCTTTTTAAAAAAGGGGACTACTTTTTATTAAGAATGGTTTTTAAATAGTTTACTAAAAAGCACTTTTAGAAAAAATGCGACAATTTAATTTGCAATCTGCAATGATTTTTCTCCGCTGCTAATTAATAATATTTGTTGCCTAAAATGTTAATATATGCTAAAATAAATTACCAATCGGTTACAATGGAGGGTTTTATGAATAGAGTGGAGGTGGTTTTTGCGGCAATAGATGTGCTGTTTCATCCCTTGCAAAACTATATCAAGGTAGATGGCATAACGGTGGAGAAAGATATTTCCTACGGCAAATCTCCCGAAAACCAAATGGATTTTTATTATAAAAAGACGGACGAAACTTTGCCCGTGCTTGTTAACATTCACGGCGGCGGCTTTGTGAAGGGTGATAAAAAGCACCGTGCTAGTCTTTCCCTCTTGTATGCGGACAGAGGTTGGTTTGTGGTAAACATAAACTATCGCCTATCCCCTAAAAGCGTATTCCCAACAGTTGTTGAGGATGTGCTAAATGTGCTAAACAAACTGCCCGAATTAAAAGATAAATACAACCTAAATCTTGACAAGGTGGTATTGACGGGCGATTCTTCGGGGGCATACACCTCGGCAATGACGGCAGCTTGCATATTTGACCCCGAACTGCTAACAGCGCTCTCCCTTCCCCAATGCGATATCGTACCAGCGGGAGTAGTGGGCTTTTGCGGATTGTATGATGTTGTAGAAGTACTAAAAAAGCCTTTCCCTTTCAAGATGTCACGGGTGCTTGGCACATCAATTACAGGTGTGACTTTGGGTCGAAAGCTAAAGGGATTGGATGAATACAAGCACATAAACCACATCTCACCCATAGATTACATAAATGAAAAATGGTGTCCTGTCTTTGTTGCCTACTCCAAAAAAGATATGTTTTGCTCGGGTCAAGGCGAGGCTTTTTGCGAAAAGCTCAAGGAAAAAGGCGTGCCTTATGATGAAAGTTACTCAACCTCTATTTTAGACAACCATTGTTATCACTTTAACTTTTGGACAAAGGCAAGCAAAAATACAATGAGTAAGGTTTATGCGTTTCTAGAGGATATTAAAAACAAATAACCCTGCGGCAATATGAAAAAGGTAGGCTGTGTCCTACCTTTATTTTAGGATATTAGAGATTTAAGCAAATTAAATTTATCTATCAAGTGTAGAACAAAAATAAAAAGGCAAGTCTTTGCCTTTTTTTGTGTCTTAACAGTATAAAAATAATTGTATTATCTTATCTTGTATAAGGAAATTGCCGCCGTCTTTTGGTTTTCATTTTTAGCTTATCGGGAGTGACTGCCGCCTTGATAAAGTCGCAAAACTCAATAAAATTACCTTGGGTAAAGTCTTGATGCCGTATATAAAAAACTATTGCGGCGCTTGCATAAATATATACTCGGTCTTTTTTAATAGCAACTTTGTCAAGACTATCGTAGGTGATTTTATCGCTAAATTTTTCCTCACCGCCCTGCTCAAAAACATCTGCGGTAAACTCTTCCTTTTCAAAGAAAAACTCCCATCTAACGGCATCCCTTTTTTCAAATTCCATTTTGTAGCCTGCCACCGCTGTTCCCCAATAGAACAAGAGCGCACCCGCCATTAGCACAACGGTTATCCCGCACATTATGAGAATAAAAAGGTTTCCCACCCAAAAATATAGGGTAAGTCCCGCCGCCAAAAGAAAGACTGCCAAAACAATCTCCCTTATGCCAACGAACTTACGCAAATAATAGAGGTTTGCAGAAATATAATCTTTTTTTATTATTGGTGTTTTTGCTTTGAACATTTATTTGATACCGAAAAGTCTGTATTATTATTTGCTTTTTTGATTATTTGATACTTGGGAATCTGCTATTCTCAATTCTTATATTATTGAAATCCCATATATTGGTATCAAAACCAAGTCCGACACCCGATGCTTGTCTGCCTGTTAGGAAAGTAACGCTGTTGGCATTGCGGTCGTCGTTGCCAGAGTAGGGAAGCGCCTCTGCGGTATTGAACCCGCTAAAGACTGCACCGTTGCGGGTAATTACTTGACTTGCAGAGCCGTAAACATCACGAGATGTAATATATGTGTAGCTGTTTATGGCGGAGTAGTCCTCGTAGTACTTTTGGTCTATAAGCCCTGAGCTTTGTCCTATTGCGTTGTCGGCAAAGACGGAGTTGTTCATAAAAGTATCCCCTTCCTTAATGGGACGCTTGGATACAGCGGTAACATTGCCAAACGCTAGCACGCTGTTTATTCTTATTTCGGATGCGTGTCCTATTGCGCCGCCCGCATATACAGAGTGGTAAACACCATTGGAAATTACCATTACACCGTCTTGATTTTCGTAAGCAACTTCCTCTGCAATCACACTAACATCGCCAAAGGCAAAACAATGGGAGATAAAATAGTAGCGGTCATCGGAGTTAATCACCAAACTTTTGATATCCTCCCGCCCCTTGACAGGAGTAATGGACTCCGCCCGCCCTATAAGACCGCCGCCATATTCGTTGGCACGCACATTGCTAGTTGTATAACAGTTGCGGATAGTGCCGCCGTTGCCGATATCGATATCCTCGCCCGTTGTGCCTAGCGCTTGAATAATTGGGTCGCCCGCAATATTGAGGGGGCTGTTTTTGCTGTAATTAAACATATTTACGCCAACCAAGCCGCCTGCTGTTCTTGCGGTCACTGCACCGGTGGAATAACATCTTTCTATTTTTCCGTTTATGTCGTTATAGCCAATCAATCCGCCGGCTATTGCAGGATAGGCAAGACTGCCCGATGCCGCACCCGTAGCGTAGCTATCATAAACACCGCTATTATTGTATCCAATAAGACTGCCTGCGTATCTGCCCGTAACATTCATATAGGAGCGGCTGTTTCTCACCGTGCCATCCCAATTGAATCCTGCCAAACCGCCTGTAAATACGCCATCCGCTACCGATACGGATAACAGCGTGCCTGCGGCACTGCAATCTATAACATCGCCGCCCAAAATACCGCCTATCATCCCGCCCAAAAAGCTGTTCTCGGTAGGTTCGGCATAACTGCCGAAAAAGTCATCCCAAATACTTTCTTCATATTCTAATTTAGGGTTATTGAGTATGCCGTTTACATGGCAGTTTCTCACTTCGCCGCCCTTCATTTGCCCAACAAGGCTGCCCATATAAAAATCGGAAAAGCCCCCGTCAAGTGTAAGTCTAAAAGAACTCAATGTGAGATTTTTAATACTACCGCCCACATCTAATATTGAAAACAAACCATAAGGTAAATAGTTAAACTCGTGTTCCTCGCCAATTGGAACAAGGGTGAGATTATGTATTGAGAATCCGTTGCCGTCAAATGTGCCAGAGAAAGGAACAATTGCGCCGTCCAAAGCAACTTTACCTTCCCTACCTTCTTTATCGGATTTTTTTAGTTTCATACCAAGAGGCATCCAATCCACACCATTAAGATACAGGTCTTGCATCAAAATATACGAACTGCTCATAGAATTAGCTATATTTTTGAGGTCGGCAACCGTATTGATTTCTATAATATGGTCGGCAACCCACTTAGCGTAAAAGGTGGTGTCCTCGGTGAGAGTGTAGGGAAAGACTACTTGCGGGGTGGAGTGGTCTGCAACAATAAACCAACCGGCAAATATGTACCCGTCGTATGATGTTTGGGGAGATGTGGAAATAATTAAAGTTTCTACACTTGGTACAGCTGTGCCGCCGTTGGAAACAAATGTAGCAAGATAAAGCGTTTCCTCCTCGTCGCCCTCATCGTTTTGAGGAGCATTAGCGGGAGGTGTGGCATATTTGTCGTTAGTACCCTCAACCACGCTCGGGGTGTTAGAGAAGTCGTCTTTGCCTGCTTGCAACTTTGCCCCTTGAGGATAGCTTGAACAAGCGGCAAGAGCCACCACTAAGGCGAACAAACAAATTATTACAACTATAAGCTTGATGGGTTTGGACATATCTGCTCCCGTCCGACTTTGTAAAACAAGTAATTATCGGACAGATATATTATATATAATAAAATATAATATGTCAACAGCCAATCAAAATTAATTAATTTTTGGTAATAAATTTATTTAATCAATAATGCATTGGTTGCTGTAAAATTGTTATAAGTCTTTTAACATTTAGCGAAAACTCAATCATTAGGCTACCTAGAATAAAACAAAGGTAGCCTAAACAGCATAGTTTGCATTGTAACTTTTTCACTTCCTCCGCTTTTAGCGGTAGCTAGGACAAAAAAATATAATAAAAGGATAACTTATTTTCCCTTTATTAAATCTCTGATTTCCACTAAAAGCGCCTCTACATTCGCAGTTGTTGCCGATAAGCCTGCTGTTGTTTGTGTGCTTAAAGCATCACTTGACTCTGTTGCAATCGTATCTGCCGTCCCTGTTGCGGCGGCTTCCAAGGTATTTACTGCAGACTGCAAAGCCGCTATATCCTCTTGTGTTGCGCTCTCGCCGCTCAAGCCTTTGCGCTCCAATAGCTCCCGTGCCTCGGCTGCGATTTTTTCGGCAGTCTCTTTTGCCTCCTCGGCTATCTTGCCAGCAACATTCTTGGCAACCGACAACATTCTAATAGCCAAAAACACAAAAAACGATATGATGAGAAAATCTATGATGTTTTGCAAAAAACTTCCCCAATTTATTGTGAGGGCGGGTTGTATGATTTCACCGTTTTCCACCACCGCTTTTCTAATCACCCAAGACAGCTCGGTTATAGTGTTTACCCCTATTGCGCCCGTGACTAGCGGCATAATGATATCGTTTACCAAACTAGTAACAATCTTGCCAAATGCTCCGCCAATAATCACGGCAACGGCTAAGTCCATAATGTTACCTTTGCTGATAAACTTTTTGAAGTCGCTAAAAAAATTTCTCACTCTTTTTTTCATAACCCTTTCTCCTTAGTTTGTTTTGATATTGATATTTTATTGATTGATTATTTGAATATAAAAATATCCTCGGCGGGCTTTCTCTTTTTTGTGCGAAGCGGCTTATCCTCGGCATAGCCCAAAGCAATCACTAGTCTTATGCGCTTTGCACTCTTTATGCCAAGCTCTTCTTTGAGTTTTTTCTCCTCAAACCAACCAAGAATGCAAGAACCTAACCCTTGCGCCGTGGCGGCAAGAACGATATGCGCCGCAGCTATGCCTATGTCGGTTTGCGGATAGTCGTGCTTTTTTATCGCTCCGCCCACCCGTGCGGTAAGCGTGGTGCTTTCTTCGGTTATTACAATAAAAGCGGGAGCTTTGTCAGTAAACTTATTCATACCTTTTTCTTTTAGGCACTCTCTTACCTTCTCCACAAGTTCTACCGATTCCGATACAATATAAAAATTCCAAGGCTGTCCGTTGCAAGCGGACGGCGCAAGCCGTGCCGCCTCCACGCACTTTGTAAGCTTTTCCCGCTCTACTGTCTGTGCGGTAAAATCACGGCAACTTTCTCTTGCGCTAATTGTTTCAAATAAATCCAAAATACACATCCCCTTTTTCGTTCTATTATTAACTTGCCGCAACTTTATAAGCACGGGCGATTATTTTTATTAAAACGAATATTATATAGTTATATTTATATGACTAGTTGTATTGGATAGTGATATGCCCGTCTTAAAAGTTATTCATATGCCCTAAGGTGTTTAGCGTTATTTTCCAAAGACCTTGACTCGCATAGAAATATCTGCAAACTCCTTTTCTCCGGGTGTCATTAACGGTTTCCCAAACGGTATTTGCGCCCTTAGCGTCCAAGAGGCGGGCAAATCCCACTCCTTTTTTACTGCATCGTCAATAATGGGGTTATAGTGTTGCAGGGATGCGCCCAATCCTTCTGCCTCCAATGCCGTCCATATGGCAAATTGGTGCATTGCATTGGTGTGCTCCGACCAAACGGCAAAGTTGTCCGCATAGGACGGGAACTGCTTTTGAAACCCTTCAACTACCGCTTGTTCCTCAAAGAAAAGTATCGTGCCATACCCCGATGCAAAGGAATTATTAATTTTTTCCTCTGTTTTGGGATATTGAGCAGCAGATATGCGTGCTTTTAAGGTATCTAAAGTGATTTGCCACAAACGCTTGCTCTCTTTACCAAAAAGTAAAACTACCCTTGTGCTTTGTGAATTATATGGGGATGGTGTGTGGCGTACCACCTCGGTAACAATGGTTTCTATCCGCTCACGGTCTACGATTTCCTCGTTGCCCAAAGCATAAATACTGCGCCTATTGGCAATTGCTTTTAAAAATTCTGACATACTTATCCTCCTAATATGAGATTAAATTATTTTTTTGTATTACAATCATAGCGCTAAAAAACAGGAACTTTCTAACAATTTAAAGTAGATTTATTCCGTTTTTTGCGCACTCATCCCACATCTCTTTACTCCATACCGAAGCGTGTACTTCGCCCAGGTGCGCTTTTTGCAGCATAAGCATACAAAGGCGTGATTGCCCTATGCCACCGCCTATCGAAGGGGGGAGCTTGCCGCCTAATAATAAAGAGTGATACTTGAGGGCAGCTCTATCGGTGTAACCGCTTTTTTCCAACTGTTCGGCAAGTGACTTCTCATCCACACGAATACCCATAGACGATATTTCGTAGGAGATACCAAGCAGCTCATTCCACAACAAAATATCGCCGTTTAGCTGCCAGTCATCGTAGTCGGGCGCTCTGCCGTCGTGGGGCTTGCCGCTATTTAGTTTGTCGCCTATTTTCATTATAAATACCGTTTTGTTCTCTTTGGTAAAAGCATCCTCTCTTTCTTTGGGCGTGAGGTGCGGATATTTATCTTCCAGCTCTTGTGCGGTGATAAAAGCTACTTTTCTATTCAAGGTTAGCGTGATAGCGGGATATTCTTTTTTCACATCATCCAATGTATCTGCCATTGCATTAACTATGGCGGATACGGTGTTTTTTAGGTATTCCTCTGTCCTATCCTCTTTATTTATCACCTTTTCCCAATCCCATTGGTCAACATAAATCGAGTGTATATTGTCAAGTTCCTCGTCACGGCGGATAGCGTTCATATTGCTATAAATCCCTTCGCCCGCATTAAAACCGTACTCCTTCAAAATAATTCTTTTCCATTTGGCAAGGCTATGCACAACCTGCGCCTCTCTGCCGCCCACAGATGGGATATCAAAGCTCACCGCTCTTTCAATGCCGTTGAGGTCGTCATTAATACCCTCACCCGAGGCAACAAACAGGGGAGCGCTCACCCTTTCTAGATTAAGAGCGGCGCACAAGCGTTTTTCAAACGCCTTGCGGGTAAAGGCGATAGCTCTTTGGGTTTCCCTTATGTTTAGGGTGCTTTTGTAGTCTTTAGGAATAATTAGCATTAGTAAACTCCGAAGTATAAATTTATATAATTATATCAAAGTCCGTTTTAAATAACAACCAATAACAATGCAAAAAACCATTCCTAGCAAAGCAAGCGTATAAAAGTAAGTCGTATTTAAAAAATTACATATGAATTCGCTTAAACCTCCAAAAATTTTACATAATTTGTTGTTTACATCCACTCTTTTGTATGTTACTATTATATCATCAAAAAAAAGGGGCTATTTTTATATGTTAACAACAACACGAGGATTTTGGAAAATATTTTTCCTATCAATCATCACTCTTGGTTTTTATGGATTATACTATATCTACCGCCTAGCTAAAGATGTAAATCTCACTTGCGCCGAGGACGGCAAAAACGATGTAGGAGGACTGGGATTTTTTATATTGATGTCCATAATATCGTTTGGATACTACGCATTTTATTGGAACTATCGTGTTTGCGACAGAATGGCAGAATTAATCATCAAAAACGGCGGTCAACCTCGCATTACAGGCGGCGGGTGGTTGTTGTGGACAATACTTGGTTCGTTTATTTTAATTGGACCGCTCGTTGCTCAAGTTAAGCAAATCCACCAATGGAATGATGTAAACAAAATTTACAACGACAAACATCCTGAATTGGCATAAAAGACAGCTAGCAACTATACCAAATAAAAACGGCAGTTATTAACCACAACCGCCGTTTTTTTCCATCTCACAAAAATTAAATACCTTATATCTTTTTAAGGTGGCAATCGATTTATATATTTTCTCTGTACCACTGCAAAATATATTCCTTGTACCGCTCATCCCCCAACCGATAAAATTTTGCATAAATCTGCGCCATATAATACTTTACTAACCCTTCATCACAGTTGTTTTTCAAGCGGTAGCCTTTTATAAACTCTTTGTATTCCTCTTTGGTCTTCATAAACTTCTGCTCGGGTCTTAAAATTATTGCCCAAGCAATATCAAACTCCTTGTTGCCAATCCCCGCTAGTTCAAAGTCTAAAATGCCATTTATGTGACCGTTTTTCCAAAGAATGTTTGCATAATGAAAATCACCGTGTATAAAACACCTATTAGTATTGTGCGGTTGGTTGCTAATCAACCAGTCATAAACGACAAGTAAATCTATCTCCCCAAAATATTGCCTATCGGGTATTTGATGATAACTTCGGTGCGGCGCACTATCAAAATCGCTTTTTTGCATATGTAAGGTTGCCAATGTTTCCCCATACTCTTTAATAAAACTCAAGGACTCCAAGCCCTTATTTTCCCCAACTATTTTGGACAACCTTTCGCCCTCAACCGCCTCTGTAATAATATAGGAAAAATCATCACCATACTCAATAACTTTGGGTAAATAATCAAATTTCAAGGTATTAAGCACGCAAATCTCATTCTTGATATTTGCATCAATATGTCTAGCGCTTTTCAAAAAGCAATATATATCTTTTTCCTTGTATCTTGCTTTCAAATAAAAAACATCGTTTGCAGCATGCGGATACCCCAATATTTTTATTATTTCAATATATTTAAAGCGTATTGAATACGGGTCTATCGTATCTCTCCACTTTTTAGGCTGTTTATCCACAAAACCCTCCTCAAGCTCATATATATCTTAAAACTCTCTCTAAAAGTTTTATCCTCTCAATTCATTTAGCAGTCTAACGCCAATAATCGTTGTCGAGATTTTATAGTCAGGCGGCAAGTTGGATAATATAACCACCCCCGTCTGCATGAGTTTATCAAAACCAACATAGCTATTATAATTCCCCGTTGCGCCGTTGTGCCAAATGATATTGTTCTGCTCATCAATCATCCAGCACATACCTATGCCGTCAATGTGGATGCTGAGTTTTTTATATACATCAGGGCTTGTATAGTTGCTTGCTAATTTATTATGCGTTAACGCTGCGTATTGGGGGTTATCTGTCATTTGCATTTGCAAAACTTTAACATATCTCCAATGTTAGACCCTGCAACAGCAACAGCAAACTCACTATCAATATAATAATTATAAATTTTCTTTTTCTTTTTTTCATTAGATATATTGTATCATAAAAATATAAAAATAAAACCCTTATATCTCTACAAAAGCATAATTTCTAGGCTGGCACTATAAACCCTAAAAGTGACACTATAAAAACAATAAAATACCACTGTATTTAAAAGACACTATATTTCGCTAATAATGCAATCGCCTAGCATCATGGCAATCCCAAAACCCGCAAGAAGGGTGGAGATTGCGTCCCTTATGAGTGCGAGGACGAAGGGAGTTTATCCAGACATAAATGACCGAGTCCAAGACACGAAATAAGGGCGCAAGATGCGCCCTTATCGTGGAAAATCCCAAAACCCGCAAGAAGAGTGGAGATTGCGTCCCTTATGAGTGCGAGGATGAAGGGAGTTTATCCAGACATAAATGACCGAGTCCAAGACACGAAATAAGGGCGCAAGATGCGCCCTTATCATGGAAAATCCCAAAACCCGCAAGAAGGGTGGAGATTGCGTCCCTTATGAGTGCGAGGACGAAGGGAGTTTATCCAGACATAAATGACCGAGTCCAAGACACGAA
>JBAZCO010000010.1:0-30285 GCA_041654915.1 Clostridia bacterium | reverse complement strand
GGCGATGGCGAAGGGGAACCACCTGTTCCCATCCCGAACACAGAAGTTAAGCCCTTCAGCGCCGACAATACTTGGTTGGAGACGACCCGGGAACATAGGTCGCCGCCGGATTTTTATAAAAAAACACAAACAAGACTGAAAACATAATCATTCTTGTTTGTTTGAATATATATGTAAATAATCGTGAGTGATTATCAAATATATGTTACATAAGCTACAATTATATGATATAATAACAAATAATATGTAGCACATTATATTCCTCGTTAGCTCAGCCGGTAGAGCATGCGGCTGTTAACCGCAGGGTCGTTGGTTCGAGTCCAACACGGGGAGCCACAAAAGGGACTGCAAAAGCAGTCCTTTTTTTGCGACTCCCCGTGTTGGCATAGAACCTCTGTATTTATACATGGTTCGCAATTTGCCCAAAGGGCAAACTGATGAGGGAAACGGACGGCTATACTTCTAATTCACACTTAGGTAGGAACAACCTCTTATATTCTTACCGAAAATACGAATGGTCCAACACGCTTATCCTCTGCATTTATGCACGGTTCGCAATTTGCCCAAAGGGCAAACTGATGAGGGAAACGGACGGTTATACTTCTAATTCACACTTAGGTAGGAACAACCTCTTATATTCTTACCGAAAATACGAATGGTCCAACACGCTTATCCTCTGCCTTTATGCACGGTTCTTGAATTTTGCCCAAAGGGCAAACTGATGAGGGAAACTGACGTTATACTTCTAATTCACACTTAGGTAGGAACAACCTTTATACTCTTGCCGAAAATACGAATTATGACTCAATTTCCGCTTTATGTATAAGTGTTGATTTTATTTGTTTCTATAAATCAAATAGCTCATTAGGCTCTATATTAAATTTGCGATATAGCAGCATAATGCTGTCATATCCCGGTTTTTTGCGACCAAGTAACCATTGACTGACGGTTGTTTGGTTTACGCCGAGAATGTCTGCTAATTGCTGTTGGCTTAATTTATGTTCTATCATTATTTGCTTTATAATATCTATATATACCATCTTATATAATATACAATTATTTAGGTCTTTAGTATTGACATAGGTCAAAAGACCTGATATAATTATTTTGGAAATATAAATATCAATAATATCAGCCTTGCGAAATTGCCTTATCTTATGCCGAATCTATTGGCAATATAGAAATGAAAGCTGTTATTGAGAGTTCAAAATAAACTATACTAAGGGGAAATCATATGGATTCTTTGACTTTACAAAAGGAATTTACGGCAAACTTTAATATCTCATTATGCCGTGCCGCTATAAGAAAAACGTGGCACTTCCTAGGTGTTCGTAATGAAATCAATGAGAATTGCTTTGAGCTAAAAAATATTGGCATCAGACAGGGTTTGGTGGTAGGGTTTTCTCAATCTGTAACGGCTATATTAACAGATAAAACAATAGAGTTCTCTCAATGTGTAACAATTTTATTAACGGAAAAAGATGAAAGTACAACTATCATACAAATTCAAACAACCCCGTTTGCCACGGTAAACAATAATCAATCAGTTTGGCAGACAAAAATGGAAGAACTTGTCGGTATTATGTGGAGAGAGCTTTACCAAGCGCTTGAAACACCATATAAACCTGCCGCCTATAACCCTATACAAAATACAAACACAGAATCCGTGAAACAGCCTAGCAAAAACAAAAAAATTTGGATTGGAATTGCAGTAGTGGCGGTTGCTGTCATTTTAGCGATTGTATATCTTCCGCAACTATTCGGGGGTGATAACAAAACCTATAAATACAGCAGCCAAACAGGAGTTGTTATTGAAATGACCTTAGATGGAGGTTATGACAGAGGTTCTTACTCACTAAAAGTTTACAACCCAAACGTTTATGGGAGAGATAATACATACACTGGGAAATATTGGACAAATGGAACTACAGTTAATAGCTACGAGAATTTTGCCATAACTGGATATGTGTTTGCTCAATTTTATATATCAAGCGACAGAAGTAAATTAATTATTGATTGCTATACTGGAAGTGGGAGTTTGTATATAACCTATACGCTATCTTTGCAATAGGGAGGTGTAGAAAAATACTACAAGGAAATCAAAAAATTTACAAAATAGCTGCACAAATCGGAGCTGACGACTTGAAAATTATTAAGGCATATATAAAAGGATGCGTCTATTCTTTTTGCAATTCAAACAAGTTAAACGGTGGCTCTGATTGGTTTGCCGCACACAATTTATTTGGTGAGGAAAACTACTATTGGCAACCGCCTATTAAGGCTATTTGGACGTATCATAAGAGTATTGCCAAAAGCGATAAATCCGCTTGTAGTGCAGCAGGCCATGATATTGGCTGGTTGTTAAAACAAATATTACTCGAGGACACAAATCGCAAGTATGAGCAGTCGACTAAACAACGTCAATTTAGAGTTAAGCGCTATCGTTGTATACGGAATAATTAGACATTTCCCACTCTAAACAAAGTAGAAAGCAACAAATCTCTAAATTAGACATTTTGTATCATCTTGCCACACAAAAGGGACTGCAAAAGCAGTCCTTTTTGTGTGGTTTTTTGTGTTGGCAAAGAAACTCTGTATTTATACACGGTTCGCAATTTTGCCCCTTGGAGCAAGTCTGCTTTTTTGATGTATCGCCATGTTTGGCATAGAAACTCTGTTTAGGTATAGTATTAGTTAACATTACTTGGGTTGACAGCGCTTGATGATATTGGTATAATAATCTTAAAAGTTTATAAATAACAAAAATATAATTGCGTTTTTTTAAGATAAGACTATAAATTTTCAAGTTAAAAGGAGGATTATATGAAAAAAATTGCTATAGCAATAGTTTTATTATTACTTACTATTCTACCACTTTCTGCTTGCATAAAAGAAACTGAACTATCCAATGATGAGGCAATGCAAATATTAAAAAATGCAGCGAGAAATTATATTTCGGAAGAAGAAGATATTAAAGTAACGTCTGAAATTAAACAAAATAATTATGATGAGTTTGGAAAAGTTGAAGAAAAATATATGAGTGAAAGAGTTGGTCAAATAACATATAATGAACATAATCCAACTATATACTTTTACTCATCTTTAATATTATGACAAAAATGATGTGCTGATGGAGTTTTATTCGGATGAAATATGGGAGGGTAGAGCAAGCAATAACAAACTTGTAACTCTTGGTGAGCATAACGAAGATTTTGTTAAAAGCCGTGAAATAGAAGAAATTACAAGAGAGGATATTTATAGAACGATAAAGAAAATAAAGCATGATAGTGAATTATCATTCATTAATGAATTGTTTGATAAGGATTATATATTTGAGCTCAATAATTTTGCAATTAGCACCAATTCTACAAAAAAAGGTAAGACGCAAACCCATGTGATAAAAATTGCTTACGATGTACTATATGACGATGAACTAAATGAGTATTTATATGAGTATGTGGTTGAAAATGATAAACTAATATCATTTTCAGTAAACTATATTACATATGAAGGATTATTGAAAATATTAGATGTATATTATGAAACAAAAATCACATATGGAATTCAAAACTTAGAAATGCCTAATTATAAACTTTATCAAGATTAACGGTTTTAGAGCATATTTTGCATAATTCGTAGGAGTGCTGTATTTATGAACGGTTCTTGAGTTTTGTCCAAAGGGCAAAACTGATGAGGCAAACGCAAAGCTAATTATTTGCTAAACAGTAGAACAATATCTATCACAGTTTAACTGCGAATGTAATGTTTATTAACTTTTCATGTTAAATGGATGCTTTTGAATAATATAGAAAATATATATTAAAATTAGGCTTGTAATAATATATTTATTTTGATAATATGTAGTTATCAGTTTAGAGTGTGCTTTTATGAGAAAAAACAAGTTTTTATTGTTGATTGTTCTTGTGTTCTTAATGCTAATTGCCCTTATTGCTTGCAACATATCTGATGAAAATGTTGAGGGTACGGGTGAGAAAGACGACCCCTATGTGCTTAAAACTAAAGCGCATCTCATCTCTTTTGCAGAAGTTGTAAATAGCGGCGAAACTTACGAAAATGCTTATTTTGCTTTGGGTGCAAATATCAATTTGGATAACATGGATTGGACTGCCATAGGGACAGAAATACAATTAGCAGGCGACCTCGATGAAGGACTTCCGCCCCCTGACATATATTCCTTTAACGGCAATTTTGATGGGAGAATGTATACGATAAGCCACTTTAAGGCGGAATAGGAGCGTGGGGCTTATCAGGATTTTTCGGTCGTAATTTTGGTAGTATTATCAATCTCAACTTGGCAGAATTTTCCATGGATGCATCGAGGGTGCTTGCGACAATGTTTACAGCCGTTGCCGAGGGGAATGGCATTGAATTCCAATTGACCCACATACGCTGTACTCCGACCCAAAAGACAAAGACGGTCATGTTTGATTTTCACCAATGGCTAAGAGTGCAGGGCTATGATGTTGATATAACCTTCGAGCAATGCAAGACGGTTTTGAAAGGCAATGAGGGAAAAGTGGTGTTTGAAGTTCACCCGCTAATACTTAATGACGACCACTACACATACCAGCAAGCCACCACTATTATTGAGAAACCCTTTGCGGATTTTGCAAACTATATAATAAAGAATTATTTCAAAAGAGGGTAATCTGATTTGACTGATGGGTAAGCGAAACAAATATGGGATAGAGAAAAAAGCACGAAATCAAGAAAAACCTTGGATGTTGAATCAAATAGTCGTGGGCATCGCCGAACTAAGAAATTCATACGGTAGTGGGCACGGCAAGGGAAAAGGCTTCAGCGGATTGACGCCACACCATGCAAGGTTAGCGGTGGGAAGTACGTTCAACTTGGTCAACCTTTTGTGGGAAACATACGAGTTAAAGAAGGCATGTAAATTATGATCACGGCGAGCGAAGTACGGCATATAGCGGACGGCAAAGAATGAAATTGTTCATTATCGGAAACGGCTTTGACAGTGCGCATAAGTTCAAGACAAAGTATTCTGACTTCAGAGAATTTCTGATAAAGAATTATCCCTATACAAATTGTTGGGGCAATTTGCCACAGCCAAACCTAATGCATGGCGGGGATATCGGCTACAACGAAAATGAATGCGCAAGTTTTATCGTAGATTTAATTGACGGCGTCGATTCGTCGGAAGGTCTTTGGTCGGAATTAGAATTGTATTTAGCGATGTTTGATTTTACCGAGTATTTTGACGATATAGCAGAATACGGGGAAAAACCATTCCATGCGGCATATAAAAATGAAGATAACTCATCTTATTTGACAGCCGCTGTTTCTATGATTTCCAAATTTTTCGATGAATGGGTTTCAAGTATAGATATAAGAAAAGGCAAGCCAAGCTTAAAATTCAAAAAGCTAATTGATAAAGAAAACGATTTATTTTTGAACTTTAACTATACCTCGACGCTTCAAACGATATATGGAACAAAAAATGTTGTTCACATACATGGCAAGCAGGGCGAGGAAATCTTTTTTGGACACGGCGAAAGAATGGAGTATGATGAGGATAATTTTGCTTATAAATGCGGCAAATATTTCGGCGCAGACTTAAATGGATTACATAATGCTTTACGCAAAAAAACGGAGGATGCTTTTTTTATACACCACCAGTTTTTCAAAGGATTGAAAAATGCGGAAATAGACAGCATCTACTCAATGGGTTTTTCATTCTCAGACATTGATATGGTTTATTTAGAAAGAATTTGCGAGTGCATTGATACGAAAGGCATGACATGGTATCTAAATGATTTTAACAGTGTGGCAGAAAGAAATCAATTTATTAAGAAAATCAAAGATTGCGGTTACGAGGGGTTATTTGATACTTTTACTACGGCATAGGATTGATGAAATGGCTGATTTTTTGGAAATGATAAAAACAAATGACCAACAACTTCAGCGGAATTTTGTTTTTCGACGAAACGAATAATTTTCGCAAGCTGAGATTGACCAAGAGCGGGATGAACAGCGATGCGAAAAACAAGCATTTTGTCTTGGGTGGTATCGGTTAGCTCAAAAGGGAGACTATATCCTAATTTAGCGTGTGGCAGTTGAATGGTAGAATATATCCGAGTAAAGGGCGATGTAGAAGAGAATTTATAACAAGTAGCGACCGAGGTAATTAACACCTCGTTTGTTTGCTTTTTATACTAAAAAGGCATCCTCTTTACCGATGAGGACATGCCACTATTAATGAAAGAATATTTTATTACTCGACTTTATATGACAAATATGATATAATTTTTCCATAATATAAACCGTCCAAAAATATATTATTCTTGCTATAAGGGAGATGTATATGGCGAAAAAGTTTAATGCAGCCCAGTTCAAAAATCAAATGAGACAAGCTCAAAATAAAGTGAATCAAGAAATTCGAAAAATCAATCATGAAATCGACAAATATAACCGTGATGTCAACTCGGCAGTTAACAAGTATAATCAAGAAGTACGCCGATATAATTCTCAAGTGCGTCAAAATCGTGCTCGCATTGATCAAGAACTACGGAAACTTTTATCACAGCCAACCTTTAGAGTTACAACTACATATACAACATCGGTGAAAACTTTAAATAGCGCCTATGGGCAAGTGTCATCTTACTATGACGCTATAGATTATCCTAGTGAGTTTGAAGACCGCTTCTATTCTGATATTGAACAAGAAAACGCAAATAACCTTGAAACGGCAAACGCAATAATTAATGGGGCTCGAGAAGCAGCACCAGCAGTATCCTTACAAGATACTGCAATTATTGGGCAGTTGATACAGATCTCTATTGATTTAGATAACCGTTGGCGTGGTGCACTATTCTCTTTAAGTCCAGCGAATCCAGATGCAACCAGACATTTTTGCACAAGCGCCAGAGAAATATTTACTGAAATATTCAATGCCAAAGCTCCAGATAAAGTTGTCTTCGCTGAATATCCAAATTGCGAAAAAACTTCCATTGGGAATGCTACACGACGTTCAAAAATAAAATATTTACTTGGTAAAAAAGGTATATCCAATCCTAATGCTGAAAGTTTTGTAGAAGAGGATATAAACAATATTCTTGAATTGTTCCACATATTAAATGATGGCACACATGGAGAAGCTAGACGATATAGCTTTGATAAACTGTACTCTGTTAAAAAACGAGTTGAAGATGGCTTATTATTCCTATGTAATATTGTGAGTTGAATTCAAGCTAAATGTAAAACAAAATTAGACATTTCTTACTCTAAACAAGTTGGAAAATAACAAATGTCTAATTTAGACATTTTGTGTTGGCATAGAACCTCTGCATTTATGCACGATTCTTGAATTTTGCTCCAAGGGGCAACACTGATGAGATAAATGAGAGGGACAATGCGTAAAAATATTATTTTTTATATAAATTGAGTATGGCATCTTTTTGATAGGAAGATAAAGTTTTGGTAAAATCTAAAACTTGCTTATCTAATGCATATTGGTGAATATTGCCATAAAAAAATTCTTCGGGTGTAGAGCCGCAATAATAAATAATCTCAAGTAAGGTTGATAGGGACGGCTCAAAACTCCTTTTTTGTGACTCAAGCAAGCTAATATAATTTGCAGCTTTATCAATACTTAAGCTAAGTTCTCTGGCAGAAAGGTTAGCACGGTTTCTAATAATTCTTACTCTGTTTATAATTTCATTTAAATTCATAGTTAATACCCTTTTTTATTATTTTAATATAATAAGATAGGATAACCATTTAGACAGCAACATTAATAATTCTTTATTATCTACTAAAGTGATAGGTGTAAACTAACTATTTGATAAATAAATAGATAATAACTACAATTTACCTCTTGTAAAAGAAATATCCTTATGTTATAATATAATAAAATTTACAAAAAGGATGCTATAAAATATTATGTCAAACAATGGATTCGATTATGAGAAAACTCTGTTGCTTGCTAGAGCTGCTCGCTCTGAAAAGAACGCAGAGGACACAAAGCATTTTTATGATTTGATAAGAATGGAAGACCCAAACAATGCTGAAGCAAAGTTTTTCCACGCTTACTATAGACTACTTGACGGAACGAAAGGGGGTATAGAAATAGCATATAAAGATTTTTGTAATGCAATGACGCCAATTATTGGCTTAATTGCGAAATCTTCCGATACACTAACCGAAAAGGCGGAACTGCTCGCTATTATATTTGACAAAATTAAAGGGCTACCTTCATTTGTAAATCGTATTCAAAATGACATAAAAGCTTCCGCAATTTATACTTGCAGGTTGAGCATTACAACCCTGTATGCTTTCGGAGATGAAATTGAAAAATTCTTTTCATCGCATACATCTATAATGGATACAGCCGTTAAAGCATGGAAGGACGGAGTATATTGGCAGCAACAATGGTACGGTGTTGGTGTGGATAAAAGTTTTCTGCAAAAGTATGTTGCGAAAATACGAAAAATTGACCCTTCCTTTACCTTGCCCAAAAAAGGCGGTTGCATACAGGTTTCAAAAGAAGTAAATGTCGAGTAATGAAGAAAGTGAGTTGCACCGCTTGTATCACGCTTCACTAAAAGAACAACAAGAGGTACAAGCGTATGTGCAAAATAAACCGTTAATTAAACCAAAAACCAATATAATTACTATTCTCCTAATCATATTCTGTTATGGTGGCTTTAGTTATTTAACGGCATTTGGCTCTGTTTCTCTATTTCATATCAAATTTCGCATACCTCTAGTTTATATAGCATCATTTAGCATATCATTTTTATATATTGCACGGTTGCTATGTATAAAACTTGTAGAATGCTATCAACATTATGCAAAAGAGGAAACTCGCAGAAAATGTTTGTGCAAGCCCACATGTTCGGAATATGCAATTATTGTTTTAAGAAAAGATATATTATTGGTTGCTCTCTTTAAAATTGCAAAACGGCTCTTTAAAACATGCAAAGGCGGAATATACAAAAAGGACGAGCCTTAAAAAATACATAGGACTATGCTTAACAAACTCCAAATATAACACATTTTTTTTAATGGCCGTCTGATGCTTATCTAACAACTCCGTCAATTAGCAGCTTTTTAAATAGTATCACAGTTTAACTGCGAATGCAATGTTGATTAATTTTTCATGCCTTTTGAGATAGCTTTGCACGAGTTCTAAAATAGCTGATTCGTTCTATAATTGTAAATTTATTCATTAAAAATCACCTAAATATCTTTGTGCTGGATAAAATTAATAAATAATCTTAAAAGCTTTTCTCAAAGCGGGATTATATAATGATTATTCTTTAATAAAGCCACACAAAAAAGCAGACAAAAAGTCTGCTTTTTTGTTTGTGTCACTGTATTGGGCGTAGAGCCTCTGTCTTTAGGGCAATCTCTGCTTTCGAAGGCATCTTCAAAAGTAGTGATTATAAGTTTACTATCGTTTTTGCTTGAAACCTTATGCGATATGATTTTCCTAGAGAACAAATCTATTATAACGCAAAGATTGAAGAGATTTTGTCCAATCCTAATTTTCGTTACATCGCTAACTCAATATTTATTAGGTTCGGTTTGATTGAAGTTTTTATTTAACTTATTCTGTAGATGAAGATAATTTCCTTGTTCTAGAAGAATGCCTTTTTTCTATTGATAATGATGATTTAAAAATGTTCCATGATCTAAGTTTAACATGCGGTACATTTCTCTAGTTGGATATTCGTCATATAGCCTTTCGACGGCTTTTAATTTTCCTGTCGGGAGAGTCTTTAAAACAATGAGATTTTTCTATTATCTCAGTTTTCGAATTAGGGTAAATCAGGGTAAATCAGGGTATTATATATATTTTTCAATTCTCGTAATTTGTATATGTTTATTCGATTGCTGTATTCATTTTTTCTAATCTTGAATAGCTTTAGCCACTCTGCTCATTTTACTACATCGTTTATTATTTTTAAAAGTATAAACAATAAAATTGACATTGTAAACTTTATAGTTTATACTAAAACCAATTAAATGTGAAGTTCAACAATTAATGTTCCGGAAACAAATCAGAATAATTTGCGCAAGATTTAATATTAGTCAAGCTGAGCTTACTTGTAGGATTGGCGATTCGCCTCAAAATTTCAACGCTTAATTAAAGAGGAATACCTTTTTCAATATTTGATCTTGAGAAAATAGCGGCAGTTTTGGGAATAGAATATAGATATGATTTATTTTTCCAAAAGATAAGAAAAATGAATTATATTGAGTCCAAAGAGCATGTTCGTATAAGGTGCAGTAAGTTGAAAATTAATCTTTAAAGCGATAATAAAAGGGATTTATGTTTACTGATGAAAATAAAAACTATAATATAATTGAGGGTGCTTATAAAAAAATTAAGAGCCTATATTTTTATTCTAAGGATAAGTTGTTTGAGCGACATAAGATAGGTCTTTTTGAAGAAAATCAAACAAACATGGAAAAAATATTTAAGAAACTTGCTCTATTGTTAAAAAATCCAATAAAGACATCTAATCAAAAATATATAAAAAATTTAATTGACAAAATAGATTTTTATGCTTTCCCAAAAAATTTTGACCCTAAGCAAAATCATATATTAACTATATCAAATAAAATTATTGAAACAGAATTAACTAAAATAAATTTCTTAATAAATATGCCCATAGAATTAATGTTATTAGATTGTTTGTGGACATTATTAATTGGTAAAATATCATATGATAATTGCTCAGTTTCTGATAGCAATTATGCTTGCAATTTTAATCAATTATATTATGAAGATTCCATTGATTTTTTTTCAAATAGATTTTTCAAACCATATTTTAAGCAATATTCTAATTGGCGGAATAAGGCACTAAAAAAAATTGATGATTGTTATGAAAAAGGTCAAAATACAACCTTAATATCTTTAGATATTAAATCATATTTTTATTCAGTGAATTTTAATTTCAATAGATTACCTGAGTATTTTAACAATGATAATAGATTGGCTGATTTTTCTTTTTTAACTGAAATTATTGCGAAAATATATTTTAAGTATACAAAATTACTGAAAGGCTTTCGCACAAATATAATTGCAAATACGGACGAAGAAGAGTGCATTTTTCCCTTTCAATTAGCGAGTTCCTGTTTTCTTGCTAACCTATATTTGCAAAATTTTGACAAACAAATAAATGAAAACGATAAAACATTATATTACGGCAGATATGTGGATGATATTGTTATAGTAATGCGTAATGATTCAGATGATAAGGCAATCACAGCTGAAGATATAATTAATAATTTATTGATACAGAGTGAGATACTTAATATGCAAGGAAATGGTATATATGGTATTAATAATACTGATTTAAAGATAAATGCTGAAAAAATGAAAGTATTTAATTTTTATCACGATGAGCCTAAAGTATTATTAGAAAACATGAAAGCAAAGCTGCTTGTTAATGTTAGCACTGTTAATTTTTTTGATGACAGTATTGACTTGGCTGGTTTTAACGGCACTGTATATTATCAAGAAAAAGACAACAATTTTTCTAAATTTAAAGATTTCAATTTGTTAGTTTCAGATAATTATAGTGCAACTCAATATATAAACAAATTGATAAATATTAATAAAAACATTATAGATCCATTTAAAAATGAAAATGAAAGTATTTTGGAATTTTATTCAGGTTCAAGGTGTTTAGAATACCGTGGCTCATGGGCATTAATTTTTTATTTAGGAGTAATTCAAAATGACGGTCAGTACATAAGAAGTTTTTATGAGCAAGTAGTAACTCAAATAAATAAGTTAACAAAAGTAAAATTACAAGACATTTATTCGACGAAAAAAGATGATATTTTATTTAAAATAAAAGAGTCTCTTAATTATGAGTTAAATATTGCTATGGCCATTGCTTTGTCATTAAATATTCCGATAATTAAGAAAGATGAAATAAAAAAGATTGCTTTAACTATAAAAAAAGCAAATTTGTTTAATCATCACTTGGTTTCTTATCCCTTAATAAATTATACTACAAATTCAAATTCTGAAGAATATTCTTTAATTGAGTCTGATATAAACATTATAGCCAAGCAAAAATTGATTTTAGATGAGCGAAAACTAAAATATTCCCCTAGATTTATTCATTTTGAGGATTTAAATCTTTTTAGTTTTTTACAAAACTATGAAAATGGCGGTAATTTATTTTTAGGTAAAATTAATAATATCTTTGAAGAATTTAAAAAAATTAATTCTATTGATACGGAATTTCGAATTGAACAAAATCGTCATTCGTCAGGAATAGAAACTATTGAATATCATGCTATGGAAAATATCAAAAATATGACTGTAGGTGTTGCAAGTATATTATTAAAAGAAGAAGATTGTTTAAATGTAGTCAAAAACCCTAAATTGTTATTAACAGTGGAGAATAAGAAAGATTTATTTTCATTGTTAAAGACAGCTGAAGATAATAATGCAAAAATAGTTGTTATGCCGGAACTGTATTTACCAATAGCATGGTTAGGAGATGTGAGCAATTTTGCAAGAAGAGCAGGATTTACGATAGTCTTAGGATTGCAATATATTAAAAAAGGTAAAAGGGTATATAATTTTATTGCGAATATTCAGCCTTTTTATACTTCCAGTAAAATCAAGTATCGAAATTTATTTACACATATTAGAGAAAAATATGATTATGCGCCAATTGAAATAGATGCGCTAAAACCTTATAAAGTTATTAATTCACCTAGAGATTGGATAACTATATATAATTTATGTAATCAATGTACTTATAGTAATAGACTTTGTTATGAGTTTACAAATATTAGTTCACGCGCATTGTTAAAAAATAAAATTGACCTTATTCTTGTCCCAGAATTTAATAAAGATACAAATTATTTTTCCAACATAATTGAATCAACAGTAAGAGACAACATGTGTTTTATTGCACAATCTAATACATCACAATATGGTGATTCTTGTATAACGGGACCGTATAAAACCGAACAAAAAAATATACTAAAGATTAAAGGTGCGAAGAACAATAATATGCTTGTGGATGATATTCAAATTTATGAACTTATTAAATTTAAACAATTGATTGCTAAGGGATATTCGGTTGATATGGCTAATAAGAGATGTGGATCGAAATTAAAATGTGAATTTAAAAAGCCCCCGGCAAGATTTTTTAATTAAAAAAATTCTTGGGATATATAGATTTGTAAACATTAATTAAGAACGATAATATTAATGATTTTAATATAAAACTTTTTACACCGTAAAATATTGCCGCAAATTAGCCTTAATTACGGCTTTATTTATTGATTTCATATGAATATGTTAAGACACAAAAAAGAACGATTATAGTTGACTATTTTAAATCAAAAAGTTGCAAAAGTGCAACAAAAAAATAAGCCAAATTAGGTGTAAACCGCAAAATAAAACAAAATTTTGCAAAGTTTTTTTTAAATAAGTATTGTTTTTTTTGTTTCTTAGTGATATCATATAGTAGATATGCTATAAGCAAAATATTTGGAGGTTCATATGTCAAGGAAAAATAAAGCTGTTCCCGAAGTTGTGGAAGAGCCAATAGTAAGAAGACCCTCGGTGTCTTTTAGAGTAATGAATAACTGTGCTCCCGTACCCGTAGCCAAACCTGCGGACTTTATTCAGCTCACTCCGATTGTGCAACCAATTCCTCTTGTACCGTATAGCTCGCAGTTACAGCCTTTTGCGCAATTTGACGAGGATGACGAATATTAAATCCCCGTTGGGAAGTTTAATATTTGTTTTTAGGTTTTTTGGAGGTATAAAAATATGTCAAAATTAGAGTATGTTGACGATGTCGTCTATGAAGGCGAATTGGTGAACCTCAGTTCACCCTATGTAACTGCCTATTATGAGGCAATGGAAAAAAGGTTTGGAAAGCGTCCTGTGACTAGCGCTCCCGTGCAAGCTGCAACACCCGTTGCTGCCCCTGCTGTAACAAAAAGATATTTCAAGAGGAGAACGGTTATAATCAGCCTTATCCTTATTTTGTCTGTATTGGTGATAGCATTTGCGGCGATTAGCGCCCTTGGCAAAATAGATGCAATAGACGACTATGTAAAAGTTGTGCATTTTGATAGCGTAAGGGATATAGGCGAAGATGTAGTTGCACTATTTAGCAAAGATGATGTTGCTATTATGGAATATGTTGCTCCCATAGCATTCTTGCTATCTTTAGTTCTCGCTGTTGTGGTTTTGATACTTGCTATAGTCGCATTTGGCGCTAAAAAGAGAATTCATATTTGGATAGCCGCATTGCTTGCGCTCGTACTTGGGCTAGCTAGCGGAGCGGCTTGGGTTATGTTAACAAAAGCAAAGCCAGATGCTATTGTTGACTTTATCAGCCCCACAGTAGCGGAAGGATTGCAATATGGCTATGTGATTGTAGTAGGACTACAACTGCTTACCTTTATATTTAGCTGCTTTGCCTATAAAAGAATAAGAAAATAAATAAGATTTTTCATTACAGTTAAACTCAAAAAACAATCGGCGCTCTTGTTTAGGACGCCGATTGTTTTTTTTGCAAAATTTAGAGAGCCTTGCAAGATTGATAATTTGGGTATTGACAAACGGCAAATGCCCTTGTTATAATAAAACTGTGGTATTACCACAGCGGAGCAGATATGCGTACACAAAGTGTTGCGAAAAGATTTACCGACTACATCTTAAAAGAGGTAGCGGAAGGCAGGTATATTATAGGGGGGCGGCTACCTCCCGAGAGAGAGCTTGCTCAAACTCTCGGGATTAGCCGCACGATAGTTCGCAGTGAGATAGCGGCGCTTGCTGCAAGGGGGTTGCTAAAGATTGTGCCTAGGAGAGGTACTTTTATAAATGATTACTGGCGGCACGGGAGCGTAGAGCTACTTAATATGTTGCTTATGCGGGCAGAAGTTATGGAAAAAAACTTGTTTGTGGGCATAATGGAATGTCGCAGATTGCTGGAAACACATTTTGCATATCTAGCAGCAAAAAACAGAACGGAAGAGGGGCTAAAGCGCTTAAAGAAATTAATAGAGAAAGCGGAACACTTAGACGATTTGGACGAAATTGCTGAAAACAACTTTTTGTTCCACCAAGAGATTGCCTATGCTACGGGCAATGCTATGTACCCGCTAATACTTAAATCTATGGAGGGAACATATATTAATCTTGTGCGTGAGTTTTTCTTGTCAAATGCGGACAGGAGTTTGGTGCTTGCCTCACACAAGGGACTTTGCCTCGCAATAGAGATGCGGCACGCCGAGGAGGCGCAAAAAATAATGGAAAATATTTTGACTTACGGCGAACGCATACGCTGTGTTTGGTAAAATAACGGGAGATTTTGCCCAAAACTTATTTGTCAATAAGCGAAAAACAATATACTAGCAAAGCGAAAAAATTGAAAACTTGACTTGGCAATATGTGCGCCAATATCAATAACGGAGGCAAAATATGAGCAAACTAAAAGAACCGTATAACCTCTCCCCAAGGATACAAGGCTTAAGGGACTATTATTTTAAAGGGGAAACAAGAAATTGGAACAACGAGTCCAAAAGCTTTACTACAGGCACATCTTTTGATACCATTTATGATGAACTTACATTTTACATCGTGCCGGAAGTTCACACTTTTTTTAATGCGTTTGACAAAAGTTATGTTTTGGGCGCAAGAAAATTAGACCTTCCCGAGGATTTTTTCAAACGCAGCTTACCCGAGCGCAAGGAGTTTTGCATAAGGCAAGCGATTGTAGAAAAGATGCCCGCAGAGATTTTGCCAGGCGACCTATTGTGCGGGGCACGCTTTAATATATCGGTGTCACGCTGTTTTAATAAACGGGAGGCAAAAGCCTATGAAAAAATTGTGCGTGGCAAGGACGGGCTTAGGGAGCGGCTGTTTGAGTTTAAAGATAGGGGTTTCGGTAACTGCGGCTCTACATCCGGACACCTAATACCCGATTATCCGTATATTTTAAGAAATGGCTTTAAAGCAAAGCGCCAACATATTGAAGAGTTATACCATACGCTAACCTCAGAGGAAAAAGAGGGAAGAAAGGGCGACAACCTCCGTGCAATGTTGATTGCTTGTGATATGCCACGCAAGCTACAAGCTAAATACAATGCCGAGTGCTTGCGCCTTGCGACAAACGAAAAGGATGAGGAGCGCAAGAAAGAACTTATCCGAATGGCAGAAATTATTGGGAAAGTACCAGAACTTTCCGCAGAAGATTTTTATGAAGCGATACAGGCGCTTTGGTTTACCCATATGTTAGTTATGACGGATGAAAACTATCCCGGTCCGGGCGTGTCGTTTGGGCGGCTTGACCAATATCTTTTTCCTTATTATTTGGAGTCTATGAAAAAGGGTGTGGATAGGGAGTTTATCAAGGAGATATTAAAGTGTTTCTTTATTCACGCAAATACCGCATACGACTTTATGATACGGGTGGGCGGTAACCAAGGCATAACTGCGGGATACGGGCAGCTTTTTAACCTTTCGGGTATGGGCAAGGGCGGCAAAGATATGACAAATGAGCTTACCTACCTTATGTTGGAAGTGATTGACGAAATGAGTCCTATCTTAGAGCCAAAGCCCAATGTGCGTTTGCACAAAAACAGCCCCGAACAACTTTTGGATAAGGTTGTCGATATGATATCGGTAAGCCAAGGTGCGCCGTTTTTGCTCAACTTTGACGAGCGCTCTATGGCGGGACTTTTACGGCAAGCGGAAAAAGCGGGAGTAAAACATTTGATAAATGAGGACAATGTCTTTGACTATGCCTCTGTGGGCTGTTTGGAAAACACGATGTGCGGCAACGACCGTTCTCAAACGGTGGACTGCAATCCCAACCTTTATAAAGCGGTTGAGTTGGCATTGGGGAACGGGCAAGATTTGATAGTATATAAAGATGCGCTTTGGGGCAAGCCCTACAAAGTAAAGGAACACGCTCCTGCGACGGGCGACCCGAGAAACTTTGTTAATTTTGAGGAGTTTTATCAAGCATTTGAAAAGCAGATAAGCTATGTGATAAAACGGTTGGTTGCACTATATAACGATTGTGACACAGTGCGTGCCGAATATACGCCCACACCATACTTATCCACTCTTGTAAGGGGATGCGCCGAGCAAGGGTTGGACATCACCCAAGGCGGTCCAGAGTTAAAGTTTGTAACCATAGAGGGAGTTACATTTGCGACAACGGTGGATTCGCTGCTTGCAATAAAGTATCTTGTATTTGATAAAAAACTCTGTACTATGGACGAATTGATAACCGCACTAAAAAACAACTGGGTGGGGTATGAAAAGTTGCAGACAACAGCTATCAACCGTGCGCCTAAGTACGGGCGTGACGACGATGAAGCGGATGAACTTGCACGGCGGGTAATGGAGTATTGGGCGGAGGAGTGTTGGAAATATAAGACCAAAACTGACAAGCAATATCGAGGCGGTATGCTAAGTTGGAACTATTGGATAGGCTCTGGCTATATTTTGCCTGCAAGTCCCGACGGGAGAAAGCACGGACAATTTTTATCCAATGCAATCTGTCCGGTAAACGGTACGGACACAAACGGACCGACAGCCAATGCCAACTCTGTGGGCAAGGTTTTGGGCGGTTTTGCCGAGCAGGGTGATTTTATGCACTATGTAAATTACTTGCCAAACGGCGCTTCGCATACGATTACCCTAAACCCTTCGGTTACCCGTGACGACGACCACAAAGCAAAGCTAAAGGCTTTTTTGAAAGGTTATATAGAAAACGGGGGTACGGCTTTGCAGATAAATATTTTGGATGCGGAAATGTTGAGGGACGCACAAAAGCACCCCGAAAACTATAAAAATCTGCTTGTAAGGGTGACAGGCTATAATGCTTACTTTACCAGCATAGGCAAAGAGTTACAGGACGAAGTTATTGCAAGGGAGAGTCACAAGGTTGTCTAATCATTTGAGGGGCATTGTCCTTGATATACAGAGAATGTCCACCGAGGACGGACCGGGACTTAGAACAACCGTGTTTTTTAAGGGTTGTACGCTAAAGTGTAAGTGGTGTCATAATCCCGAAAGCATATCTTTTTCTGAAACCGTGTTTTGGCACAAACACAAGTGTATAGGCTGCTTAGATTGCGTAAAAGGTTGCCCAAACGGCGCAATATCAATGCTTGAGAGAGGAATATATATTGATAGAAAAAAGTGCAAATCTAGCTTTTTTTGCGCAAAAAATTGTCCTTCGGGAGCATTGGAGTTAAAGGGCAAAAGCTACCAAGCAGACGAGCTGTTTGCTGAACTGATAAAGGATAGGGCATACTTTACGGGCGGCGGCGGAGTGACGCTGTCGGGCGGGGAGGTGCTGGCACAGGCGGAGTTTGCCGCCGAACTCTTGAAAAAGCTGAGGGATGCGGGGGTGGATACGGCAGTGGACACTGCGGGATTTGTGCCGTATACGGCAATAGAAAAGGTATTGCCCTATACTACACACTTATTATATGATTTGAAAATAATCGATAGCGGAGAACACAAAAGGCATACGGGAGCGGGCAATGAGCTGATACTTGAGAACTTGAAAAAAGCTGTTGCAGAGGGAGCAAAGATTTGGATAAGAACACCCGTGATACCCGACGCTACGGATAGCGAGGAAAATATTCTTGGGATATCCCGTTTTATTAGCGAGGAGCTGGGAGAACAAGTGGAAAAGTGGGAGCTTTGCGCCTTTAACAATCTTTGCAAAAACAAGTATGAGATGCTGGATAAAGAATGGGAATATGATAGTGCGGGACTAATCTCAAAAGATAAGATGAACGCCCTTTGGGAAACGGCAAAGTCTTTATTGAAAAATAAAGATTTGGTCAAAATGACAGGAGCAACCGCCCAAACCTAACAAGACACAGCTTTTAGGTGGGGTAAAAAAGTGAGTAAACCCTGCAATGGGAGTAGAAAAGGAGTTTTAGTATGAATGCTTTTTTTAAGAGTGAGGCTGATTATCTTACAATGTCGTTAGACGGTAAAATCGGGCTTGTCGCCACCGTGGATGATGAGGGCGAGCCGCATATCACATTTTTATCCTCCATTCAACCATTTGGGGATGATATGATGACGGTTGGGGAGTTTTGTTCGGGGCTTAGCAAAAGATTTTTTACCGAAAGACCAAAGGCAGGGTTTTTGATACTATCACCCTCTATGGAGATTTGGCACGGACGAATCAACTATGCCAAGACCCAAACAACGGGGGCGGAGTTTGAAATGTACAATAACAAGCCGCTGTTTAGATACAATTCTTACTGCGGGGTAGGCAAGGTACATTACTTTAATTTACATTCGTTAAGCTCCAAACTAAAATTAAATATGGGAGCGCTGATACCGTCGGCGATTATTTCACGCCTGCTTGCACTTGTAAAAATGGGAAAAAGCCCTAAAATACTTCCCCCTCAAGCCAAACAGCTTTTTGATGATATTGGGGGTTTGAAATTTATATCATATTTAGACGGAGAGGGCTACCCCGTGATAACGCCTGTTATCCAAGCCGCTCCCGCCGGCAGAGGGAGAATAGTTTTTGCGGGATTCCCGTTCAAAAAAGAAGTGGGGTATATCCCCAAGTCCGTCAAGGCGGCGATACTTGCGGTCAACCTTAAAACGGAGTCCGTGCTTGTCAAGGGCAGATATTGCGGGAAAGGAATAAAGCATATGGATATCGAAAGGGTGTATAATTCTATGCCGCCGATACCCGGCTATATTTATCCTCCCGAGGAACTAAAAAAGGTGGAAGTTTTTTAGGGTTAATTTTTGGGGTTATGCTGTGTGGCTAACTTGGCAAGATAAGCCTTTAGCTGTGTAAGCCGCTCATTTGGGAGTGCGGAAAGCCCTTCAAGCGGGTTGTTGATGCCAAGCGCCGTATATTTTTTAAAGCCCATTGTGTGGAAGGGTAGCAACTCATACTTTTTTATATTTTTAAAATCCTTGATGATATTGTAATAGGCAAGAATGTCTTTTTCTGTGTCGTTGTCGTTTGGCACGATTACCGTGCGCAGCCATACGGGTATATTCTTTTCCTCTAAAAATCGCAAGGATTCCACTACTTTATCTAGCGCCGCCATTCCGCATTTTGCCGTGTATCGGCTGTTGTCGGGATATTTTAGGTCGGCAATCACCAATTCGCAAAGTGAGTAAAGCTCCTTTACGCTATCGTTTAGCAGGGAGCAAGAGGTGTCTATTGCCGTGTTTATTCCGTTTTCTTTTAACAGTTTTACTGTTTCTATTAGAAAATCTGCTTGCAAAAGAGGCTCGCCGCCAGTAAAAGTCACTCCGCCGCCGTTTTTGAAGTATGGCTTGTAGCGCAAAGCTTTTTTGAGTAAGTCCTCTGATGTGACAACTTCGTTTGTGCGAGGTGTCCAAGTGTCGGGGTTATGGCAATATGCGCAGCGGAGATTGCACCCCTGCATAAAGATAGCAAGGCGGATTCCCGCCCCCTCAAAAGTAGCAAAACTTTCTAAAGAGTTTATATATCCCTTTTTCATTGCGGTATTTATATGTTTTGGTGGTAGGTTCTGTTGATAACCTCAAGCTGTTGGTCTTTGTTCAATTTGTTGAAGTTAACCGCATAACCGCTTACCCTTATGGTAAGGTTGGGGTATTTGCCAGGATTGTTCATAGCGTCTATTAAGTGCTCCCTATTGAGGACATTGACATTGAGGTGGTGAGCGCCTTGGGAAAAGTAGCCGTCTATTAGCGTGGTTAGCCGTGTCTTACGGTCGTTATCCTCCTCGCCTAAAATCTCGGGGGTAACGGAGAATGTATTTGAAATACCGTCTTGGCAGCAGCCATAGTCAAGCTTGGCAACGGAATTTAAGCTTGCAACCGCTCCGCAAGAATCTCTGCCGTGCATAGGGTTTGCTCCCGGGGCAAAGGGTTCGCCTTTCTTTCTGCCGTCTGGGGTAGAGCCTGTTTTTTTGCCGTATACCACATTTGAAGTTATGGTTAGTACAGATAGCGTATGCACAGCATTGCGGTAGGTTGGTGTCTTTTTTAGCTTTTTGTAAAAGTCCTCTACTATCCACTTGGCAATATCATCTGCGGCATCGTCATCGTTGCCATATTTGGGAAAGTCGCCCTCTATGGTGAAGTCGGTAATCAAACCTCTTTCGTCCTTAATTGGGGTTACGGTTGCGTGTTTGATTGCGCTAAGGCTATCGGCAAGCACGCTAAGCCCGCATATGCCAAATGCCATAAGACGCTCTACTTGGGTGTCATGAAGTCCCATCATAAGCCGTTCATAGGCATACTTGTCGTGCATAAAATGTATGATATTTAGCGTGTTTACATATAGGTTTGCCATCCAAGAACTGTATTTTTCGTAAGTCTTTAACACTTCTTTATAGTCAAGGGGCTTTTCCTCAAAAACACTGCCCTTTGGACCAACTTGTACACCGCTGATTTCGTCCTTGCCGCCGTTTATTGCCATAAGGAGAACTTTGGCAAGGTTGCATCTTGCACCAAAGTATTGCATTTGCTTGCCTACTTTCATTGCGGAAACACAGCAGGCAATAGCGTAGTCGTCACCGTAATTGGGGCGCATAATATCATCGTTTTCGTATTGTATGGAGTCGGTATCTATACTGACCTTGGCGCAAAAGTTTTTGTAGTTTTGCGGGAGCTGCTCGCTCCAAAGTATTGTGATATTGGGTTCTGCCGAAGGCTGCAAGTTATAAAGAGTGTTTAGCACACGGTAGGCGGTTTTGGTAACCATATGTCGCCCGTCAAGGGCAATGCCTGCCTCTGCCATTGTCACCCACATTGGGTCGCCGGCAAAGAGGTCGTTGTATGAGGATGTGCGAAGGTGGCGCACCAATCGCAATTTGATAACAAAGTCATCTATAATTTCTTGTGCGCTACTTTCGTCAAGTGTGCCTTCTCTCATATCCCTCTCAAAGTAGATATCTAAAAATGCAGATATTCTGCCAATGGAGTTTGCTGCTCCGTTCTGCTCTTTTACCGCTCCTAAGTATCCGTAGTACAGCCACTGTACCGCTTCTTTTGCGCTTTGTGCAGGGCGGGAAATGTCGTCACCGTAGGCGGCCGCCATCTCCTTGAGCTGCTCCATAAATTCAAGCTGTTTGAACAGGTCTTCGATGAGCCTTATGTTTTTTTCCGACATAGCTTTTTTGCCAAGCGCCGCCTTATCCTTTTTCTTTTCGTTTATGAGAAAGTCCATACCATAGAGCGCAATGCGGCGATAGTCGCCAATGATGCGTCCTCTGCCATAGGCATCGGGCAGTCCCGTGATGACACCCGTGCGGCGTGCGGCTTTCATCTCGTCCGTATAGGCACGGAAAACCCCGTCATTGTGTGTAGTGCGGTAGCTAAAAGCGTTGCTAATTTTATCTTCTAAGCGGTAGCCGTATTCCTCGCAAGCTTGTTGGCTCATACGAATGCCGCCAAAGGGATTTACCGCCCGTTTTAGAGGTTTATCCGTTTGCAAGCCCTTAATAATCTCATTTTCCTTATCCAAATATCCAGCGGGAAAGCTTAAAAGAGATGAAATTCTGCCCGTGTCTATATCTAGCACGCCGCCTGCATCCGACTCGGCTTTTAATAGTTTTTCCACTTTTTCAAGCAGATTGAGCGTTCTTGGTGTTGGGTTTGATAAAAACCCTTCATCACCGTCATAGGGGATGTAGTTCTTTATTATAAAATCCCGAGTGTCAATCTTTTTAGACCAAACACCCGTAATAAATGCCCTGTGCGCATTTTTCATTTAGTAATTCTCCTTTATATAAAAATAAGTCTTGACAAAGCTATGCCAAGACGGTGTCCGTATGTGTACTTATCGAACGGCACTTCCCGTCGTCCGGCGGAGTCTTGTCCGCAACTATATTCTACCATATTTTTAGTATGGCTGTAAAACAAAACAATACGCTTAAAGTGATAAAGTTACAAAGTAAAAACCATATATGAAAGTGCGTGTGTTAAATTGTATTTTTCATATTAAAATTATATAATAATAAGTATGGATAATATTCTAGGCAACCTTAGCACAGCTACAAGTGAGGAATGCAAGGCTATTGAAAGAAGTTTGATAACCACATATCGCCGTAGGATATGGGCAAAGTTTGTCGCCGCCATAAAGGAATATCGCCTAATACAAGATGGGGATAAGATTGCCGTGTGCATTTCGGGGGGAAAGGACTCTATGCTGCTTGCAAAGTGTATGCAGGAGCTTAAAGCGCACGGCAAGGACAATTTTGAAGTTGTATATTTGGTTATGGATGCGGGTTACAATTCTGCCAACCGTGAAATGATAGAAAAAAATGCCGCACTGCTAAATTTGCCGATAGAAATATTTGAAACAGATATATTTAACATTGCCGCAAGTGCAGAAAATAACCCTTGCTACCTTTGTGCCCGTATGCGCAGAGGATATTTGTATAAGAATGCCAAGAGATTGGGGTGCAACAAGATAGCGCTAGGTCACCACTTTGACGATGTGGTAGAAACTGTGATGCTGGGTATGCTATACAATGGCAGGATAAGAACAATGATGCCCAAGCTGCAAAGCAAAAACTATGAGGGTATGGAATTGATTCGTCCGCTGTATCATGTGAGGGAAAAGGATATTATTGCGTGGAAAAATTACAACAAGTTGGAGTTTCTCCAATGCGCTTGCAGATTTACCGAAAGCGGCAGAGAGGAGGACTCCAAGCGCTTAGAGATGAAAAATCTAATAAAGAGGCTAGAGGGGGAACACAAGGGGGCGGCTGCCAATATCTTTAGGAGTATGTATAATATAGATTTAAGTACGATAATCAGCTATAAAAAACAAGGCAAAGAAATACACTTTTTGGATGACTACGATAAAGAATAAACCGCATATTGTTTTATGCGGTTTGTAAGTTTTAAGTATCGTTTTTTATAATTTAATCAACAATTATTATAATAAAGATGCAGCGCCCTCATCTAAAAATATTGTCACATCGTTGTGGGTGCGAAGAGCAGAGGCAGGGCAGTCAACAGAGATATCCGCCTTTACCATATTGTACACTGCTTGCGCCTTTTTGGTAGTCATAGCTACCAAAACTATGCTTTTTGCGTCCAAAATATTTTTTATTCCCATTGTGATTGCTTGGGTGGGAACTTCGTCTTTGGATGCAAAAAAGCGTGCGTTTGCCGCTATTGTACTTTCGTTTAGGGTGACGATATCGACAGTGCCGTCAAACGCTGCTCCCGGCTCATTAAAGCCTATGTGTCCGTTTTCTCCCAGACCCAAAAGTTGCAAGTCAGGCACAAGGGATTTTAGCAAGGTATTATAGCGAATACATTCGGCTTTTAGGTCTTTTGCTACTCCGTTGGGGAAGTGGGTGTTTTCTTGTTTGATATCTATATGGGAGAAAAGTTTTTCATTCATAAAATAGCGGTAGCTTTGGTTGTGCAAGGCGGACAACCCTATATATTCGTCTAAATTGATGCTTTTTACATCTTTAAATGAAATCTCTCCTTTGGCATAAGCTTTGGTAAGGCAGTCGTATATTCCCAAAGGGCTTGAGCCTGTTGCAAGCCCCAAAACAGCCGAAGGGTTGGTTTTTACCGTATCTTTTATCATTTCTGCCGCTCGCTTGCTTATTTCATCGTAACTTTTACAAATAATTATTTTCATTTTTTCCTCTTATTTATTTTTAATGTAAACATATTAACATTTTTTGCGACAAAATTCAAGCAAAACTCTTTGTACTACAAGGTTCAAACGCAATTATTAATTGTTGACATCATTAATTAGATGCTGTATACTTAAATTAAGATTTTATATTTATAGTATATATACAAGATGGTGAACTAATGTTAGAGATAACAAACTTATATAAAAAATATCTTAATAGCGAGCGGTTTGCAGTAGAGGATTTGAGCCTTTCACTTCGAGGCGGCGAAATATTTGGCTTTTTAGGCAAAAACGGGGCGGGTAAATCCACAACAATAAAATGCTTGACAGGCATATACCCTTTTAATTCGGGGTCAATTGTCATATGCGGGCATGATATTGCCAAAGACCCCATTAAAGCCAAACTCAATATGGGTTATGTGCCGGACGACCACTCCGTGTACGAAAAAATGACGGGCAGAGAATATGTAAACTATATTGCAGACCTCTACCGTGTTTCCAAGCGTGAGCGGGATGAGCGGTTTGATAAATTCGTAAAGCAATTTAGGCTGACCAAAGCGGTGGACTCACAAATAAAGTCTTATTCGCATGGTATGAAACAAAAAATTTGCATCATTGGCGCTCTTATCCACAACCCCAAACTTTGGGTGCTAGACGAGCCAATGATGGGGCTTGACCCCCAATCTATGGTAGAAATATTAAAGCGTATGCGAGAGCATTGCGCCGACGGAAATACTATATTTTTCTCTAGCCACAACTTAGATTTAGTGGCAAAGATATGCGACCGTGCCGCAATTATCAATGACGGCAAACTGCACAGCGTTATTGACTTGCAAGTGCGGGGGAATAAAGAAACCCTTGAGCATACCTTCCTTAGCATAACTGCCGACGACGATATTTAATTCGGGTGAAACGATGAATATTATATTGACATTAACTAAACTCGAATTTAGAGGTAAGTTCAGCGGCTTTTCCGCAACTAGCAAAAAGTCGTGGGCAAAGCTTGCTTTTGGATTGCTGTTTTATGCCGCTTTACTATATGTGATTTATGCGGTGGGGGGCGTATTGTTCCGTATGTTCGACAAGGCGGGCATTGCATACGAGGCGTTGGTAATAATTTTTACCATACTATTTATCATACTCCTTATTACAGGTATAAGCAGTACCATTAAAGTATTATATTACAAAGGCGACAACCTTATATTGATGCGCTTTCCCGTGTCGGGGAGCGAAATATTTATTTCTAAAACCCTCTTTCTTGCGATAAGTCAATTTGTCACCACGGCAACAATTGTTGTGCCTGTACTGCTTGCCTATGCCAATGTTATACCTGTGGGGCAAATGTTTTATAATTCCATACCCGTTAGCGTGCTGTTTTTGGTATTGATACCCTTTTTATTGTCGAATATTTTGGCTATCCCAATTATGCACCTCACCAACAAAATTAGAAATAAGTTTGGTCTGATTATTATTTTATTGTCGATTTTGGTAGCGGGGATGTTTGCCATATATATGTTTTTGTTTAGCAAAGTGGTGGACTTTATGAAAAACGATAGTTTTTCTGTCTTTTCTCCCGAATTTGTATATACAATACAACAAACCGCCAAATATTTGATTCCCACCAAATATTTTGCCGATATACTCTTGCATAACGAAATGTATTTTGCCTACCCTGCGCTGATTATACTAACAGGTATCTCGCTTGCGGGAATGATTCTTGTTATCAATTTAATTTATCAAAAAACATTGCTCGGCAATATCGAAATTGAGGGGAGCGCTTTTGTGCGCAAAACTAAAAATAAGAAAAAAAGCATATTTGCCGCATTACTTTGCAAAGAGTTTATACAAGTATTCCGCTCGGTAAATTATAGTTTCCAATACTTTGTGCTTGCCGTGGCAATGCCTGTTATGGTTTATTTTTGCAACAGCATCGCCCTTAAATTGGGCGAAAACACCATTGGCGAACAAATCTCCGTGGGTATGACGCTGCTTGTTATGCTAATATTTGCCACGGTAATAACTTCTTTTTCCGCAACATCGGTGACCAGAGAGGGAAATAACTTTTACCACACCAAAATTATGCCCGTTCCAATAAGAACACAGCTTTTGGCTAAGTTTGTTATGTATTTGCTAGTATCACTTACCGCAAACCTAATTTGCGTATTTATTTTGATAGTAACAAAAATGATGGAGGCAAATGTTGCGTGGTGGGTGTTTGGTATTGTGCAAATGTTATCTATAGGTATAACCCTGCGCTCTATGCGCTATGATATAAAGAAACCTCATTTTAACCTTTCGGGCGAAGGCGAAGTGGTAAACGCAACCGCCAATACTACCGCCTCTGTTCTGCTGGGTTTTGTGGTAGCTGTCACTGTGGGTATGCTGTCTATGGTTACAGCATATATGCTGTCATTGCCAATTTCTATGATTATATGCACCTTGCTATCTGTATTAATTTTCCTCTATTGTGTAGCGGTGTATAGCATCAATCTTAAAAAAACTTACGAAAAAATCGTTAAGTAAGGATAGATTATGAAAAAGTTCTTAATTGCAGTTATCTGCTTTATACCAATAGTAGTTGTACTCGCACTTAGTACTGCGAGCAGGATTATTATTAGCGCCGGACCGGTTAACGCTCGCTCAATAAGTATAAGGGGCAGCAATAACCAAGAGCTAGATTTAAATGAAGTGATAACTATGAATGTGGAAGATACAAAGGAGTTTGTAATTGTCGAACTGTTCCCCACCATTACCGACCAAAAAATTATTTATGAGTTGGACAGCGGCGGTACAGACACGGGCAATCTTACGCTCTCACAAGTTGACGACACAAGCAAGTACACAATCGTTCCCATAGAAAGCGGAGTGGTGCGTGTAATAGTGCGTGCGAAAAATAATCATAGTGTTTACAAGTCTTTCACCGTGCATATTTTAGAAAAAACCTTAAAAGAAATAATTATATACAATGCGGACGGCAATATAGTGTCCGAACTTATGCTAAACTCTACCCAACAACTGTTTTGCGACATAATTCCAATAACCGCTCTTGCTGGCAATAGCGTGGTTTGGTCTAGCGACAACCAAGAAATAGCAGGTGTTATGCCAAACGGCACAGTTTACCCCGTTGCTCCCGGCAAAACGCAAATTAGGGTAACGGCAACCGACACTATGGGCAACAGTATAACGGCAAGCGTGCCGGTAGATACCACCCGTGCGCTTGTAAAAAGCAGTTATTTATACGCATCCCACGCAGTTGATGCCGTTTGGGTCTATGCTAACGGAGTAGTTAATAAAGGCGCAAAGGTAGTTCATAAAAAAGATAATATTTATTCGGTTAGCTTGGATGGGGCAGAAAGTCAAATTACCGTACTTCCCTGTGAGGGCGATGATTGGGGGCTAAGGGAAGTTCCGCAAATTCTCTACACCAATAACGGTCCGTTTTTTATGCGGGTGGGATACCTAGAAACGGGTAATGCCAATACCATTGACGCTAAATTTTATGTAGACGATGCGGGCAAAGCCCGTGTAGAGGGCGATGTATTAAAGCCTTTATCGACAGGGCAAGTAAAGCTATATGTTGCCTACGGCGGCGAAGTAAAAGAATATCCGATTGAAGTGAGAAGTCGCCCCCTTTATTTTGATTTGAATATGAATAAAGAGGACGGTATGTTGGGCATCAAAATGGACAGGCTGTTTGCGATTAATTGGTTGGACGAGAACAAAGAACAAGTCAACACCTACCAATTTGGAGCAAAGCTCAAGGCGGATGATGCCGACTTGCTTTGGGAGATTAGCGACCCCGAATCTGCCGAAATTAGTTCGGATGCAAAAATCACATTTAATGAGAATGCGCTTGGCAAACGAATAATTGTCACCGCTACCGCTATGGCGGGGAACTATCGCACAAAGATGTCAAGGAGCTTTGGTTTTCACATTGCTGCCGAACCCAATGCGATAAATGCCTACAACACGGAGGAGTTTTATTATATAGTCGATACCTTGAAAGGCTCACCCACAGTATTGCAAGACAATATCAAGTTGCAGCGCACCGCCCACTTATCTGCGGGGATTTACGGCAACGGGTTTACTGCTGACGGCAGTGAGTTTGTCAATTTGGTGCGTAATGCTCCTGGACTTTATTTGGAAGGTAACTCAATTCCATCCGATGTAACCGAGATTATCATAGAGGATATCATAGTAGAAATGGCAGACGATTATATTTCCTCTCCCGGACAGGGGCAGTGTGTTTCTTTGCATAGGGTTGCCGTGCCTGCTACGGTAAAAAATTTGATTGCCCGCTATGCCAATGAGAGTTTGGTTATAGATAAGTGCGAGGATGTCCTAATAGAGGGTTGTATTTTGGGCGAAACCTATTTTACCGCTCTAACAATCTTGAGCAGACCCGAAAACGAAAGTACAATCATATTGAGAAACAATATTATCCGCAAGACCGAAGGTCCTACTGTTTTGGTTTTCACAAGTCCGATATATCAAGAGCTGTTCAACAAAAACATAATGCCAACATTGCGCATAGAAGGGTTTTATGATGTATATAATTGGAAAACCGAGGAAGAAATTAAAAATATGATGAGTGCAATGGACCCGACAATTTTAAATGAATTCTCTCAATATGTAGACCCAAAACAGCTTTTTAGTATGATTGGTGAGGGTGTGAGGAGTATGTTCACCCGCAAGGAAATGGATAATATTGCATACATTGACCCCGACACAAAGGATAAATATTATTGTGTGGGTGCGCTTGTGTTGGGGCTGTTCCAAACTATAGATATTGAAAAACTTACTATCGAGGATGAGGGATTGAGTTGTCATAAGTTAGATTTGCCCTCGGGCGACGGCTCACAAATTGGTACGATAGTTGCCATTATTGAAGGGCTGGCAAGAATTATCGCTCCTGAAATGACGATAATGCACTCCAACTATGTTATCACATACGATATGAAACCGGGAGAAGGTCCACGCAACAAGCCCGGTGACCCCGTGCCGCAAACTAAAGAGTTGTATGAGCGGCTAAATCAATACTATGCAGTTAATATAGAGATAGAAGAAGAGTAATAAACCAAACTACGGTATGGCTTAACTAGCACAGCTAGCACTAGGAAACAAAAAACAGATATTACCTTATATATAAAAAATTATAAGGTATTTATAAAAATTAAAAAACACAGGAGGAAACCACAATGGCAAGTCCGGTTACAATCAAGAGAGGCTGTTGCTGCATAGCGCCGCTTATTGTAGTAGTAGTACTGATACTCGCCTTAGTTTTGGGCGCAGTAGCAATAGCAAATATGACTCCCAACCAACTCAAATTGGGCGATGTTGAAATTGGCGGCGGTCTAACAATCAATGAGGCGGGACTAGGCGACATAAAGATAAAGGAAATATATAAATTTATTCAATCTTTATCTTCTCCCGACAGGTCTAAGATTGTAGACAATCCCTACAATCCCGCAGAGGAAAAAGCCAATGCGGAAAACAATTTTGAGGGCGTTACCAACCTTCCCCAAACCCCAAGCGGCGAGATAGATTTTGTCTTGCTCTTGGAAAATGATGTTGTATATGATGCAGAATATCTTGTGGAGTACAAGGATACAACACTTGCATATATTTTTAATGCGACGAT
>JBAZCO010000009.1:0-30408 GCA_041654915.1 Clostridia bacterium | reverse complement strand
CGGACAGCAAGCGAAACTCTACCCCTTCTTCTTCTGCGTGCAAGATTTCCTCTTGACGGGCTGGCATCTCCTCCCGCCCCCTGCGATAGAGCAGGGTAACCTTTTGCGCCCCCAACCTAAGAGCGGTTCTTGCAGCATCCATTGCAACATTGCCCGCCCCCACGACAACAACATTTTGCGCCCGTTTTATTGGCGTGTCGCTTGTGGGTTGGTAGCCCCGCATTAGTACAGTGCGGGTGAGAAATTCGTTTGCCGAATATACACCGGGGAGGATCTCCCCCTTGATGCCCAAAAATACGGGAAGTCCCGCCCCACTGCCCAAAACAACAAAATCATAATCGGCTAAAAGCGTGTCTAGAGAAAAAGTTTTGCCTATAACCGTGTTCAATCTAAACTCCACCCCTAACTCTTTAAGTGCGTCTACCTCTGCCCGAACTATGGTTTTTGGCAGCCTAAACTCGGGGATTCCATAAACAAGAACGCCGCCCTCACGGTGGAACGCCTCAAAGACAGTGACGGATGCGCCGGCGGAGGCAAGCTCTCCAGCGGCGGCAAGTCCCGTTGGCCCGCTGCCTACTACCGCTACTTTTAAGGGAAGTTTGCGGTTAACTTTAGCGGGCTTTTCTCCCGCCTCAATTGCAAAGTCGGCGGCATACCGCTCCAATGCGCCTATGGCAACAGCTCCTCCCGCACGGACACGCACACAGACTTTTTCGCATTGCAACTCTTGCGGGCAGACTCTGCCGCACACGGCAGGGAGGCTGTTGTTTTCTTTAATTATACGATTTGCGCCCGAAGGGTCGTTGTTTTTGAGTGCCATAATAAAGCGAGGGATATCCACTTCAACAGGGCAGCCCTTTACGCAAGGGGCGTGTTTGCAGTCTAAACATCTAGCAGCCTCTATTAGCATGGTGTCTTTGTCGTATCCGGAGGAAACTTCGCTAAAGTCTTTTGTTCTTTCCTTTGGCGGTGCGGTGCGCACGGGTTGTCTTAATTTTTTATTTATCTCTTTTTTCATCTTATTTTACACTTAGCCTCCTGCTCCTCTCCGCTATAAAAGCGGGAGCGTATTAGCGCCTCATTAAAATCCACTTTGTGAGCGTCAAACTCCGGTCCGTCCACGCAAGCGTATTTGGTTTGCCCGTCCACGGTAAGGCGGCAGCTGCCGCACATCCCCGTGCCGTCTACCATAATAGAGTTCATACTTATTATTGTGCGAATGCCTAGAGTTTTTGTTAAGTCGCTCACCGCTTTCATCATCATTAGCGGACCAACAGCAAAAACAGTATCATAATTTTTGCCGCCAGAGATAAGAGAGGCTAGCTTGTCGGTAACAAAGCCTTTGCCGCCCTTGCTGCCGTTATCCGTCATAACAAAGAAGTTGGTTGCAAGAGAGGCAAGCGCCTCCTCATATACCAAAAGGGACGCATCTCGTGCGCCAATTATCACATCAAAGGGGCGGTTTGCAAGAGCAAGTTCTTTGGCTTGTGCGTGTATGACGGCAATTCCTATCCCGCCGCCAACAAGCACAGGCTCTTTTGCAGCGCTAAGGTCGGTTGGCTTGCCAAGCGGTCCTACCAAAGCAAAAAGATAGTCACCTTCTTTGAGTTTAGCAAGTTTTGCCGTGGTTAGCCCAACGGTTTGCACCAAAAGCGCAACCGTACCTGCCGTGCGGTCGCAGTCGCATATGGTAAAGGGGACACGCTCGCCATTCTCATCTGTGATGAGGATAACAAACTGCCCTGCCCGTGCGGTGCGGGCAATGTCTGGGGCGGAGATTACATATTCAATTACATTTTCGGCAAGTTGCCGTTTTTTGATTATTTTATTCATTTATTTTTCCTTTTTGGAAGTGTACTTGCAATTTAGTTAATTATCGTTTACAAATTCGACTAAAAAGTTGATTATATAGATAAAATTGGCGGCTCATTACTTTTTTTATTATCTATTTTCCTTAATCTTTTTATTATATCATTAGCGCACTTGACATTATAAAAAATATATTATATTCTGCTTTTAGTAGTGACGGTTTACAAAAACCTGTGCTTATGCTCGAAAGAGATGTTTGGCAATGTCGCTACTTTTTTTTGTCATTTTTCTTTTTTTGCGGGATATTTCCCTTGTAAAAAGCACTTTTTACTTAGTTGCTTTGGCACATCCGAGCCTGTCTTTTTTCCTCACAAGCGGCAAAGTCCGCTTTTTCCTCGTCGGTTATCGGTTGCAGGCGTGGCACAGGTACGGGCTTGTCGTCGTCACCAAGGGCAACCAAGACAAAGGTTGCCGTGTTGATAAGCTTTCTTTTACCATTTAGTTTTTCCACATAAACCGTCACTTTGACGCTCATAGAAGTTTTGCCTGCGTGAATTATTTTTCCAATTAGTAGCACGGTGTCGTTAAGGAGGGCGGGGGCTTCAAAGTCCACCTTGTTTATTGAAACGGTGGTTACATTATGCTCGGAGTGCCGCTTGGCAACAACAGCGGCAAGGACATCCATCCATTCCAAGAGCTTGCCGCCAAACAGCCTGCCGCTGCCGTTTATGTGGGCAGAAAAAACAAGCTGTATTTGCTCGCTAATGGAGTCGGACGGTGTTTTTACTCTTTCGTGATTTTCTAACATTGTCTTTTGCATAGTAGCCCCCTTTTTTTGGTATCTCTATTTATTATACTCCCAAACAACTTTTTCTACAAACACTTTGACTACATCGGGGTCAAACTGCCCACCTGCATTATTTTGTATTTCCTGTACAGCCTCTTCCTTGGTCATCACTTTGCCGTAAGGTCGCTCGTTGGTTACCGCATCATAGACATCGGCAACCGCAATTATGCGGGCTTTTAGCGGTATGGCATTCCCTTTTAGCCCTCTGGGATACCCTTTCCCGTCCCAACGCTCGTGGTGAGAAAGCACAAAAGCGGCAATTTCGGAAAACTCGTTTACCGAACTTAATATACGATAGCCTATCTCGGAGTGGCGCTCAATCTCGGCACGCTCCTCGGGCTCTAGCGGGTCTTTCTTTTCTAAGATGCGCTCGGATATACCAATCTTGCCAATGTCGTGCATACTGCCGGCGATTTTTATTTGGCTCACTTCGTCATCATCCAGCCCCCACGCTCTTGCAATTTTCCCTGCCAAGTCGCCAACACGAAGTGAGTGGTACATTTCACGGCGGTTTTTTTCGTGGAGGGTGTTCATAATTAAATCTATGGTACGGCTGCGCATACTCGAACTTTCGGAAAGCTTGTTGCGATACATTTCGTCCTCTGCCTTCTTATAAATTTCGTTTATGTTTTCTTCCGTCAAAGTCTTAACCCCATAGCCTATGGAGACGGAAAGTATAATATTATTAAACTGACTTTCGTCCATTGCTTGCTTAATAGAGTGGATAATTGATTCGGTTTGTTTTGCGCTCTTATTGGGAAGTAGCAAGATAAATTCGTCGCCGCCTATCCGTGCGGCTATATCCTTAGCGCCGCAAGCCTTGCTGAGTATTTCGGCAACACGCTCTAAAAGCAGGTCGCCCAACTTGTGCCCAAAGGCGTCATTGGTGAGCTTTAGCCCGTTAACATCCACCATAATAAGGGATAGGGGGAGATTCTCGGCGGTATCTAGGGAGCGCAAGGCATCATTAAAAAACCGTCTGTTATATATGCCCGTGAGTTGGTCGTGGTAGCTTAGAAACTCTATCTCCCGCTGACGGTGGCGCTTGTCGCTAATGTCACGGAATATGAGAACCGCCCCCAGCACTTCGCCCGTGTCCCTTATAATTGGAGCGGCGGTTTCCTCAATGGGGCGCTCAATACCCTGTTTGGATAGGAGAACCAAGTTGCCGGCGGTTTCGATAATCTTTTTTTCTCGTATCGCACGATAAACAAGGTTGCGATTGGTTTCGCTAGAAAGCTCATCTGCGGGGCTGTACACTTCGGCGATATTTTTACCCACCGCCTCGGCTGCCAGCCAACCTGTAAGGGTTTCGGCAACACGGTTTAAGAAAACCACTTGCCCTTCCTCGTCGGTAGAGATTACTCCGTCGCCAACGGACTTGAGCGTGATTTCCCAAAGCCGTTTTTCTTTTTCTAGCGCAGTTTCCAATATCTTGCGGCTAGTGATATCCTTAGATATGCTGTAAAGAACGGGTCTGCCGTTCCATTCTCCCCGCCAAATACGGGTTTCGGACGGGATGAGCGCTCCCGACTTTGTTTTAAAGGGCAGCATACACAGCCCTTCCAAGCTTTCTTGACACTGCAAGAATATGCTCCTTACCTCTTTATGTTGAGATTTTTCATATATATCATAGAGGTTCATTTTGAGAAGGCTGTCCCCGGGGTAGCCAAACCGCTTTTTTACCGCATCATTTACAAATATAATTTTTGTATCATCGGAGACGATGATTACAAAGTCTTTTATTGAATTGAGGAAAGACCCTGCAATTATTGAGGCATTGCGGCTATCGGTAATATCAAAAAACACAAAGGTATACAGCTTGCGCCGTTGGTCGAATATGCTTTTTTTCACATCAAACCACTTGGTTTCCCCGCCTATGATGAAGTAGGAATAGTTGCCAAAATTATTCACATCAAACTTTCCTATAATCTCGTACAATTGTTTTTCGTTACCTCGCATTAGCTGGGTGGCTGCATCATTGTTGGCGACAATTTCGCCGGCGGTGCTCATAAGAAAAGCCGGTGCATCCAAGTTGAGAAAGGTGTTTTTCCAATTGTGAGTTTGAAACTCAAACATATCAAAGACAATATTATTAATAATAAAAAGAAAACCCATTATCATTAAAGTAAAGGGAGTGTAGTCAAAGTACTTATCAAGCCCCGCCAAAATTAGTGCCACATTTACCCAAGGAAGTTGAAAAGCAAATATTAAAAATAGTAGGCTTTGCTTTTTTTTCTTTTTTGTGCTGGCAAGCAAGGAGCGGATGAGCAAGAACAGCGCTACAATGAGTGAAATGCCAAAGTATGCAAGCAGAACAAAATAAAGAAAGTTTTTTTGCGTAACCGACATACTGTATCCCCACACAAAGACAAGCTCGACTTTGGTGTAGAACAGATTGTGCAGATTGTTGGTAATAAAGAGCGCCCAAAGCACAAGCGAAAAAACAAGCAGCGATGCCCCCAAGTTTTTTGGCAGGCGGGTATTGGTGAGGTCGGCAATAAAAAAGAGCAGGAAAGGAGGCACTAGAACAACGCCCAGATATTCAAAGTTTTTTGCCGCAATCATAGCCTCGTATGTTAGAGAGTTGAGTTCTAAAAAATATCCCAGCGTATAAAATGATGCCGCAAACAAAAGGGGAGCGGCACGGCTAACCTTATCCTCTGCTTGGTTTTTAAGCAAGCGGATGCCAAAAAAGCCAAAGACTGTTGCCGCCACGGGAAGAAAATATATTATAAAGTTTCTAAACAGTCCAATAAAATCCATAAGCTAAAAACCCTGTTTCATTAGTATATAGATTTATTATATATTATATTTTAATAAAATAAAAGCCCTACTGAGTTTTTTATAAAAAATCGCTAAAAAGACGGCGGTTTTTAGCTTTTTGTTGGGCTTAAAAGGAGCGTTTTTATGTTTTTTATAAAACGCAAAAAAACAGCGGCAATAAATTATAGCCGCTGTCGGTAGGTGTTGTCGATAAGGGATATAAAATTTTTGTCGCTCTAGCGGTAGTATTTTACTCCCGATGAAAATATGTTCATATCGTTGTTTGTGCCGCTTGCGCCAATGTTCTTGTATAGGTTTTCGGCAAAGCGCTCGCTATGCCCCATCTTGCCAAAAATTCTGCCGCAAGGCGAAATTATTCCCTCCACTGCGCACAAACTGCCGTTGGGGTTGTGGGGAGAGAGCATTGTTGCATTGCCTTCAAGGTCGGCATATTGGGTGGCGATTTGCCCGTTCTCGATTAGCCGTGCCAAGTGTTGGGGAGAGGCGTTAAACCTGCCTTCGCCGTGGGATACGGGAATATCAAAGACATCCCCCACCTTAAAGTCGGCAAGCCACGGGGATGCCGTTGAGGAAATGCGAGTTCTCACCATAGTTGAGATGTGTCGGTTGATAACATTAAAGGTTAGTGTGGGTGAATCGGCAGAGAGGGGGGCGATTTTGCCATAGGGCAGCAGTCCTAGCTTGATGAGTGCTTGAAAACCGTTGCAGATGCCAAGCACCAACCCGTCACGCTTGCCAAGCAGTTCTTCCACCTCCGCAGTGATGCGTGGTGAGCGGAATGCCGAGGCAATAAACTTGCCGCTGCCGTTAGGCTCATCTCCTCCCGAAAATCCACCGGGGAATACTATGATTTGAGAATTATTAATCGCTTTAGCCAATTTTTCCGTGCTTTCCGCTATGTCAGACGGGGTACGATTTTTGAAAATGAATAATTCTGTTTGCGCCCCTGACTCGTCAAACCGTTTTTTGGTGTCGTACTCGCAGTTAGTGCCGGGAAATACGGGAATAAGCACACGGGGACGGGCAAACAATGCCTTGTTTGCAGGATAAACAAAACTCTTATCCGAAAAGATGTTTTCCGCATCCCCCTCTGTTTGTTTTGTTACGGGATAAATGCTCTCATGAGCCGATAACACTTCTATAACCTTATCAATATGTATGGCTCTATCATTAATAACCACCTTTTCGCTGCTGTCCGTACTGCCAAGATAGCTGTAATTTAGCCCGCTCAACTCTCTCTCGTCCGACACGGCAACAATAAGGTCACCGGGGCGGCAAATAAAATGTTCCGCATTAATTGGGGCAAATTTAAGCCCCAACTTATTGCCGATAGCAGAGCGGACTGCCGCAACAAGAGCGCCGCCGCTTTCCGCAACGGTGGCGGCAGTTATTTTTTTATCCTTAATTAATGTGTGTATACGGGCAAATAATTTTTTAAGATAATCAAAATCGGGAATTAGCTCTTTAGCAATTGGTAAGAGGTACAATTTTTCCCCGCCCCTAAAGGTGTTAGATATGAAATTTTTTGCCTCATCTACCGCAACGGCAAAAGAGATTAGCGTATTTGGCACATCGATATTTTCAAATGAGCCGCTCATACTGTCCTTGCCGCCAATAGAGGGAGTGCCTAGTCCGATTTGCGCATATAGAGCACCCAAAAGTGCGGCAAACGGTTCACCAAACCGCTCTTTATTGTTGCCAAGCCGTTTGAAATATTCTTGAAAAGTAAGACGGACTTTACTAAAGTCTGCGCCGCCTGCGACAAGCTTAGCAACCGAGGCTACCACGGCATACAGTGCGCCCACATAGGGGTTACTGTCCGTAATGAAAGGGTTGAAAGCAAAGCTGCAAATGCTTGCCGTGTCGGTAGAGCCGTCTAAAACGGGAAGTTTTGCACACATATTTAATGCGGGGGTTAGCTGGTGTTTGCCGCCAAAGGGCATAAATACGGATGCCGCACCAATGGTGGAGTCAAACATTTCGCTTTGTCCTTTTTGGATAAGCGCATTTTTGTCCGACAAGACCTCTAAGAGGGCAGCTTTGTAGTCCTCTTTTTCTATATACCGCTTTGCCTTAGCGGAATATAGTTCAAACAGTCCTTCTTTGGGGAAGTCACGGCAGGAAACGGCGGCGGTTTGCTTTACTCCGTTGGTGTCAAGAAAACTTCTTTTTATGTCAACAACGATTTCACCCTTGTTGAACATACGCAACCTCGCCTCATCCGTCACTTCGGCAACAACGGTAGCGGCAAGGTTTTCCCTTGCGGCAAGGTTGATAAATGTATCTACATCATCTTCGGCAACAACTACTGCCATACGCTCTTGCGACTCGGATATAGCTGTTTCGGTAACAGTTAAGCCCTTGTACTTTTTGGGAACTTGGTCTAGGTAGATATCCAAGCCGTCGGCAAGTTCGCCAATCGCTACCGACACCCCGCCTGCGCCAAAGTCGTTACATTTCTTTATTAGCTGTGAGGCAGCGGGATTGCGGAAAAAGCGTTGGATATTCCTTTCGATAAGAGGGTTGCCCTTTTGCACTTCGGCACTGCATTCGGTAACACTGCTAGTGTCGTGCGCCTTGGATGAGCCGGTAGCGCCGCCACAGCCGTCACGCCCCGTTTCGCCTCCCAAAAGTATGATTTTGTCACCCCTAACGGGCTTTTTGCGTACTACATTAGCGGCGGGAGCAGCACCAATAACAAATCCCGCCTCCATACGCTTAGCCAAATAATTGTTGTGATAAATTTCGTTTACTATCCCAGCGGGCAAACCGATTTGGTTGCCGTAGGAGGAGAATCCTGCCGCTGCGGTTGTAGAGATAATCCGTTGGGGAAGCTTACCGTCCAAGGTATCCTTAATATCCTTATAAATATCGCCCGCTCCCGTTATCCGCATAGCATGGTAAACATATACCCGTCCAGATAGCGGGTCTCTTATAGCCCCGCCCAAGCAGGTTGCCGCTCCGCCGTAAGGCTCAATTTCGGTGGGGTGGTTGTGTGTTTCGTTTTTAAACATCACAAGCCAGTCCTCCTCTTTCCCGTCCACTTTGGCGGTGACTTTTATAGAGCAAGCGTTTATCTCATCACTTTCGTCAAGGTCGTCTAGCTTACCTTCTGCCTTTATCGCCTTTGCGCCTATCGTAGCGATATCCATAAGGCACACATATTTATCGGGCTTATCCTTATACAGCTCCTTAAAAAGCCGCCTATATAAAAGGTATCCCTCTTTTACTTCTCGGTTTGCGCCAAGGGCGATGTCGGTTAGTTGTGTTAAAAAAGTTGTGTGGCGGCAATGGTCGCTCCAATAGGTGTCTATCACCTTGAGTTCGGTAACGCTAGGATTGCGGTTTTCACTCTTGAAGTAATCCCGCACAAAAACCAAGTCGGCAATACTCATTGCAAAGCCGTGCTGTTCGTGATAAATTGCCATTTCCCTATCCGAAAGGGCGATAAAGTCAGCGGCATATTCAATGGTATCGTTATCTTTGGCGGTGTAGGCAAGGCTTGCGGGCTTTTCCAAGGCGGCAAGACGGGAGTCCGTGGGGTTGATTAGGTAATTTTGCACGGCAAGCGCTTCTTTTTCATCAATATTCGATATTGCGTAAAATACTGCGGTTGCAACTTTTGGGCGTGCCTTGTTGAGAAGTAACTCTACGCATTGCTCGGCAGAGTCCGCTCTTTGGTCGTATTGCCCCTCAAGAAACTCCACCCCAAAAACAATAAAATCATTTAGGGTTGGCAAGTTTTCATGGTAGACAATATCTGTGGGCGGCTCGGAGAAAACATTTGTAACTGCCTGCTCCAAGTCCTCCTCGCTAACGCCCTCGATGTCGTAGCGCAAGAACAGGCGCAAAGAGGATGCATTTATTTTTAGCACCTCTCTTATTTCCGATAGCATCCGCCTTGCGGGGATGTCGAAACCTTGCTTTTTTTCCACATAAATACGATTAACAGCCATTTTTTTAATTTCCTACACAATATTTTTTAAGAGTTTGTTTTTGCCATATTGGTTTGCTCTGTTGTTGATTTTGCGAGTTTTGTGATAAACTTTTGATTGCTCTTATATTTAATTTTCACTTTATTCCTATATCCTTGCGGAAAAACATACCTTCAAAGTGTATGTTTGCTATTGCGGCATAAACTTTTTCCCTCGCCTCTGCGATTGTATTGCCAAGCGCTGTTGCCGCAAGCACCCTGCCGCCGCTAGTGTACAGCTCCCCTTGGTTTTGGGTAACACCTGCAAAAAACAACTCAACTCCCTCCGTATTGCCAATGGTAATTTTTTTACCCTTTTCAAATGCGTTTGGATAGCCTTTGGAGGAGAAAACCACGGTCACGGCGCACTGCTCTTCCCACTCAATATTTAAGTCGGCAAGCCTCTCATCTACGATAGCCTCAAATATTTCAAGGAGGTCGGTTTTAAGAAGGGGGAGTACCGATTGCGTTTCCGGGTCGCCAAAGCGAGCGTTGTATTCCAGCAGATACGGCTCATCCTCAACAAGCATTAGTCCAAAGTAAATCACACCTTTAAAGGTGCGCCCCATAGCGTTCAAGCCGTTTATCGTGGGGGTGATAATTTGCTGGTTGGTCTTTTGCATAATATCAACCGTATAGTAAGGACTTGGAGAAAAGGCTCCCATACCGCCCGTATTAGCACCCCTATCTCCGTCAAATATTCTTTTGTGGTCTTGTGCGCTTAGCATAGGGACAATGGTTTTTCCGTCGGTAAAGGCAAGAACAGAAACCTCCCGTCCTGTTAAAAACTCCTCTACAATCACCGAAGTATTGTCCTTGCCAAAGGCGGCATCCAGCATAATGTTGCTTAGAGCGCCTTCCGCCTCGCTTGGGGTTTGGCAAATAATTACTCCCTTGCCATAGGCAAGCCCGTCCGCCTTGATTACAAGGGGGTAGGGGGCGGACTTTGTATAGTTGAGAGCGGCGGAAAAGTCGTCAAATTCCGCATATGCGGCGGTGGGAATGTGGTTGTCTACCATAAACTTTTTGGCAAACCGCTTACTTCCCTCTATTATTGCCGCCTCGGCGGTTGGTCCAAATGCACGGTGACCCCGCTGCTCCAAATAATTTACCAATCCGTCTACCAACGGATTGTCGGGGGCAACCACGGTGAGTTTAATACTGTTGTGGGAATCAAGAAAGGCAACAATTTTTTCTTTTTCGCTGGGTAGAATGGGAAGAATTTTAGCCTCTGCCATACCGCCGTTCCCCGGCAAACAATAGACTGTGCCGACTTTGGCGCTTTTTTTAAGGGATTTTATAATTGCGTGTTCTCTGCCGCCGCCGCCGATAACTAATATATCCATAATGCTTGTTTTATCCTATTTATATAAAGATTTACTTGTAACCCCCGAAAATTTGCAGTTGCATTTTTCGAGTTTATGCTGCCTTTAGTTTTGCTACCTTTTTTTATCAATGTTTGCTGTTTTTTTTATTCAATTAGTGTTTAAAGTGCCTTGTTTGGCAAAAGACCATTGCAATGCCTGCCTTGTTGCACGCATCTATGGACTTTTGGTCGTTTACCGAGCCGCCCGGCTGTATTATTGCCGTGATACCATATTTTTCGGCCGCCTCAACGCAGTCGGGGAATGGGAAAAAGGCATCAGATGCAAGCACAGCGCCCTTTGCACGGAAAGCGGCACGGGAAAGCGCCTCCTCTGCCGCCCAAATGCGGCTGGTTTGTCCCATACCAATCCCTAGGGTGCTTTCTCCGTTTGCCACGACGATTGCGTTGGACTTGGTATGCTTTACCACCTTAAAGGCAAACTCCAATGCGGCGCACTCCTCTTTTGTAGGTGCTTTTTGAGTGACTACCTTGAGTTCTGCTTTGTTGTAAAGCGTGCTGTTGGGCTCTTGAAGGAGCAGACCGCCCGCCACCTTTTTTATATCAAAATTTGTGGGGTTTTCACCCGCAAAGAGGTTATTTATTTTTAATAACCTAGTGTTTTTGCGCCTTTCTTTGAACAGGGCAACGGCATCTTTGGTAAAATCGGGGGCAAGAACAACTTCCAAAAAAGTTTCTGCCATAGTTGTGGAAAGCTCCAAGTCCACCGTGCGGTTTACCGCAACAATGCCGCCAAATATAGAAACGGGGTCAGATTGATATGCCTTGTTGTAAGCATCATAAATATCCTTCCCAACTCCTGCCCCACAAGGGTTTGCGTGTTTGACGGCGACAGCGGCAGGCTCGCTAAACTCCCGCAGCAAATCCAATGCACCGTTTGTATCATTAATATTATTAAAGGAAAGCTCTTTGCCCGCAAGCTGCTCCGCTCCCGCAAGCGATACCGCTTGGGGCAGGGATTCTCTATAAAAAGCGGCGGATTGGTGGGGGTTTTCGCCGTACCTTAAATCTTGTTGCTTTTCGTAGGCAAAGGTCAACTCGCTAGGAAACTTTATTTCTAGCTTTTCCCTTAAATATCCTGCAATCAATGTGTCGTATACGGCGGTGTGCTGATACGCTTTGTACATCAAATACAGCCGCTTGTCCTCGGAAGGGTTGCCGCTCTTTAATTCGTCTATTATAAGGGGGTAATCCGCCCAGTCGCAAGCGACATAGACAAAACGGTAGTTTTTTGCCGCCGCTCTAAGCATAGACGGCCCGCCGATATCTATATTTTCCACCGCATCGGCAAAAGTAGAATGCTTGTTCAATATGGTGTTTTTAAAAGGATAGAGATTTACCGCAACCACATCGATTGTACTAAGACCAAGCTCTGCCAAACAGCGCATATGCAGGGGGTTATCCCGAATGGCAAGCAGTCCTGCGTGTACCGCTGGGTGCAAGGTCTTTACCCGACCGTCCAAGCACTCGGGAAAGTTGGTAATCTCCGAGATGTTTTTTGCCTTTATGCCACCGCTAATGAGAGTGGAAAGCGTGCCGCCCGTAGATATTATTTCGTAGCCCAAAAGGGAAAGCTCTTTTGCAAACTCTACTATTCCCGTCTTGTCCGATACGCTAAGCAACGCTCTTTTCATAATGACTTCTCCTTGTTTGATATTGATAATTTTTGCTATGTTTTTTGGGGTATCCTTGCCCCTGTTATTTGTTTAATGCTTGTATGCCAAGCCCTGTTGTTGTTCTCTTTAAGCCACCCATTAGCTGCTTGTTTGGGTTTCTTTTATCGTTGTTTGGGTTGCCCTTATGTGTGTTTTTCGCACAACAAGGCTACCGCTTTGCATATTAGGATATGCTCTAGGCTAAGCACTCTTTGCTGCAAGTCTTTGGGGCTGTCGCTGGGGAGGACAGGCACTTCCTCTTGCAAGATAACCTCGCCCGTATCCACGCCTTCGTCCACAAAATGCACGGTTGCGCCCGACACCTTTTCGCCGCTGGCAATCACCGCCTCGTGCGGGCGAATACCATAATATCCCTTGCCCGAATGTTTGGGGAGAAGGGCGGGGTGAATGTTGATAATTTTACCCGCAAAAGCCCTAACAAATGCGGGGGGAAGTATCGTCATATATCCAACTAGAATTATTAGGTCTATTTCATTTTGTAAAAGTAAAATGCGAATTTTTGCAAACATTTCCTCTGCGCTGTTGTGGTCGGAAAGGGAAAAGATATGGGCGGGAATATTGTGCTTTGCCGCTCGCTTTAGTGCATAGGCATCTGGTTGAGAGGAGATGCAAAGAGTAATTTTACCGTTAATTTTGCCCTCGTCTATGCCGTCGATTAGCGCTTGAAAATTGCTGCCTCCACCCGACACAAAGACTGCTAACTTTTTCACAGCCGTACACCTTCTTTGGAGCTGACTTCGCCCAAGATACAAGCTTTTTCGCCAAGTGCGGCGGCTGCCTTTATTAATGTATCTGCATCCTCTGCGTTAACGGCAAGCGCCAAACCTATGCCCATATTAAAAGTGTTGTATGCCTCTTGTTGGGAAATGTTAGCTTTTTTTACCAACATTTGGAAAATAGGCGGGGTGTCGTAAGCTTTTGTGTTTACATCAACGCCCAAAGAGGGGAGCATACGGGGAAGGTTTTCGATAAATCCTCCGCCTGTGATATGGGCTATGCCCTTTATTTTGATTTTTTCCAATAAGGAAAGTACGGTTTTTACATATATTTTGGTGGGAGTGAGCAGTGTTTCGCCTATTGTAGCGCCAAGCTCGGGTGAGTAGGTGTGCATAAGCGCAAGGTCGTCAGGGTTAAAAATTTTGCGCACAAGCGAATAGCCGTTGCTATGCAGTCCTGATGACGGCAGCCCTACCAATACATCACCTGCTTTTATTCTTTTGCCGTCTATTAGGTTGTCACGCTCGGCAATGCCCACGGAAAACCCCGCTAAATCATACTCGCCAACGGGATAAAAGCCGGGCATCTCGGCGGTTTCGCCGCCGATTAGCGCAGAGGATGCTTGACGGCAACCCTCGGCTATACCGCCCACGATTTCGGCAACAGTTTCCGGCACAAGCTTGCCGCAGGCAATATAATCTAAAAAGAAAAGAGGCTTTGCCCCTTGACAAACTATATCGTTAACGCACATTGCAACACAGTCTATACCTATTGTATCAAACTTGTTGAGGGAAAAAGCATACTTTAGCTTAGTGCCTACACCGTCCGTTCCCGCTACAAGCACGGGCTTTTTGTAGTTAAAGCTTTCAAGGGAATAGCAGCCGCCAAAGCCGCCAACACCGCCCAAAACATTTGGATTTAAGGTGGATTTGATGTGCTTTTTCATAAGTTCTACCGCTCGGTATCCCTCGGTGACATCCACTCCCGAATCTTTATAGGATATGCCCATTTATTTTTCCTCCGTTGTAGTGGTGAGGTTTTGCGCCGATAAAAAGTCCAAGTCCTCTTGCGTAAGTTTTTGTGTTGTTTGGTTTCTGTACTCTACAAGGCGGGAATAAAGCAGAGGGTCGGACACGGCAAGAATTTGTACTGCAAGCAACCCCGCATTTATAGCGCCGTCTATCGCAACCGTGGCAACGGGTATCCCCGAGGGCATTTGCACTGTGGATAAAAGACTGTCCAACCCGTCCATTGTGGAGCTTTTAATTGGAATACCAATTACGGGCAGAGCCGTGTTAGCCGCAACCACTCCTGCAAGATGCGCCGCCTTGCCGGCGGCGGCAATAATCACTTTGTAGCCGTTTTTCTTGGCATTTTGCGCAAAGTCGGCAACAAGTGCCGGTGTGCGATGCGCCGACATTATCCGCATTTCCACCTCTATGCCAAAGCGCATAAGAATAGAGTTGCATTCTTTTACTATGGGCAGGTCACTTTTGCTACCCATCAAAATCGCTACCTTTGCCATTGAAGTTCTCCCTGCTTTTTGATGAATATATTATAGCGTGCGACCACCTCAAAGTCAAACATATCATACAGAACCAAAGGGCAAAATAGAGAAAATTTGTACCCTTAAAGATTTATTTTAGTAAAATCTGTTGTTAATTAATTGTTATATACTATTGACATTTATATTATTTCATTATATATTGTTAGTAGGTATATATTTAAATATATGTAGTAACAACCTTGTTCCTAAATCTGGAGGTACTTATATGAGACGCTCCGCCAATAAAAAGCTTTGGTCCAAAGTTATAATTGCGCTCATTGTTTCCATTGTAATATTATCTGTCGCCGCTGCAAACGGCGATACCATTCTTGGGTTTTTTGGGTTTGTAGGCTATGAGCCGCCGCCCTTGCTTTCAACGGAATTGCCCGAGGAAAACAAAAGCGTTGGCGAAGTAGAAAAAAACCCACCGTTATATCTTGCGTCTAGCTTGGACGATAACGCTGGTATTAGCCCCGGCAGCTCTGTTGGGGCAGGCTATCCCATTGACTATCGCAGTATAAGCGTGGGCAAGTTCCACACCCTCATAAGCGATGCCGACGGTTTTGTTTATGCCAAAGGTTCAAATGAGTTTTTTCAACTTGGGTTAGGGGCAGGCACTATATCACACAATGACAACGACATCAAACATTATTTTAATTATATGCAACCCGTGGTTGCACTCAATAACTTTACTATCACAAAAGTCGCCGCAGGCGGCTACCATAGCATAGCTGTGGGTTATGACCAAAAACTAGGCACTGCCGTATCCCCGTCCAACTACAAAGTATTCACTTGGGGCAGGCAGTCAAGCGGTAGGTTGGGCAACGGCGCAACATCTGGCAATACCGGTGTGCCACAAGATATAAGCGGGAACTTTGCCTTTGCAGGGGATGAATATCCCACCGAAATTTCTGCGGGCGAACATCACTCAATGCTACTTACTAATAAAGGGAACATCTACACTTGGGGCAGCAATTGGTACGGACAGTTGGGATTGGGCAGAACGATAGGCTCGGCTGCGGGCGACAGCGCCACACCCCTTAAAGTAACACAGGGCAGTTTCAAGGCGATAAGCGCCGGCTCGGTACACTCTTTGGCGCTGGCTAACAACGGTTATCTTTGGAGTTGGGGCGGTAATACCCGCTATCAGCTTGGCGCAGAGGGAGGTGCAGCGGCAACTCCGGTACAAAGGTTTGGCACTCAAGTTTTCACAAGTATTTCCGCAGGCGAACTACATAATATTGCAATGAATAACGCAACCGCTTACGCTTGGGGCGACCAGCGTGGCGGCAAGCTTGGCAACGGTGAGGGCGGCGGTATGCGAGAGGAGGATACATCAAATAGAGCTACTCTCCACACAATCACCGCCTCTGGCGTAACTTGGAAAGCAAACTCCGCATCGGCGGGCGGCGGCGGCAGTTTTATTATTAGGGACAATAACACGCTATATGCCTTTGGATACGGCGCAGACGAATATTATTCTACCACCACAATCACTGCTCCCCAAAGCACGGGGATAACCAATGTTGATTATGTTTATAAGGGATTGGTAATAAAAACAGATAAATCTATGCTTGCCTACGGCAATTTTTCCCACTACAGCGAAAATTGGTACGGGAAAGCCGATACCCCCGTGGCAGGGGAGGACTCTAATGGAACTCCTTTAATAGATACCCGAGCCGATGCCCAATTTGATATTAAAAAAGGCACAGCAACGGCAATACAAGAAAACTTTACTCCTTATAGGAATATCGTAGGTATACCCACAGATTATGATAGGCACGGACTATCAAATACGATAGCGGCAAAAAACGAGGTAATATTTGATGTAGACCGTGTGAAAATTACAAGTTTCCACGACGACAATCACGGCGGACTTACTATTGCGCAAGTAAGCGAAAAGGTTTATAGCGCTACAACAACAAGCGCTTCCTCGGCAACCTTTACTTTGCCTGCCGCAAAGAGCTATGTGGTAAGCCGTGAAGGCTATTATGTGGTAATGTACAAACAAGGTACAACACCAACCTATAAAAAATTCCAAATTTCCAACAAGGAAGGTCCACAAATTGTACTAAATACCGAGGCAAACCAAAACAATATTTTTGCCACCATAAGCTTGTATGACGGCTTTGGGCTAAACTCAATAACCGTGAACGGCGAGGCTTGGGAGCCGAACGGCACAAGCACATATAACGCATCCCATACATATGGGAGCGGAGATGATACCGTATATAACGCAACTTTCACAATTAAAAAGAATAGCACGGGGATGTTTAATATAACCGCCACCGACCGTGGCGGCACACAAAAAACAAGGGTAATTCAACTTGATATTGATTCGGTTGTATATCTTAATTCCGCCGCAATCACCAAGCCCTACGACGGACATAATGCCGAAGTTGAGCGGGTATTTTACTCCAAAAACAGAGGAAGTTTTAACTTAGCCACATTCAATACTGTATACGGAGCAAACGGATACAGCGTATCCGCAATGCAGTACAAGGCAGGCGGCACTACTATTCCAAGCGCACCCGTTAACGCAAGCGCAACACCCTACAAAGCAACCTATACAGTTGCCAAAGGCGGGGTGACAGAGCTGTCACGGGAAGTGGATATTGTTATAAATAAAGCAACCCCCAACATTACAGCTGCGGCAACACCCATTGTTTATGGGCAAAACCGTGACTTATCGGGCTTGCACGGTACGGCGGTCAACCCGCACAATACATCCCTCACCTTAGCAAACGGCAGTATAGCGGGCGGCTTTTCCTATCCCGGCACGCTTGCCGCATACCCAGAGGTAAGTGCAACGGGCACATATGTTGTTACCTTTACCCCCACGGGCGATTCGGCTGTCAACTACAATGCAACCACCGTGGCGGGCGTGCAGTTCACTGTGTTAAAGGCAACCCCGTCTGTCAGCGATATTTCATCATCACCAATCATATATGAGCAAGCTTTGCTTGATTCTGCGGTTTCCGGCACGGTGCAAAACCCCGAGAACCCCTCTTTTGTGGTTGAGGGCAGTTGGGTTTGGAGAACAGCGGATTTCCCGTTAGGATTTAATTTTATCCGCCCCGAGGTTTACGACAGCACAGTCCACAGCACAACATATTATCCCGTGTCTTTCTATCCCACCGATAGCGATAACTATCACCCGATAGAGTCGGAGATTGTTTCCCAATTAACGGTTAACCCCAAGGCGCAAACTATAACCTTGCGTGACCTCTCGGCAGATAACCTAACAGTAGTCAACCCCGAGTCACTAAGAACGGATATAGCCGATTATGAAGTTTCGCTCACGGCGGGTACTCTCACCTTTACTGCGTACACAACGGCAATCTATCCTAGCGCACGGCAAATAACATTGGCGTCAAACAATCCGGCACTTGCAACGGTTGCGCATATCTCTACAACCGAGGAGGATATTGACGGAATATTATATAGTAAGTCTGTGTTTACAATCACTTTGAACACGGCAGATAATTTTGGCATTGTCACCCTTACAGCAACCCAAACAGATAACGACCGTGACGCAAGCCCCGACAATCGTGGCAACTATCTTGCCGCCGAACCGATGGCACACCGCTTGTTTATCAAGAGGGAGCATACCGCCCAAACATTTACCAATATTGTAAAGACTTACGGCAACCCAATATTCGATATCGCCCCTGCGCTCAATTCTTTACAGGGCGACTTTACGCTTGTTTCTGCCAATACCGATATAATTACGATGTCGGGCAGCGGCTTGCAAAGACAGGCGACTATCGTAAATGCGGGTGAGGCGACCCTCAATCTTTCCCACCTCGGCTATGTTGACGAAACAGACTTTAGCCAAGCTTACCTTGCAATGTCGGCAAGTATTACGGTAACGGTTAACCCCGCCCCGCTCTCTATTAAGCTAAACGACCTGCAAGCTATCTATGGAAATGCGCCCGTATTCACCTATGAATACACGGGGCTTGTTTATGGCGAACAGGCGGCGGATGTTATAAAAAATCTCACCAACGATTACAACCTGACCGCAATGAAAAATGTAATCAATACCGAGGGCGGTTACGGCTATTATGTTGTCACCCCGTCGGGAGCGGAAAACACATCGGATATCTATCAAAACTATGATATCAATGTATATTTGAGCGGCAACCTCACGGTTGTCAAGAGGGAGCTTACCGCCACTTATATAGGCGACACCGTCATATACGGCACAGCACCCGATTTGGGTGTTAGCTATGCGGGCTTTGCCTACGGCGAGAATGAATCGGTAATAGATACTTATGCAACGGTTGCCAACTCCAATACCAATGTGGGAAGTTATACGCTTATCCCTGCGGGTGCGGAGGACAGCAATTACAGTTTTGCCTATGCAACAGGCACGCTAACTATAAATAAAAAACAACTTATCGCCACATACACGGGCGACACGGTAATATACGGCACAGCACCTGCTTTGGGTGTTAGCTATACAGGCTTTGCCTATGGCGAGGACGCATTGGTGATAGACACCCTTGCAACCGTGGCAAATTCCTATAAAAATGTTGGTGGTTATACTCTAGTTCCCGCCAATGCAGAGGACAACAATTACAGCTTTGCCTATGCAACAGGTGTTCTTACAATCACCCGCAAGGATATCACGGTTACTGCCGATGCAAAGGACAAGACTTTTGGTAACTTTGACCCCGCATTCACCTTGGCAGCGGAGGGCTTGGAGTATGGCGAAACCGAAGTTTATGGCATACTTACCCGTGATGAGGGCGAAAGTGCAGGGCAGTATGATATTTTGCAAGGCACAGTAAATGAGGACAGCAACCCCAACTACACAGTCATATATGTGAAAAATATCTTTACTATTAACCCACGGGAAATAGATATAAAAGTTAACCACGGGCAGGACAAAGAGTATCGTGACCCCGAGCCTCTGCCCTTTACTTACACGGCATATGACAGAGGGGCGGTCGAGCCGCTTGTATTGCCCAACGGTGTTGAAGTGGTATTTAACGGCGCTCTCATCCGTGAGGAAGGCGAGAATGTGCGTGACGATTACGCAATTTATCAGGGAACTTTGACTACGGAAAACAATCCCGACTACATCATTTTCTTTACGGGTGCGACCTTTGAAATCACCATACGCTACATCACAGTAAAGGGTGTAAATATAGAAAAATATTACGGCGACCTCACTCCCGACCTAGAATGGGAAGTCACCGTTAGCTCCATACTTGAGGGCGACGAAGATAATGTAACGGTATCGCTTGAGATAGCCAATTATAGTGAAGATGTGGGTGTATACAATATAATAAGTACAAGTTACGATGCCGAGGGCAATTACGAAATCACTTTTGATACCTCTGGCACACTGACCATACATCAAAGACCGATTACAATAAACGCAGATAGTGCATTCAAGATTTATGGCGACCAAGACATCACCCCATATACTTACACATATATTATTAAACTTTGGAACGGCTCTTATGTTGAACAGCTTGATGTGCTTCCCAACGGCATAGAGGTGGAGTTCTTTGGCACGCTCACCCGTGAGGCGGGCGAATTTACCGCAGTCTATCAAGTGTTGCAAGGCGAGCTAAGTCTTGGCGGCAACTATGCAATAACCTACAATGCGGCGGAGTTTACCATTAATCAAAGACCGATAACGCTAAGCGCAGATGCAAAGGAAAAAACTTACGGCGAGGACGACCCCGAGCTTACCTATCAAGTTACCGAGGGCAACATTGTTTTTGATGATACCTTTGTCGGCGCACTGTCCAGGGCTGAGGCGGATAACCAAAATGCGGGCAGCTATCAGATAAGCAGCACCCTAGATAATGTTAATTATTTAATCACCTATGTTCCTTCAAACCTTACAATAAAAAGCAAGCCAATCACGGTTACTGCCGAGTACAAGGAAAAGGAATACGGCTATGCCGACCCTGAACTAACCTATATAATTATCGGTGAGCTTGCCTATGGCGAAACCTCTATAAACGGCGGTTTGGTGCGTGCCGAGGGCGAGGGTGTAACTGAATATGATATATTGGAAGGCAGTCTTATAACAGAAAATCCCAATTATAATATAACTTATGAGGGAGCTACATTCCGTATTAAAGGCAGAGAGATAACCATTGCCGCCGATATCGGTTTGAGCAAGATTTACGGCACGGACGACCCCGTATTTACCTATCAAATTATTCACGGAGAGTTGCTAGACGGTGACGAGTTTAGCGGCGCTCTCACAAGGGAAATGAGCGAAAATGTGGGCGAATATGCTATTTTGATTGGCACACTATCACTTCCCGAATATTATGAGTTGACTTTTGTCGGTGCGGACTTTGAAATATTCCGCCGTGCCCTCACGGTGAGCGCCAATGCGATGTCAAAGACATACGGCAACAATGACCCCGTGCTTATATGGAGCATAACCCAAGGAACGCTTGCCTTCTCCGAAACAATTTTGCAAGGTATGCTTGTGCGGGAGAGCGGGCAGGATGTGGGCAGTTACGCTATCAACCAAGGCACGCTAAACAACGATACCAACCCCAACTACAATATCACATATATAGGTGAAATTTTAACTATAAATAAGCGGGCAATCAGCATTCGTGCGGAAGATACGCAAATAGCTTACGGCGACCCCGACCCCGCTATCGGATGGATAATTACTAATGGCGACCTTGCCTATAACGACACTCTGTTTGGCGCACAAGTTAGAACGGCAGGCAATAATGTTGGCGATTACGCAATCACCCGTGGCACTTTGGATAACTCCAACTATCAAATATCTTACGAGGGTGGCATATTCACAATAAATAAGCGAGTGGTTGTTGCGACTATTAATAATCTATCCAAATACTATGGCGACCCCAACCCCGAGTTTGTCATACATTACTCCAACTTTGCACAAGGCGAAAGCATAGCAACCGAGGGCATTACCGCACCCGTTGTTCTATATGGCAGTGTGGGGCAATTCTCCAATGTTGGAAGTTATGCGATTACCTTGAGCGGCGGTGCGGCGGGCAACTATACATTTGATGTGTCCGACACAGCAACCCTAACCATACTTAGAAAGCAGGTAAATATTTCTCTAGACTATCTAACAGCGGTTTATAACGGTATGAGATACTCCCGCTCCGCAGTTATCACGGGCGTAGAGGCGGCTCAAGCAGTTCCGCCGGCAAACGACCCTCACGGTGTAACTTACGAATACAGCAAAAAACCTGGGGTTTGGATTTCTCAAAGTCCCAATGACGCAGGTCTTTACACCGTTAAGGTAACCTACACCGCACACACAACAGATAACTATGCGACCACAGTTAAGGAATTCCCGGGCAACCTATATATCAGCCCAATTACCCCCACGCTGGGTATGGATACATTCGAGTTTGACTATACGGGCGATGAAATAGAGATTTCCTCTTACGCAACGGGCATCACCACGGGTACAGCACCCGCAGGTACAGCAAGGTATCTGTTCTCTACGGACGGCATCTCCTATTCCGACGATGTTCCCGTAAATGTGGGAGTCTATTCGGTCAGAGTGGTTTATCAACCCGCCGAGGACGATAACTACAAAGAGACAAGCGCCGACTTTGAAAACTATATCACCATAAACAAAATATATGCCACGATTAACCTGCAAACAAGAACAGAAGTATATAGTTCCGCCGACGGTATATCTGCCGACAGCGTAGCGGCCAATGCCGCCGTTGTAACGGGAGTTAAGGCATCCTTGTTGCCGTCCGAAAGCGGAAGATTAACTTACCTATACTTTATCGGCGGCGAATGGAGAGATTATGCCCCCATTGATGCAGGCAGCTATCCCGTGCGGATAGAATATACCGCCTATCCCGATGAAAACTACCTTAGCACCCAAAAAGAGTTTGATGGCGGGGTGGTAATTACCAAGGCAAGCATATTTGATTTAATCGAACTTTCTCACAAGATTGCGACCTATAACGGCAACCCCCAAGAGGCGGGCGCAATAGGCTACTCGGGCATAGCGGGCGGCAGTAATCCAAGGGGAACTTTCCACTATGAGTATCAAGCGGGCGGCGCAGGTATGTATACCTCACAACCCTTTATAAATGCGGGAGAATACAATGTTAGGGTGGTCTATACCACCAACGCAAGCGATAACTATGCCTCGGTTGCAAAAACCTTTGCAGGCGCATTGGTTATCACCAAGGCTGCTCCCATTATTACACCCATATACTTTACTCAAGACTTCAACGGCAGCGTGCATGCGCCCACTCTTGCATCTGTGTCTGGCATAGAGGGCGGCTCATCCCCAACGGGCAGACTGTCTTTCCGCTATTTTGTCGACGAGCAATGGACACAAGCGGGACTAAGGAATGCTGGTGCATACTCGGGCGAAGTTAGCTATCAGTCTGGCGGTATGGACAACTATGCGGATACGGTAGTCGTCTTTACAGAAATCGTACGCATAAGAAAAATTACTCCCGACCTGCTCTTCCCGCAAGAGAGATACGACTATACAGGCGAGCCTGTTGAGGCGCAGGGCGCAATCGCTGTACCTCGTGGTACGGATACCCAAACCCCCGAAGGTGTGATATCATATCTGTATCTTATTGACGACGAGTGGACAGAAGATGCCCCCTACAAGAGCGGCACTTACAGCGTAAAGGTGATATTCACAGCTGCGCTTACCGCCAACTATTCCGACCACGAAAATATTTACCACAATGTGCATACTATACGCAATGTGCGACCTATTATTGGCTTTATGCCGATTGTTAAAGAGTATGACGGGCAACCTGTAACAGCGGCGGGCAACGAATATATTGTAAATGACGAACACGGCGCACCAAGAGGACAATGGCTATACGAGTACGACGCAGGCGGCGGGTATTGGACAAACTCCACCCCCCATGCAGCGGGCGAATATTCGGTTAGAGTAAGGTACTACGAAGCGTTGTCGGACAACTATACAAGCGCAACGGCGGAGTTTGCGCAAGCGATAATTATTCAACCCAAATTAATAGTTGTCACCCCCGTCGCAAGGCAAGAAAAAGTTTATAACGGGCAGATGATAATCGGCAGTACCATACAGTTCAATAGGGAGCGCCTAATACAAGGCAACGAATGGACAGGTACTTTGGATGCTGGCATAGAGAGAAATGCGGGAACATACCTAATCACCCAAGGCACTCTTTCGGCAGGCAAGAACTACAATATCCAATTTACCGAGGGCATTGTGTACCGCACTCTTCCCAAAGAAATCACCCTAAATATCCCCAACGAAAACTATGTGTACGACGGCACGGAAAAGTGGCCCAAGATAACCGCTAACGCAGGCGATATTATTAGGGGAGATATTCTTGATGTTTACACCCTGTACACAGGTGACAACCTCAATGTGGGCAGTTTTGTTGCAACGGCAAGCATAAATGCTGTAAATTACTCCCTGCCCTCCGAAAAATCTGCAACCTACACGATAGCCAAGGCGGTTATGACGGACAATGTGTTTAACAGCTACGAAGTTCGCTACAACGGCAAACCGCACGAGCTAAAGGCATATGTATCCTCTGGCGCAATTGTGAATTACAACGCACCAATATCCTACATCGAGTGTGGCACTTATACCGTTACAGCCCAAATTACCAAGCCAAACTACGAAGATGTCACCTTGCAAGCAACGCTCAAAATAATCACGGGCAAATATAATGTTCAGGTAAGGCAACCAAGCGGAATTCTATATTACGGCGACCCAATGCCCGCCCTATACAGCAACCAAGACGAGTACGGCACGGTGAGCTTTTTAGGCAGCCAAAACTTGCAAGCGGGAGTGCACAACTATCATTGGGTGTTCACCCCCAACGACACTGTCAATTATGAAACCGAAACGGGTACAATCACCCTCAATGTGCAAAGGGCAAAGGCAACCATAGAGGTTAACGGCATTATGGTTCAGCGTGAAACAGATATCACTATTCCCGATATCAAGGTTTACGGCTTGAACGATACCGACCTAGGCACACCCCGCATTGTATATATCGACTCCAACGGTGTTGAGCATACCACCTTCCCCGTTGCGGCAGGACGCTATATCGTAATGGTAAGCTACGAGGGTAACGAGCATTATGCGCCAAACACCTACACAACGACTATCGAAATCAAAAAAGATAATTCCGATATGATGAAGTATCTATTATACGGCGGCGCAGGTCTGTTTGTTGTGGCAATAGGGGTAGCGTTAATAATAGCAAGGCTAAGAAGGGTAAAGGTATAGGCTTTTGCCAAACCAATTGCACAAAACACAAACAAATACCGTCCGCAGTAAAAGCGGGCGGTATTTTACTTGCGTTCTTTTGCCACTATAATATATAATAAACTAATAAAGGTAATAAACAATGAAATACATTGTCATTTTAGGCGACGGAATGGCAGACCGCCCAATAAAAGAACTGCACGGGAAAACACCTTTAATGGTAAGCAAAAAGCCCAACATAGACAAGCTTGCAAAGCTCGGGTCGGTGGGGCTTATATCCACCGTGCCTAAGACGCTGCCCCCCGGCAGTGATGTTGCCAACCTATCGGTAATAGGTTATCCGCCAGAAAAGTACTACACGGGCAGAAGTCCGTTAGAGGCGCTAAGTATGGGCATAGATATGTCGCCAAGTGATATAGCGGTGAGATGCAACCTTGTCACGCTGTCCGATGACGGAAAAATGCAAGATTACAGCGCAGGGGAAATCTCTAGCGGAGAGGCGGCAGAACTTATATCTGCTATTAACGCACGGCTTGGGAGTGAGAAGTATGTCTTTTATGCGGGGGTAAGCTATCGCCATTGCTTGATAATAAAAAACGGCGGCAACCTCCCCGCTCTAACCCCGCCACACGATATCACGGGCAAAGACGCTATCGGCTATTTGCCTGAGGGAGAGTTGTCCGAGTTAATTTTGCAGTCGGGCAAGATTTTAAAAAACCACCCGATAAACCTTGAGCGCATAGCAAGAGGGGAAAACCCCGCCACCCACATTTGGCTTTGGGGAGCGGGAAAAAAGCCCAATCTAGATGATTTCTTTAAGACCTACGGGCTAAACGGCTGTGTGATATCTGCCGTGGACTTGTTAAAGGGCATTGCCAAAGGCGCAGGAATGGACGCCCCCGACATAGAGGGCGCAACAGGTACGCTGCAAACTAATTACAAAGGCAAGGCAAGTGCGGTTATTGATGCGCTAAAGTCTGGCAAGAATTATGTGTATCTCCACATAGAAGCGCCCGACGAATGTTCACACCAAGGAGATTTAGAGGGGAAAATTAGGGCAATAGAACTTGTGGACAAAACATTGGGGCTAGTCTTAGACTATCTTGAGAAAGAGGACTGCCCGTTTGTCCTTAGCGTACTACCCGACCACAGCACCCCGCTCACAACACAGACGCACGGCAGAGAACCTGTGCCGTATTTAATTTACCGCAGCCAAGAACACCTTGATTTGGGCATCCAATATAACGAAATAGATGCCCAAAGGGGCAAGTTTTTGGATAGCGGCGAAAGCTTGATTAAAGAAATGCTACAAACAAACAACAGGAAAACAAATACTTAGAGGCAAAATATGAAATACACAGCAAACAATTTAAGAGAGGCGTACCTCAACTTTTTTAAAGAGAGGAAACACGCAATTATATCGTCGGCATCACTTATTCCCGACAATGACCCCACGGTGTTATTTACTACCGCAGGTATGCACCCGCTTGTGCCGTACTTAATGGGCGCTAAGCACCCCGCAGGCACTAGGCTTGCCAATGTGCAAAAGTGTGTACGCACAGGGGATATTGACGAAGTGGGAGATGCCACTCATTTAACTTTTTTTGAAATGCTGGGCAATTGGTCGCTGGGTGATTACTTTAAAAAAGAGAGTATATCGTGGAGCTACGAGTTTTTAACCGATATACTCAAAATAGATTCCAAAATAATAGCTATTTCGGTATTCGCAGGCGACGAGGACGCACCAAGAGATGAGTATTCTGCCAATGTGTGGCAGTCTTTGGGTATCCCGAGCGAGAGAATTTTTTACCTTCCCAAGGAAAACAATTGGTGGGGACCTGCGGGGCTAACCGGTCCTTGCGGTCCAGACACAGAAATTTTTATTGTGCGCAATGTGGATGATTGTTCGCCAAGCTGTTCCCCCGCTTGTTCGTGCGGCAAGTATGTGGAGATTTGGAACAATGTCTTTATGGAATATAACAAACAAGAGGACGGCAGTTTTGTGCCTCTCAAGCAAAAAAATGTGGATACGGGTATGGGGCTAGAGAGAACTGTTGCAATGCTAGGCGGGTATGATACCGTGTACCAAACGGACTCTTTCCGTCCTGTAATAGAGCTGTTAAATAGTGAAGTTAGCGGCGAGGCGGAGGAGCAGGAAAAGGGCATTCGCATTATTGCCGACCACATACGCACGGCAACCTTTATGATAGGCGACCCCAAGGGCATTACCCCGTCTAATGTAGACCAAGGCTATGTGCTTCGCCGTTTGATTCGCAGAGCGCTCCGCTATGCAAGAAAACTCAATCTTCCATCCGACATTCTCACCCGTGCGGCAGAGATTTACATTAATATATATAAGGATATATATAGAGAGCTTGAACAAAATGCGGATAAAGTGCTAGAAGAACTTTCACGGGAAGTGGAAAAGTTTGAAAAAACCTTGCAGCAAGGCTTGCGGGAATACGAAAAACTAAAAAAATACATTCAAAACAACCGCATAAGCGGCAAGGCGGCATTCAAGTTGTACGACACATACGGCTTTCCCATAGAAATCACGGTAGAGCTTGCCGCTGACGACGGCATAAGCGTAGATGCGGAAGGATACGAGGCTTGCTACAAAGAGCATCAACAAAAATCGCAAGCGGGAGCTGTGCAAAAATTTAAGGGCGGGCTTGCCGACACGGGCGAGGCTACGGCAAAACTGCATACGGCAACCCACCTATTGCTTGCAGCACTCAAAAAAGTGCTAGGGGACGACAGCATAGAGCAAAGGGGAAGTAATATTACTGCCGAGCGGCTAAGGTTTGACTTCAACTTTTCCCGTCCGCTTACAGAGGAGGAGAAAAAGGCGGTGGAGAGCGAGGTAAACGCTGCTATTAAAAGAGCAATACCCGTGGTTTGCGAGGAGATGAGCGCCGAGGAGGCAAAGAGGCAGGGCGCTGTTGGTGTCTTTGACGATAAATACCAAGAAATCGTAAAAGTATATACGGTTAATGGTGTTTCCAAGGAGATTTGCGGCGGACCGCATGCGGCAAACACTGCCGACCTAAAAGGGTTCAAGATAACCAAAGAGCAATCTAGCAGTAGTGGCGTGCGTAGAATAAGGGGTGTGTTAGAGGGCTAAAAAGACAAAAGCCTATCAAACAAACTTTTTATTGAAGTTTTTGGCAAATAATGATATACTAAATTAAAGATAAAAAAATATCGCCGGAGGGCAAAATGAAAAAAATCTTAGAAAAAATTGTTACAATAACCCTAGCTTTTATAGGTTTGTTGTTTGTTATTTTAATGCTGGTCTTGATGTTCAAGCCCGAGTATGCCGAGAATCTTAACAATCAATTGGTACATGTTCTCATCATCATTTTTTCCGGCATATTTGCAATTCTCACTGTGCTAAACATAGCGACCGCCTTTTCCGATGCGGATAAAATTAACAGCGTATTGCTGTTTAAGACACGCTCAAGCGCAACCAAGGCATCAATCGGTGTGGTAAAACGCACGGCAAAAAATGCTGTCCGCCAAGTAGAGGGCGCAAAAATGAAAAAAGTATCCCTCTTTATTGACGAAAACAACGATGTGCGCCTAAGGATAGACATCAAAGTGGTAAGCGAAGATGTGGAAAGCCTTGTGCTTAAACTTCGTGCTATTGTGATAAACACTTTTGAGGAAGTGTTGGGGCTTGTCTTTAGTTCTGTGGACTTCAAGTTGGTAAAGGTCAAGAACAACTTCCAACCCGACTCCGACAAGATAGACCAAGCTGTCGCCGAGTTTAAGGCAGAGCAGGAGCAAGAAAAGGCAGAAAAAGCAAGGCGGCTTGCCGAGGAGTCAAAGGCGGCCGAGGATGCAAAAAGCGAGGCTGACCAAACCAGCGATGACGAAACCGAAGTGGAAATAAAGCTTGTGATAGAAAAAGCCGACGACGAAATGTCGGACGAGGTTGTTGCAGATGACGACGAAATTGACGACGAGATGCTGGATGAGGTTGTTGCAGACGACGACGACATCGATGACGACATCGATGACGACACCGATGACGATACTGAATATGATGTGGAGATAGAGGTTAAAGTAGAAACCGAGGGCGAGGAATTTGACAAAGCCGAGGGCGAATCTGACGAGAAAAAGCCCTTTGCCGAGGAGAATATTGAGGAAATCGTGTCGGAAATTCCAAGCGAGGTAGTAGATAATATCATCGACCCGCTAAAGGACGAATAAAAATAATATCCTAAGGGAGTAACCCTTTCGTTTTTACCATAAGGAGCTGTTATGTATAATGATGCGCTAAAAATTGCGGAGAGAATTAAATATCTCCGTGAGGTGTTTTCCTTGTCGCAAGAGGCGCTTGCCGAGACGGTAAATATTCCGCTTGAACAGTACAAGGATGCCGAGGATGGCAAGTTTGACTTCACATTTAGCTTTTTGCAAAAGCTTAGCAAGTACTATTCGGTAGATATAGTAGAGTTGATTTCGGGCGGCACACCCAAGCTGTCCGAATTTCAAATTGTGCGCTCTGGCGAAGGTATGCCGCTAGAGAGGAGAAAGGGATTTAAATACTTGCACCTTGCCTCTTTGTTCAAGGAAAAGGCAGCCGAGCCGTTCATTGTCACCGCACGCTATGATGAAAACGAGCATAAACAACCAATAGCACTCTCCACCCACAACGACCAAGAATTTAATATTGTAATAGAGGGCAGTTTAAAATTTCGCATTCAAGACCACATCACCGTGCTTAATGCAGGCGACTCTGTTTACTACAATGCGGCAATCCCCCACGGTATGATTGCCGAGGGCGGCGACTGCAAGTTTTTGTCACTTGTTATCAAGAGCGGCAAAGAGGCTGCCCCCGTCACCGTGACAAGCGGCATACATACCTATAAGGAACAAAACGCTCTTTACCGCAACTTTGTAACGCCAAAATTAGACGAGGACGGGCGACTGCTCTCCCTTGACTTTCACCCCGAGGACAACTTTAACTTTGCCTATGATGTTGTTGATGCGATTGCAAAAAAATCTCCCAATAAAACGGCTATGCTATGGGTTTCGGCGGAAAAAGAGGAGAAATTATTCACCTTTAGCGATATCAAGGAGCAGAGCGACAAGTGCGCCAACTTCTTTACCTCTTTGGGCATTAAGAAGGGCGACAGGGTAATGCTTGTTTTAAAGCGGTATCACCAATTTTGGACGGCAGTGCTTGCGCTGCATAAAATTGGTGCGGTTGCTGTGCCTGCCACCCACCTTCTGGCAAAAAATGACTTTGAATACCGATTTAATGCGGCGGGAATATCCGCTGTTGTAATCACTTCGGACGGCAATGCGACAAGCGAATGTGAGTTGGCAATCGCAAGTTCTGCCACAGTTAAGACAAAGATTATTTGCGGCGCTCCCCGTAAGGGTTGGTTGGACTTCGACAGCGGAGTTGCCGCCGCTAGCCCTTGCTTTGCACG
>JBAZCO010000008.1:0-30518 GCA_041654915.1 Clostridia bacterium | reverse complement strand
AAGTACTTTTTGTAAAACTCACGGATATGCAGCTGACCGTCTTGCTCTTTTGCTCCTCGGTTATGTCGGTGTAGTTTACGGTAAAATTGTTTCTGTCGTTTGAGGCAACGGCGGATATCTTTTCTTGCCCGCCTGTGTATGGGTCTATCACCGTTATCGCCTTGGAGTAGCCGGAGTCGATTTCGCTATAACTTCTCATAGACATATATAGAATTTCGTTATCGATAAATTGGGCGGGCTTGATTTTTATTTTTTTCCAATTATTGCCGTCGGTCGCATATCTATATTCCTTGCCGTCCACATAAGCACGGGTTTCAAAGTTGCGATTGTTAGAATTAACTTTTTTATAGCTTGCAAGCGGAGAAAACCCGTTCATAATACCAATTGAGTGCATTAATATATTGCCGTCGTTGTCTTTGGCTATTTGCTCATACCGCACCCCACGCATAACGGCGGAAGTTATTTTGAAAGGCTCTTCCCTTATTTCGGGAACAGAGTAGCTGCCCTCATCAAGTTTTTCCGATGTGATAGTGAGAGTGCCTAGCTTTGTACCGTTATCTATAATGTTATAAATAAAGGTTTCTTTTTGCGCCCAATTTGAGCCGGGGACAATGGTTTCTCCCCCGCAGCTGCTAAGCAGTACCGCAGAGAAAACGGCGATAAGCAATATGGCTAAAGTGCTAACAATTTTTTTCATAATAAATCCAATATAAGAGGTTGCTGTTATTTAATTAATTATATCCTATAATATAGACCAAAGTCAAACTAAATAATAAGAGGTATACTTTGGCGGCTTAAATTATAAGTTAAAAAAAGCTGTGCCTTATCTTGACAAGGATATCTATGTGGATAAATAATTATGCTAAAACAAATCCTTTTCTATGCTTTGATATTCGGCTAACAATTCGCCCTCTATGGGTATATCTTGTTGTTTGTGTTCGATAAGCGTCTTTAGCACATCCACTCGCTTTTGGTTTAGCTTTAGCTTTAGCGCACAATAAAATGCCGCACTCATCATTATTATCACGGGAATAATAATTACCAACCTAAGCCCCCATAGCGCACTTTGCGGTTGGGTAAACTCCCTTATTATGCTACCTGTTATTGGGTCGGTTTCGGGTTTTTGAAAGCCCGTTAGCGATAAAACCGCCCCCACTAAAGCGACTGCAATGCCGCTCCCAGCCGTTTTTATAAAGGACATCACTCCGCTAAAACTGCCCGTTGGGCGATTGCCAAGTTTGAGTTCTGCCACATCCATAACATCGGGGAAGATTATCCAAGGGAACATCATAGAGCTTGCTCCTAGTCCTATAATGCCGCAAAACAGGTATATGATGAGCGCATTTGCGCCTTGATACAGCGAGAGCGCAAGTGCACCCACTATATAAAAAGGTATCCCAAGCCTATACAAGAGCGGCTTTGCAACGCCCTTTCGCATAGCGATATACATAAGCGGTGCAACCAAGGCGGTAATGCCGACTATGAGAAGTAACATTATTGTAGCGCTGGCGCTTGCATCAAGCGCATATTTTACAAAAAAGATAAGGTTTGCGGTAATAATGTCCGTGCAGGCATAGGCAAAAAAGTACATCCCCAATATATACCAAAATGCTTTAACCCTAAACGGGGTGAGGAAAGACTTTATTGTAAATGTACTTTTTTCCTCGGGGAGTGTAACCCTTTCTTTGGAGTAAATTGCCGACAACAGCACGGGAATGGTAAAAAACAATCCAAACCCAACAACAATTATCAGATATACTGTGCCAATGGATATGCTTTGGTTTAGGTAAGCGCCCATTAATTCCACGGGGGCAAGCGCAGTTACCCCGCCTGCTAGCATAGAGAACACCAAGCGCACAGTGTTAACGGTATTTCTTTCCTTGTAGTCGCAAGAAACTTCGGATGACATTGCATTGTAAGTGAGGGTGACAACAGAGGATACCGTGTTATAAAATAAATATCCAAACAGATAAATAAAGAACTTGAGCCAAACGCTGTTCATAGCGTATAGCGGTGCAAACAGCCAGAGCAGCGCAAGGGGAATAAACAGACCGCCAAAGAAAATAAACGGTCGCCGTCTGCCCCATTTTGTGCGGGTATTATCGCTAAAAACGCCCAAAACAGGGTCGATAACCGCATCCCAAATTCTTGCAAGCCCTACAATCAAGCCGCCCATCCACGGCTCTAGCCCCATCAAGACAAGGTAGGTGAGCAGTATCCCGTTAACAAGAGCGCCGCCACCACCGCCGAAAAGGTCGCCCATACCAAAAAAGACTATTTCTTTTTTGGTAAGTTTATCTGTTTTTAGCTTGCCGTTTGAGCTTATATTCATAAATTTCTCTTATATCCTTAAAGTTAAATATATTTGTTGCACGCTTACAACAATCTTAACATAGAAGGATAGTGAATTACAATATATAAACTTGAAAAATAGCCGCCTATATTTAATAAAGGCGGCTATCTGTCACAAAAAATCACCCAAAAGATACGGTTAAAATCTTTTAAGACTATAAAGCTGTTGCTCACTAGACCCACTTAGGAGAGGTAGACCAAATTGCTTTGCCTTGGGCAAGACTTTTGGGAACATCCAATATGCGCTGGTTTGCAGAGCCTCTAAACTTTAGCAAAATATTCCTTTCAGCAAGAATAAACTCCCCGTCTATTAATATATCCGCCTGTTCCAAAAGGGCAAGCCATTCGGGTTTTGTTATGAGGACTTCAAAGGTATATCCACTAAACACGCATACATTTAGTCCAAGTTTTTTTACTTCCTTGGCAAGAGCGGTGTAAGCCTCCGCTTGTTCAAACGGCTCACCCCCACTAAAGGTGACACCAGACAGCAAGGGGTTTGCCTTAACTTTTTCGACAATTTCGTCGACGGTATATACTTTGCCGCCCTCAAAAGGTTGGGCGGTAGGATTGTGGCAACCTTCGCAACGGCGATGACAGCCTTGTGCAAACACTGTAAGCCTAAGTCCAGCGCCGTCGGTAATTGAGTCGTTTATCAACCCAGCAAGGCGAAGTTTATACATTATGCTTTACCCTTTCCCGCTCCTCTGCACGCTTGGCATTATTAAATCTGTCCAAAGTACCTACAAGGTAGCCGGTTATCCTTCTTATTCTCTCAAATCTCTCGTTTTCGGTTTCCTTTCTGCCGCATTTGGGACACTCATCGCCTATTATACCGTTATGTCCGCAAACAGGGTCACGGTCTACTGGGTGGTTGATTGAGCCGTAGCCAATGCCCGCATCCTTCATTGCCCTAATTACCCTTTCAAATGCCTCTAGGTTGTGGGCGGTGTCGCCGTCTAACTCAACATAGGTGATATGCCCCGCATTGGTAAGAGCGTGGTAGGGCGCTTCTATTTGTATCTTATCATATGCCCGTATTGGGAAGTATACCGGCACATGGAAACCGTTGGTATAATATTCACGGTCGGTGATTCCCTCAATACTGCCATAGCGCTTTTTGTCTATTGCGACAAATCTGCCAGATAAACCTTCGGCGGGAGTTGCTATCAAAGTGAAGTTCAAACCGTACTCTTCGCTCTTTTTATCCATATAATCACGCATAAAGCGAATAATTTTCAAACCTAGTTCTTGTGATTTTCTATCCTCCCCGTGGTGTTTGCCCGTTAACGCAACAAGCGCCTCGGCAAGACCGATAAACCCAACAGACAGAGTGCCGTGCTTTAACACTTCGGCAATAGAGTCGTTCATTTTTAGGTTTTCCGACTTAATCCACACACCCTGTCCCATAAGGAAGGGGAAGTTTTTCACCTTTTTAGAGCATTGTATGGCAAACCTATCCAAAAGCTGTTTTACAGTAAGCTCTAGTTTTCTCTCTAGGTCGGCAAAGAACCAATCTATATCGCCCTTGCTGTTTATCCCAATTCTTGGCAGATTGATTGAGGTAAAGCTCAAGTTGCCCCGCCCATAAGTAACTTCATTTTCTCTGTCATATACATTCCCCAATACTCTTGTACGGCATCCCATATAGGAAACTTCGGTTTCCGGATGTCCCTCTTTATAGTATTGCAGGTTGAACGGTGCATCAATAAAAGAGAAGTTAGGGAACAAGCGTTTTGCACTAACTTTCATTGCCAATTGGAACAAGTCGTAGTTTTTGTCGCCCTCGTTGTAGTTTATGCCGTCTTTCAAGCGGAAAATGTGTATGGGAAATATTGGGGTTTCGCCAAAGCCAAGACCTGCCTCTAGTGCAAGCAAAATATTTTTGATAACCATTCTTCCCTCGGGGGAGGTGTCTGTGCCGTAGTTGATAGATGAAAACGGTGTTTGCGCCCCTGCTCTAGAGTGCATTGTATTGAGGTTATGCACAAGCGCCTCCATTGCTTGGAAGGTGGCACGCTCGGTTTCGGCAAGCGCAAATTCACGGGCAAAAGGCAAGGCTTTTTCTATTAGCTCCATCGGTACAAGCGGACGGAAATAGTGCCTTACTGCGGCGGTAAAGCCATCTTGCTCCTCTAAGGAAGGAAAGAGTGCGGTTTCGTCCTCTATCTTTTTAAAGGTTGCCTTTGCTTCGTCACTTGTAAGCTTGTGGTTTGGGTCAGCAATACGAATAGCCTTTAAAAAATTGGCAGAATATAGCCGTTTGTAAGTCTTTTTTACCCCGTCGGCAAGCCCGTAGTCAAAGTTTGGAACACTCTGTCCGCCGTGTTGGTCGTTTTGGTTAGATTGTATAGCTATGCAAGCCAAGGCGGAGTAGCTTTGTATGTCGTTTGGCTCACGCAAAAAGCCGTGTCCCGTGGAGAACCCGCCTTTGAACAACTTAACCAAATCTATTTGGCAACAGGTAGTGGTCAGCGTGTAAAAGTCAAAGTCGTGAATATGGATGTCGCCGCTCCTGTGTGCATCACGCTGTTCGGCGGTAAGCACGCTCTTTTCGTAATAATCTTTTGCGCCCTCCGAGCCGTATTTGAGCATCACGCCCATTGCTGTATCGCCGTCTATGTTGGCATTGTCCCGCTTTATGTCGGAGTCGCCTGCCGCCGCATTGGTCAACTCGTCATACACTCGCATAAGTCGGGAGTTCATCTCCCGTTTCATTGTTCTCTCTGCACGATAAAGGATATATTTTTTTGCAATTGCCTCATATCCGTTTTGCATTAGCGTGGTTTCTACAATGTCTTGGATATCCTCTACCGATGGATTTGTGTTAGAAAAGCTGCTAAAGAGCAGAGTCTCTGCCTTTCTTGCAAGGGTTAGCGCAGCGGCAGAATCTGCCAAGCCGCCTGCAAGCATAGCCTTTTCTATCGCCCTTTCTATTTTTGATATATCGTATTTGACTTCTCTGCCGTCTCTCTTGATTATTTTAAACATAATACCTCTCTCCTTTCAACACAATATATAGTGTGGAAGTGTATTATATCATACTACATATAGTGTGTCAAGTGTGAGAGGCAAATAAAAAACAAATTTTTTTGCGAGCCTTTAAAAACGCCTTTTTAGAGATGGAAACCGCTCTTTTATCATAGGGTGAGTTTGGCATAATAGATTGATTTTTTGTGGGTTTTGTGAGAAAATAATACTATGAACAAAATAGAGCTGCTTGCACCTGCGGGCAATGCACAAAAATTAAAGACAGCACTAAGGTTTGGCGCAGATGCTGTATATATTGGCGGCAAGGACTTTTCTTTGCGAGCTTTTGCGGGTAATTTTTCGGATAGGGATATAAAAGAGAGTGTAGACTTTGCCCACAGCCTTAACAAAAAAGTTTATGTTACCGTGAATATTTTTGCCCGCAATGCGGACTTTGAGAGGGCGGGGGCATACTTTGCGTATTTGGCAAAAGTGGGTGTTGACGGTGTTATTGTCACCGATTCGGGATTGATTAATCTATGCAAAAAAAGTGCGCCCACGCTTCCCATACATTTATCCACCCAAGCGAACACGCTAAACAAATATGCGGTGGAATTTTGGGGGGAGCAAGGTATTTGCCGTGTTGTGCTGGCAAGGGAAATATCTTTAGAGGAGATAGCCGACATCCATACGCATAACCCAAATGTGGAGTTGGAAGCCTTTGTACACGGCGCAATGTGCGTGTCTTACAGCGGACGATGCCTGCTATCCAACTATTTGAACGGGCGGGATGCCAACCGTGGGGAGTGCGTACAGTCTTGCCGTTGGAAATATACCTTGTCGGAAACCTCCCGCCACGGTAAAACTCCATTGGAAATAGAGGAGGATGGGCGAGGCGCATATATATTAAATAGCAAGGACTTAAATATGCTTGCCCACATAGGTGATTTACACAAAGCGGGGGTATGCTCTTTTAAGATAGAAGGGCGAATGAAGTCGGAATTTTATATTGCCACCGTTGTCAATGCCTATCGCAGGGCAATAGATGAGTATTTAACTTTTGGGGAGATTAGGAATATTGATAGGTGGGAGCGGGAATTGAGAACGATATCGCACCGAGAATATACCACAGCCTACCTTTTGGGAGAAAACAGCAATACGCTTGCGTACGACAATGAGCAAACAAGAATAGATTATGCCTTTTCTGCCGTAGTAAAGGGCTATCGTGACGGAGTGGCAACGGTGGAGATGCGCAACCGCTTTAAAAAAGGCGATGTTTTGGAAATTTTGTCCCCCGATGCCAATTTTGGCAAGGCATTTACCGTGGAGGAAATGAAGGACGAGGACGGGCAAGCTGTTTGCGATGCCAAGCTTGTGCAGCAAATTTTACATCTTGCAACCCCGTATGCGCTTACTGAGGGCGATATACTTAGAAAATCGACCTTATAAAGGTCGATTTTTTTAATATATATTTATAAAAAAGTTTTCAAATACAAAATTAACTTATATTATAGTCCTCTGCAAGGCTCTTGAATGCGGGCAGTGCATTGGTAATTTGCTCTGTGGGCACGCAATAAGCGACCCTAGCATAGCCCGGGCAGCCAAAATCGTCACCCGCAACCAACAGTAACTCGTGTTTCTTTGCCCTTTCGCAAAAAGCTTTGGCATCCTCCTCCATTGATTTGATAAATAAATAGAATGCGCCGTCAGGCTTTACACATTGATAGCCGTAAGAAGTGAGGCTGTCGTATAACAAGTCACGATTGTTCTTATATATATTGATATCAGAGGTCTTGCCCTCGCACCTTGCCGCCACCCTTTGGAACAGGCTGGGGGCGCACACATACCCAAGCGCCCGCCCCGCCCCGCATATTGCAGCATAAACCTCGCTAGAGTTTTGCATATATGGCGACACGGCAATATAGCCTATCCTCTCCCCGGGCAAGGAGAGCGATTTACTGTACGAATAGCACATTATTGTATCCTTATAATATTTTACAAGGAACGGCACTTTTACCCCGTCATAGACAAGTTCTCGGTACGGCTCGTCCGAAATAATATATATCGTATGCCCATATTCGGCAGATTTTTTTGCAAGCACCCTGCAAACCTCTAGTATAGTCGCCTCGCTATAAACCACGCCCGAGGGGTTGTTGGGAGAGTTCAAGATAATTGCCTTTGTGTGGCGGTCTATCGTATTTTCTAATGTTTGGGTATCTATTTGCAAGTTTTTGGGGTCTGGTTGCAGTGGTTTAAAGGCTGCCCCAGTTGCCTCGGCAAAGACCTTGTATTCGGGGAAAAAAGGCGCAAACCCAATAATATTATTCCCCGTCACAACCAAAGCTTTTAGAGAAATACAAAGTGATGCCGCCGCTCCCGTACTCATATAAATATTGTCGGGAGAAAATTCCACATCAAATCTCGAATTTAGGCTCTCTGCTATTGTTGCCCTAACTTCCGCATCGCCTTGTGCCGAAGTATAGCCATGAAGCTCCAATTCGCTCCGCTCCTCCAAGAGCTCAAAAATTGCCTCTTTTACCTCGGGCGGAGGCGGTACATTTGGGTTGCCCAAGCTAAAGTCAAAAACATTTTCTTTGCCTATCTCTGCTTTGCGTTTTCTACCATACTCAAAAAGTTCTCTTATAGATGAGCGCCTTGTGCCAAGCGAGAGCATATCTTTAGAAATCATATAATAAAAGTACTCCGTTTTTGTTTATTACAAGTCAAAAGGGCGGTTTAAATATCACTATCTTTAAAGACCGCCCTTTTTTTGTGAGTTAAGCCTATTTGATTTTTTGCCGAAAGGCTTTTGGGATTTTGCCCTTTTGTAGTTTGGGGCGGTGTGCCAATATATCAAGGCAGGCATCCTCTCGTCGCAGGCATCCGCTAAATCTCCCGAGGTTTTAGCCTTTTATAATTTGGGCGGTGTACCAAATAACCTTTTATTTTTTTGCCTTAGTTCTCTTTGTCTATTCGGCAGGCTCGCTCTTTTCTGCGGGCTTTAGCACTTCGGGAAGACTAAGCCCCGCCATACCGAACAGGTCGGACATGGGGGGAAGTGACTTGAGAAGTCCCGATAGGAAGTTTGCCGTAGAGGTCTTTCCGTCTTTACCAGCGCCGCCCTCCCATACGGTTACCTTATCTATCTTGATGTTCTTAATTGCCTCAACTTGGGTGGCAACAAGCGTTTCAATCTTATCTGCTATCATTAGACGCATTGCATCGGTGGGATTGCCGCCTGCGGCTTTTACAAGGTCGGCTATACCGTCGGCTTGATTTATCAAGATTTCCTTTATACCACGGGCCTCTGCCTCCATTTTTGCAAATATCGCATCCGCCTCACCCCTAGCACGCCTTCTTGTTTGCTCAGCCTCTGCCTCTGCCTCAAGCTCTTTTCTGCGTTTTTCGATTTCCATTTTAACAATGACATCCGCCTCTTGGGTAGCTTTTTCTAGGGTTGCTCTCACCGTTTCGGCTTGACGCTCGGCGGCATAGGATTCCTCTAGCGCAAGTGCAGATTGCACCTTTTCGGCTACGATTGCACGCTTTTGTGCCTCTGCCTCTCTCTCACGGAGCAGCGCCTCGGAGTCGGCAACTTCTGCCTTGGATTCGTTTACGCCCTTTATTGCAGATGCGTCCTCTATTGCAACCTGCACACGCTGTTCACGGCTTGCTTGCGCCTCACCGATTGCGCCCATTTTGTCTGCCTCGGCAACAGAGATTTTTGCCTCGTTTATAGCCTTAGCTGCCGCCTCTTTACCAAGGGCGATAATATAGCCCGACTCATCGGATATGTCGGTGACATTCACATTTATCAATCTAAGCCCTATCTTTTTAAGTTCACCCTCCACATTTCGTGAGATTTGGTCTAGGAACTTGTCACGGTCGGTATTGATTTCCTCAATATTCATAGTGGCAACAACCAATCTTAGCTGTCCAAAAATGATATCCTTTGCCAGCTCTTGTATTTCGGTTTGGCGCAGTCCAAGCAGGCGCTCCGCCGCATTTTGCATTATGCCAACTTCGGTGGATATGCCAACCGTGAAACTAGAGGGAACATTTATACGAATGTTCTGGCGGGAAAGTGTGTTTTTGAGGTCGACACTAATGGATATTGGTGTCAAGTCCAAAAAAGAATAAGCTTGTATCACTGGCACTATAAACGCCGCACCGCCGTGAATACATTTAGATGAGCGGTATGCTCCGTCTTTATCTGTTGAAATTTTACCGTATATTACCATTATTTTGTCGGACGGGCATTTCTTGTATCGGGTGAGGAACAAGAGGAGCGCCGACGCAAACAAAAGCACGATGACTACAATTACTAAGGCTGCAATACCGCCTGGTGTCATAATAAGTTACCTCCGTTTATTTTTAGTTTTTTATTTCTACGACTAATACATCGTTTTCCATAGCAATTACATTTACAATAGAGCCGGTTGGTATGGGTTGGTCGCCAAGGGTAACCGCCTCTGCCTCTATGTAGCGTTCTTGAATAAGCACATTTATTTTGCCCGTGCCTTTGCCTCTGGGGGGAATTGTAAGGTACACCGTTGCCGTATGCCCAATAGCGTTTGTGCGCTTAATTGAGCCGTCTTGCTGCAACTTGCCCATAAGCTTGAACAAGAAGGCAACCCCCACAAGAGCCGCTCCGCCCGTGAGAAAGGCAGAAACAAAGACCCATGCAATATGCGCTCCCGAGCGGGATACGGCAAGTCCTACCCATCCGCCTATTGAGAAAAAAGCGATTATACCTTTTATCGTAAACAGCGTAAGACCGTCTGCACCGGCAATATCATCAAAGTCCATATCGCCGCCGTCTAGGTCTGCATCGCCTCCGCCAAAACCTATTAACATAAGTATAATTTGAATAACCAAAATAATAGACGATGCCGCCGCTAATATAAACAGTATGATTTCCAGCACACTAAGACTTGTAAAAAACGCTCCCATAATATATTCTGCCTTTTTCTTTAATTAATTCTTATTTTACCATAAATATATATGGGTTGCAATGTTTTTTTAAATTAACACCAGAGATAATTTATTTTAAATTTTGTAATTGTTTAAAGAATTTGCCGATTATTTTTTGTTTTCCCTTGACAACGGATGTTTTAAGCAATATAATGTAAAAAACGCATGGGAATTTATAGCGCAAAATGACTAATAAAAACTTCTTTTATGGATATTACTTTTTTAAGGGCTACTTTAGCTCTAATTTGTGATATGCGGTAAGTTTTTGTTTAGCGATAATTCTAATTATAAAACCGCCGCATAACAGGCGGTTTTTTTATACCAATTATACCAAGAGCAAAAATGGTTGCTAAGTAAACGACATTTTGCGGGATATAGTAAAAGGAGCTAATAATGATACTAATAATTAAAAACAATCACGAAAAAAAACAACTTGATAACCTTATAAATTGGATAAAAGGTTTGGGGCTTAATATCCATTTGAGCGAGGGCGAAAACTCTACAATATTAGGGTTGGTGGGGGATACTTCGCTTGTCGATATTGACTTAATCCGTGCGCTAGATATAGTAGATGGGGTAAAGAGGATACAAGAGCCGTACAAAAAGGCAAACCGAAAATTCCACCCCCACGACACGATACTAGAAGTTAACGGACATAAAATCGGCGGCAATAATTTCACGCTGATAGCAGGACCTTGCTCGGTTGAAAGTGAGGAGCAAATCATAACTATTGCCAAAGATGTAAAGGCGGCGGGTGCGCATTTTCTTAGAGGAGGAGCGTTTAAGCCCCGCACATCGCCTTACGCTTTCCAAGGGCTTAGGGAGAGCGGGCTAGAACTGCTTTTGAAAGCTAAGACAGAAACAGGTATGGCTATCGTAACAGAAATAATGAGCGCAAACCATATTGATTTATTTAAGGATGTAGATATTATTCAAGTGGGCGCTCGCAATATGCAAAACTTTGAATTGTTAAAGGCGTTAGGCAGGACAGACAAGCCAATATTATTAAAGCGGGGGCTTGCCAATACGATAGAGGAATGGTTGATGAGTGCCGAGTATATTATGGCGGAGGGCAACGAGCAAATTATTCTTTGCGAAAGGGGTATACGCACTTTTGAGCAATATACGAGAAACACTCTAGACCTTTCAGCAATTCCGCTAATGAAGGAGATAACCCACCTGCCAATTATTGTAGACCCAAGCCACGCCTCGGGATTGTCCCGTTTGGTTGCGCCGCTATCTTTAGCGGCAGTTGGCGCAGGGAGCGACGGCTTGATTATAGAAGTGCATAACGACCCTATGCGTGCTTTGTGCGACGGGGCGCAATGTATCAAACCTATGCAGTTTAAAGAATTGGTGGAAAAAATGGATGTAATGCTGCCAATAGTTAATAAGGTGAGGAATTAATAATGAATATTGGGATAGTCGGGCTTGGGTTAATGGGTGCTAGCCTTGCCAGAGCGATAATAAAAAACACAAAACACACCGTTTTTGGTTGGGATACCGACCCAAATACCATGTTAAAGGCAGAGCTTTTGGGGGCTTTGCACGAGCGGCTAACCAATACCGATTACAACAGTTTAGATATACTTATCATAGCGCTCACCCCAGATGCTTTTAAAGAGGAATTGGAAAAGGCTCTTCCCAAACTAAAAGCGGGAGCGGTTGTGCTAGATATTGCGGGCAACAAGCGAGGGGTGGTGGCGGCTATGCGGCAGGCAAGGGAGCGCTATCCCACTATTAATTTTATTGCCACCCACCCAATGGCAGGGCGGGAGTTTTGGGGGATAAACCACTCCACACCGCTCCTCTTTGAACGGGCATCAATACTAATCGTGCCTGTGGCGGCGGACATTGAACGCTTGGCGGCGGTAAAAAAACTATTAGATAGCATAGGGTTTACCGACTCTGTAATCACGGACGAACATTTTCACGATAAGATGATAGCGTATACCTCACAGCTTGCGCATCTTGTTTCCTCGGCATATGTGAAAAGCCCCTCTGCCATGGAACACGACGGGTTTTCCGCAGGAAGTTTTCGTGATTTAACCAGAGTTGCCAAGCTAAATGCGGGGATGTGGACAGAGTTGATGCTGGAAAATCGTGATAATCTCCTAAAAGAGATGGAGATATTTATTGATAATCTAAACGACTTTAAGGACGCCCTTAACAAAGGGGATGCCGATAAATTATTTGCCTTGCTTGCAGAGGGCAGCCAAAGAAAAGAGGCAATTGAAAAACAAACTCGGGAGAGAAAGAGGAACTTATAATGATTATTAAAGTGCAAGCCTCAAGTGAATATGATGTTATTTTAAAGAGCGGGGCGCTGTCCTCATTAGGGGAGTTATGCCGCCCGTTAATTAAGGGCGACACCATTGCCGTCATTACAGACAGCAATGTGGATATTCTCTATTCCCAAGCCGCCGTTCTTGCCTTGCGGGAGGCGGGGTTTAATGTGATTAAGTTTGCATTTTCCGCAGGAGAAAAGAGCAAAAATATAAACACATATGCCGCTATTCTCAACTTTCTTGCCCAAAATGAGGTGACAAGAAAGGACTGCATAGTTGCTCTTGGGGGCGGAGTTGTTGGTGATATTGGCGGCTTTGTTGCCGCAACCTACTTGAGGGGAATAAGCTATGTGCAAGTGCCAACCACGCTTTTGAGTATAATAGATTCCTCTGTAGGCGGCAAGACGGGGATTGACCTTGTAGCAGGCAAAAACCTTGCAGGGGCATTTTATCAGCCCAAATTGGTGGTTGCAGATACCCAAACGCTAAAAACATTGAGTAAAACAGAGATTAAAAACGGAATGGGGGAGCTGCTTAAATACGGCATACTTGCAGGCGGCAAGTTGTGGGAGCGGCTGCAAAAAGGGGATGCGCTCACAGAGGACACCCTTAGGTTGTGTATTGAATATAAGCGGGATATAGTGGAGGCGGATGAGCGAGAAAGCGGCAAGAGAATGTTGCTTAATCTTGGGCATACCCCCGCCCACGCAATTGAAAAGCTTTCCGACTACGGCGTGCCGCACGGATACGCAGTTGGGGCGGGGCTTGCGATAATAGCAAAATTATCGCTAAAATACGGTTTGGCGGCAAGCGCTTATGATGAGATTATAAAGGTGATAAAAAGAGAGGGGCTACCCCTTTCCCATTGTTATTCGGCGGCGCAGCTAGCGTATGCGGCGGCTAACGATAAAAAGAGTGCAGGGGATAATATCACCCTTGTTTTGATAAGGAATATCGGCGATTGTTTTATGCAGAGTTTCAAGCACAAAGAATTGGAGGAACTGTTTATATGATAGCAAAAATCTCTCCTGCCCCCCTTTTTGGCACGATTGATATAATAATTTCCAAATCCTTTGCGCACAGGATAATGATAGCGGCGGCTCTCTCTGATAGAGAAACGCATATTGTTGGCCGCTCGGATGCTAAGGACTTGGAGGCAACCGCCCGTTGTCTTACAGCGCTTGGCGCAACGGTTACTAGCACAAAGGACGGCTACCGTATTAAACCCGCCGTACAGAGTGGGAACGGGTTGTACGACACGGGGGAAAGCGGCTCTACTTTGCGCTTTATGCTGCCAATTGCGGCAGCGCTTGGGCGGGAAGGTGTTTTTACAGGCGAGGGGCGGCTTGCTGAAAGACCGCTAAACGAATTGATAACATCCCTAACACAAGGGGGAGCAACAATAAAAGGGGAAAAATTGCCCTATACCCTACAAGGCAAACTCAAAGCAGGCTCTTATCGCATAAGGGGGGATATCAGTTCGCAGTATATTACGGGACTGTTGTTTGCTCTGCCCCTCTTAGACGGCGACAGCGAAATAATCATAGAGGGCAAGGCGGTCAGTAGGGGATACATTGATATCACGCTGGAAGTGCTAAAAGCCTTTAAGATAAAAATTGAGGACTCCCCTCGCAGATTTTTTGTAAAGGGCGGACAAAAATACATCTCCCCCGAGCGCATAGTTGTAGAGGGAGATTGGTCTAATGCGGCATTTTGGCTTGCGGCAGGCGCTATGGGCGGCGATATTACCGTGAGGGGTTTGAATCTGCACTCCGTGCAAGAGGATAGGCGGATAATAGAAATTTTAGCGCAGGCAGGAGCAAACTTGCAACTATCAAAAGAGGGGGTACGGGTTGTTGGCTCACCGCTCAAAAGTATTGAGTTGTATGCCGATGCCGTTCCCGACCTTGTGCCTATTACAGGGGTGATGCTAAGCCAAGCAAGCGGCAAATCAACCTTAAACGATATTGAAAGGCTAAGGCTAAAAGAATGTGATAGAATATCGGCAATAATTCACCTTTTATCCAATATGGGTATCCAAAACAGTTATGAAGGTAGCCTAAAAATACAAGGGGGCAAGCTTTTGGGCGGGGTAATAGACGGACACAACGACCACCGTATAGTTATGGCGGCGGCAATTGCGGCGGCGTATGCTAGCGGAGAAACTACCATTAAGGGAGCAGAGTCGGTAACAAAGAGTTATCCTGACTTCTTCAATAAATTTTCTATGCTTGGAGGAAAGGTAAAATGCGTTTGACCAATAGCGGACTAAAGCTTGATGTTTATGGAGAGTCGCACGGTGAGTTTATTGGTATGACGCTAAGCGGCGTGCCTTTGGGTGAGAGTGTTGACGGCGAATTGTTGCAAGAGTTTGTAGACCGCCGCCGTGCAGGTGGCGGAGTGTTTTCCACCACTCGCAGAGAGCCGGACAAGATTATTATTTTAAGCGGTATAGAGGGCGGCATTACAACGGGAGGGGTAATAGAGGCACGGATAAATAATACCCAAATGCGCTCTAAAGACTATGACAATTTGAAAAACACCCCCCGCCCCTCACACGCAGACTATCCCGCATTTGTAAAGTATGGCGGCAAGCTTAATATGTCGGGCGGCGGCAAGTTTTCTGGGCGGCTCACCGCTCCGCTATGTATTGCAGGGGGGATAGCGGCGCAAATATTATCCCGCCACGGTATAACAGTGGGGGCATACATTGCAGAAATAGGGGGAATAAAAGGGGCAAGCTACCGAGAGCGTGATATCAATGCAGATGACTTGATTAGATTAAAGGGTATGCGTTTCCCTGTGCTTGACGATAACAGCGGAGAAAAAATGTTGGATGCGATTGCCGCCGCAAAAGGCGATTTAGACTCTTTGGGCGGCATAGTAGAGGGTGTTGCCGTTGGCGTACCCGCTGGGTGGGGAGATGCGATGTATGGCAGTATAGAAAGCGCTTTATCATCGCTATTATTTGGTATTCCTGCAATAAAAGGTGTGGAGTTTGGAGCGGGATTTGATATTACCCGTATGCGGGGCAGCGAGGCAAACGACCCATATTATTATGATGCTAACGGCAATGTAAAGACCAAGTCCAACAACAACGGCGGCATTTTGGGCGGCATCACCAACGGTATGCCCGTGCTTTTCCGTGCGGCAGTCAAGCCCACACCGTCAATATCTAAGCCGCAAGATACGGTAGACCTTGCAAAAAAAACAAACACCCAAATAGTTATAAAAGGCAGGCACGATGTGTGCATTGTACCCCGTGCGGCAATAGCGATAGAGGCGGCATTGGCACTCACATTGCTAGATGCGTTATACAGTCAAGAAGGAGCAAGTAAAAATGAATAAAACAATACTTGAAAAGAGAAAGCAAATTGACGACTTAGACGACCAAATTGCAAAAATCTATGCTGAAAGAATGGCATTGGTAAAGGAAATTGGGATAGAGAAGGCCAAAACAAACGCCTATGTTCTCGACCCCAGCAGAGAAAAGGATATATTAAACCGTGTGACAGCGGGAGCGGACGGCGAAATAAAGATTTTCACCAAGCAGGTTTTTGAAACATTATTTGAAACAAGCCGTGCTTATCAAAGCAAGTTTTCACATCTAGCGTCCAATATATCGGTTAAAATAAGGGAAACCCTGTCCCGCAAGAGGGAGGCATTTCCCGACTTTGCATCCGTTGCCTGCCAAGGTGTAAAGGGTGCATATTCTTATCTTGCGGCAGAAAAACTTTTCAAACTTTCGGATATCACCTACTTTAAAAATTTTGAGGGCGTATTTAATGCTGTTGAGAGCGGCTTGTGCAAATACGGGGTGCTGCCAATAGAGAACAGTTCGGTTGGCTCGGTCAATGAGGTCTATGACCTTATGAAAAAGTATCGCTTTTATGTTGTGCGCAGCGTAAAGTTGCAAGTTAGGCATTGTTTGCTTGCAAAAAAGGGCGTGCGATTAGAGGATATTAAAGAGATAATCTCCCACGAACAGGCGCTAACCCAAAGTACTGCATTCATAAAGACGCTAAAGGATGTTAAAATCACCGTTTGCGACAACACGGCGCTTGCGGCACAGACAGTTGCCGAAAGTGGGAGAGATGATATTGCCGCAATCTCATCCAAAGAGTGCGCAGAGCTATATGCGCTGGCGGTATTAAAGAGCGGTGTGCAAGACAGCGACTCTAACTTCACAAGATTTATTTGCATCTCTAAGAGTTTGGATATATTTAAAAATCCGCACAAAATAAGCATTATGGTAAGCCTTCCGCACGAATCGGGTAGCCTAAACAAGCTATTATCTAAATTCACAGCGCTTGGGCTAAACCTTACAAAGCTGGAGTCTAGACCGTTACCCGACACGGCATTTGAGTTTTTATTTTACTTTGACTTTGATGCGGATATAGAAAAAGAGGAGGTATTAAACCTGCTTGCGGAGCTGGACAACCGCTCTGAACAGTTTACCTTTTTGGGAAGTTACAGCGAGGTATAGGGAGAAGTTTTGTCTTACTTTGCAAAAGTCTAGTTGACTATTGTGAACTATAAGGAGAACATAAAGATGAAGTTTTGTCTTATTGGACAAAAGCTTGCGCATAGTTACTCCGCTATCATCCACAAGGAATTTGGCTATCAATATGAGCTTTGTGAGATGGAAAGGGAGGACTTGCCCGCATTTGTGAGGGGGGGCAGTTTTGACGGTTTTAATGTCACCATACCCTACAAGACCCTTATTATGCCTTTATTAGATGAGATAGACGACGCCGCAAAGCGAGTTGGCGCAGTAAATACAGTTGTTGTTAAAGATAAAAAGCTTTACGGCTATAATACGGATGTGTTTGGCTTGGAGTATCTCTTGCAATCGGCAGATATACAGGTAAAAAACAAAAAAGTTATGATATTGGGGAGCGGCGGCACATCAAAAACCGCTCTTGCCGTGCTAAAGACGCACGGAGCGGCAAGTACGGTTGTTGTATCACGGAGCGGAGCGGATAACTACGATAATATAAGCAAACATTACGATAGTGAGGTGATAATTAACACAACACCTGTGGGAATGTATCCGAGCAACCTAAAAAGCCCAATAGAACTTGCGCCCTTTACCCGCCTTGAAGGGGTAATGGATGCAATATACAATCCGCTTATCACAAGGTTGTTATTTGATGCCAAAGAGCGGGGATTAAAATATTCATCGGGTCTAAAGATGCTAATTGCGCAGGCAAAAGAGGCACGGGATTTGTTTGTTGGCGACAGAGCGCCCGAATCGGAAATAGAGAGAATATATCGCAAACTATATAATGATACAATAAATATCGTGCTTATAGGTATGCCGTCATCGGGTAAAAGCGTGGTAGGCAAAGCCCTTGCCGCCGCTATGGCTAAGCGTTTTGTAGATACTGACGAATATATTCAAGCCCTAGCAAACAAGAGTATTCCCAACATATTTGCGCTTGAGGGTGAAAAACACTTTAGGAATTTGGAAAGGGTGGCGATAGAGGCGCTTGGCAAGGAAAAAGGGCAGGTGATAGCTACGGGCGGCGGGGCAATCACATCACGGGAGGCTTACCACGCACTAAAGCAAAATGGGGTTTTGGTATATCTCATTCGTGACCCCCGCAATGCGGTTAGTGACGGTAGGCCGTTGCTAAAAGATGAAGGGGCATACGAGCGGTTATTTAAAGAGAGAGAACCTTACTACAAAAAGTTTTCGGATATCACGATAGAAAACAACGGAGAAGTAGACCAAACGGTAGCGAAAATTATCGCTAGTTTGCCTATACAATAAAAGAATCAACTATAAAAATTGCACAAATAATCAAGAAAACAAACGGAGCGGATATATGAAAATATTGGTAATTAACGGGGTGAACCTAAATATGCTTGGGGTGCGAGAGCCTGAAGTTTATGGCAGTGCAAGCTACTGTTCATTAAAGCAGTATATAAAAAGTGAGGCTAAAAAGCTGTCTTTAACGGTAAAGTGCGTGCAGAGCAACTATGAGGGAAAAATTGTTACCGCTATACAAAAGGCAAGGGGGCGCTATCAAGGCATAATTATAAATGCAGGTGCTTACACCCACACAAGCATTGCAATACTAGATGCCTTAAAGGCGGTAAATATACCAGCGATAGAAGTGCATATTAGCGATATTTCTGCCCGTGAGGAATTTAGGCAGTTTAGCTATATTGGCTTGGTTGCTAAAAAGACCATAGCGGGCAAAGGTTTTGCAGGCTACAAAGAAGCTTTGGAATATTTTAAATATAACTAGCAATTATGTTATCAATAAAACAAAAAGGCGGAGTTAGTACCCGCCTTTTTGTGTTTTTACCTTTATAAAAGCTCTTATTGCTTGATGTTGGGAAGGGTTGCAAAGCCTTTTTCCAAGTCGGCATCGGATGGGATATAGTCGCTCATCTTGCCTGTGTTGTAGGACATATATGCCGACATATCAAAGTAGCCTGTTCCCGTTAGTCCAAATAGGATTGTCTTTTTCTCCCCCGTCTTTTTGCACTCTAGCGCCTCGTCTATTGCCGCCTTTATTGCGTGCGCAGATTCGGGAGCGGGAAGTATGCCCTCTATGCGTGCAAAGCGCACCGCCGCATCAAACACACTCTTTTGCTCCACCGCTTTTGCCTCCATATATCCGTCGTGGTAGAGTTTGGATAGCACAGGATTCATACCGTGGTAGCGCAGTCCGCCCGCATGCCCGGGGGCGGGCATAAAACCAGAACCCAGGGTGTACATCTTGATTAGCGGCGTCATTTGCCCCGTATCGCCAAAGTCATAGGCGTATTTTCCTCTTGTGAGGGAAGGGCAAGATGCGGGTTCTACCGCAAGAAACTTAGCGTTGGATTTGCCGTTTAGCTTGTCCGCCATAAAGGGCGCAATCAACCCTGCAAGGTTAGAGCCGCCGCCAGCGCAACCAATTATGAGGTCTGGGGTTACACCATATTTATCAAGTGCGATTTTACATTCCTGCCCGATAATAGATTGGTGCAAAATAACATAGTCAAGCACGCTGCCAAGAACATAGCGGCACTTGTCCGTAGTTGTAGCAACTTCCAATGCCTCGCTAATCGCACAGCCAAGAGAGCCGCCCGTAGTGGGGTCTTGGGCAAGTATTTTTTTGCCAACTTCGGTCGTTGGTGAGGGGGATGCTATCACTTGAGCGCCATAAGTTTCCATAACCGCTTTTCTGTACGGCTTTTGCTCACTGCTCACCTTTACCATAAATACCTTTAGGTCTATCCCATAAAAAGCACACGCCATAGCAAGCGCCGTTCCCCATTGCCCTGCCCCCGTTTCGGTTGTGAGCGAAGTCAAGCCCTCTTGTTTTGCATAGTAAGCTTGTGGGACAGCAGAGTTGAGCTTATGGGAGCCTGAAGTGTTGTTTCCCTCAAATTTATAATAAATTTCTGCGGGGGTGTCCAACTCCTTTTCCAAACAATATGCCCTAACCAACGGGGATGGGCGATACATCTTGTAGAACTCTCTCACTCCCTCGGGGATTTCTATTAGGCGGGTTTCTTGGTCTAATTCTTGCTTAACAAGCTCTTTGCAAAATATGGGGTTTAAGTCCTCTGCTGTGCAGGCATCCATACGCCCGGGGTGTAAAAATGGGTCGTGCTTTTCTTTCATATCCGCACGAAGGTTATACCAATGTTTTGGCATCTCCTGTTCGGTTAAATATATCTTTGTGGGTATCTCTTTATTTTTCATTTTTTTTGGTTTCTCCTTGTTATATATATGTTTGTAATTTATATTGCTTTTAGCTTAAAGCTAAAAAGCGTGGGAAAATGTTAGTATTAGTGTGTGCTGTTACTTAAAACAATCAAGCTAGATTCTCCCAAAGCGCCATCGAAACACATATCTTTGGTTGTTTGTCATAATTATTTTCTCCTTCTTGCGCTTTTATTAAAGCGTTTTGATAAAAATAAAACACGGTAAATATCGTTTGGGACGATATTTACCGTGTTGCCACCCAATTTTACGGCACAAGCCGCCTTAATTATTCGGGTACTATCATACCCTCTCCTTATTACGGTGGAGTACCGTCGGGAACTACTCACATTTTTCGCCCCCGCCCTCAGCAGCCCATTCGCTAGTAGTGGTTTATTTCGTTTGCACCAACCCGAAACTCTCTTAAAAAACCCAACCTAAAAGTTACTATTCTGCCTCAACGGTTTATATAATTTATCCCATATTATCACACCAATTTTTGTTTGTCAAACAAAAATAACCAACTAAAAAATCAATAATCCTTTTATTTATGCGGTTATATACAGCTTAAAAAAGTCGCACATCGCTTTGTTTACCGCACGGCTAACAGTTTTTTCGGGAGATGCAACATTAAAGTTATGCCCTAGGATGTGCCGTTCGGGATTGTCCAAGTCGTCCATAGCCCGATAGTCATACACAAAGTCCACACCCTCTATTAGCCCTTTGGCTTTCATATGCGCAATCAGTCTTTCCGAGTGGACAAGCACCATATCTGCGTGCGCTGTGGACACAAATAGCGGAGGAAAGGTTTCTATTTTATTGTTTTCAATATTTAGAGCGGTTGCCATTTTTATGTAGTCGGGGTTGTCTTTGTATGCGGTGTAGGGAACATCGTCAGTAAAGAATTGATTTACAAAGAAGTGCGCAAACGGTATGGGGAACTTGAGCGCCTCACTAAAGGTAAACCCTGTGCTGCTCACGCTTGCGGCATTGATTTTTATCTTTGTTTCCACACCAAAAGCATCGATAAGCTCGGGGTCACCAAGAATAGACAAGACTAGCATTGCATAATGCCCGCCTGCCGAGTCGCCTGTCAAAAAGACATTGTTCCTATCAAAGCCGTACAATTCGGCATTGTCATCAATAAAATTAAATACAGCAAATACATCCTGCATAGGTTTGGGCATAGGCGCAACGGGTATCAAGTGATAGTTTATGTTCAATACGGCAAAACCTTGCCTTGCTAAGTCTTGACAGTAGATATGGTTAAACTCTTTGTTGCCGTTAACCCATCCGCCGCCGTGAATGCTTACAATTACGGGCAGTTTGTTTAGCGTGTCGCCGTCCGCCTCATCTTTGGGACGGTAGATATCCATTTTATTAAATCTAGTGTCGCTGTCTGTATAAGATATATCTCTATATTGGGTGATATCCTCATACCAAGTTTCGCTTGGCGGTCCGCCCATCATTTTGCGGTATTGGAGCATCATCCACCTTTCAAGAGAGGGCTTTGCATCCTCATCTCCGCTCTCGGGAATCGACTGTTCCCAAAATTCCTCAACGCCTTTTACCGAGCCTTCCTCCCAATCCTCTATTCCCAAATGCGTGGGCAGTGAGAAAGAGGATGAGTTAATTTTGAGGGATAGTTTATTTATTGTCACTCCCATATCAAGATTGTCTTGCAAGCTAACTTTGAGTGAGCGGGGCATATCTTGGCTTGTGTAATTGCCGCTAATATCCAAGTCCTGCAAGTCCCCTTGTGCGCCAAACCTAAGCTTTAACCTAGGATTGATATCCGAACTAATATTTTTTGCCAAGTCGGAAAAACTTGCGTTTATACCCATAGAGCCTAAAAAGTCTGTGACAGTAGATGAAACACCGGGTATAAGTCCTGCGAAAGGCAACCATTTTATCAGCGCATCAAAGTTTATTGTGAGGGCTGCAACCGAGCCGTCCTCGGCGACCTCCGGATTGCTCAATAGGAAGGAGAAAACCATATTAATCATTGCTATTTTGTTATTATCCATAACATAGGACATAAGATTGTTTACAGTGGCAAAAAATGGCAAAAGTTCATAATCAGCAGGATAGCTTGCTGTGCCAAAAATATCATCTACCGAAGTGGTTAAATATTTGCCTTCCCAAGGACCCATCCACCACATAAACTCACGGGCATCAAGCTTGATATGAAAATAGGGGCGCTCATCGGTATTATCTTTGTAAAACGCTCCCATTAGCAACTCTTTGCCGTCATACAACGCAATTTCAAGATAATTTTCCGCTCCCTCATTTTGGTCTATATCCAAGGTAAATTTTAATACAAGCCTATATTCCTTTCGCTCCCCGCTCCCAATCTGTAAATTAACAGTTGTTTCAAATTCGCCGTTAATATTGTTTTGCGGGACGGCTTTTTGCAAGCCCGCCACAAGTTTATCTAAAATAAGGGCGGTGTTTGCCGCAGGCTTTAACAAATGGATTTGAGTATCAATACTTTTGTTCTTATCGTAATTCACCGTTATGTTGTGCCTGCCGGAGTGTGATAGTTTGGTTTTGTCCTCATCGGACAGCATATCCTTAGTAATCGGTATCCGTTCCTGGTTGCCGTCGCTATAAGATATCACCACAGCCGAGTTTTCAATGGAAAAATCTACTGGCAGCATTTCGTCGTCGGATTCAACCCGTACACCTGCAACCTCAACTTTATCTTTGCAAGCAGTTAAAGAAAGCAACATAGCCGCCGCTAAGAATAAAACTAAAATGAATATAATGCTTTTCCGTTTTGATATAGACATACAATGCTCCTTGTATAATGCAAGCAATGTATTTAATAATAAAGGTAAACCCCTTAAATGTCAATACTGACCGCCAAGGAAAAGTTTATTTTGACATAACGGAGTTTTTATTGTATGATAACCTTGAGAAATCAAAAGCCCCAGCGGAGGACTAGTTTATGCAATTATACAACCTAAAAAAAGGCGAATCACGCTCAATAAGCGCAGAGAACTTTGACGGACAAAAAAATGCAGGAGCGCTGGCAACCGAAGGTACAAACAAGCGAGCGGCAAAACACCTAGGACAAGGTTGGAAGGTTAGCCCGTCTGTGCTAATAAAGCCGGGCGAAAACTTTACTCTTGCTAACATTCCTCAAGGCGGAATCATCAATCATATTTGGATAACTTGCGACATAAAAAAGAGCGGCAACCTCATTCTAAATATGTTTTGGGACGGGGAGCAGACGCCCTCTGTGGATACCCCGCTAGCCGATTTTTTCTGCTGCGGTTTTTTTGAGCCAACCCTAGTCAATTCCGCCTATATTTCGGTAAATCCTAAAAACGGAATGAATTCGTATTTTCAAATGCCGTTTAGGGAAAGTGCGCTCATCACCTTGAAAAATCAAGGTGAAAAGAATGTTATTGTCTACTATCAAATAGACTACACCCTTTGTGAGCCAGATGCCGATGCCGCCTATTTTCACGCCGCATTCCGCAAGGAAGCCCCGCTAGAAACTCCCGGTATATTCACAATAAACGATAGCATTGTAGGCAACGGGCAGTATGTGGGAACTTATCTTGCCTACAAAGTCAACAATCGCCGTTGGTGGGGAGAGGGCGAAGTTAAGTTTTATATTGACGGCGACCAATATCCCACCATATGCACCACGGGAACAGAGGACTACTTTGGCGGCGCATGGAACTTTGAATATCCCAGAGGGGAGTATGGCAGTTTTTCCTCCCTATATCTTGGTATGCTGCAAGCCCGTTGGAGAAAGCGCCCCTTTGCGTGGATGCGCTACCTAGATAAGTTTTTTGGCATAAACGGGCTTTACAAGAAAGGCGCACGGTTCAACCTCTACCGTTGGCACGCATACGACGCAATACGCTTCCGCCAAGACTTAAAAGTAACAATTCAAGACCTCGGCTGGAAACTAGACTTCACCTATCTCCAACAGCGCTCAGATATCCGTGCCACTTCATATTGGTATCAACTCAAAGAATAGCGGGACTTTTGCTATAAGCAATAGTTAACAAGTATAGCTTTTTTGCCACACAGAATACTCTTTCACCCCAAAAATTAAGTTTGGATGCTTATTTTTCTATTTTTAGAATGCCAAACTAGCTATTATTGATTTTTTTCAAAATACGCTTGCAGTTTATTTAGCGATTGGCTATCTAAGTTGTAGCGTTTTCCAATGCACCATATGTCTGCAATAAACTCAAAAGGAATCCACCTAGTTTGCTTTTTTAACTTGACAAGATTTTCGTCATAACGCCTTTTTTTCTCCAATGTTATCCAAACTTCCTCAACCGTACTTTTGTCAAAATAATAATAGAGGTTGTGGGTAATTTTTATATTGTCTTCCTCTGTATCAAAACTAAAAACCCTAAATTCCCTATGATGTTCGCCGCTGTCTATATATTCAATAAACTCGATAGCAAGGGTTAACAATGCTTTTGCGATACTAGCGGGGTTATTAGCCTTGTATGCTTTAATATGATTTATGTTGAATGTCCCATACCCTTGGGTATTAGTGAATAAATCTACGCTCCAAAACCTTGTCATAGGATTTTGCAAGCCACGATAATTATAATTGCGCTTTTCATCATAGGTTAGTTCTTTGGAGAAAAATTCAATAAATTTATTTATATCTTTAATTTTTACTTCGCTAATGTCTTGCGTTAGCTCTTTTTTTAGTCTAGCAATCACTTTATTGCGAAACCGCTTTTGGGGAATCGAAGTGTTAAAATTAACGCAAATATAGTCGTGGTCACCCAAAATAGTTAATGCAGAACCGTCTTCAAACTGCAATTTTAGTGATTGAGGAAGAACTTCATTTAAGTTTTTGTCAAAACCATACGGCACAAAAGCTAAGTTTTCGTCATCTATAATTTCAAAGCCGACAACAGTATTTTTCCGATAATGTAAAAAAGGGCTATAAGCTATTTCCGCTACAACGATATCATCGACTTCGTCACCTGTTACAGTAAAAAATTTTTCTTTTAAATATATATTTTTTGTAAAGGCAAATGCCCCTTCTGCTGGTATATAGAACTCATACCAATCACCGTCTTCTGTTTCGATAATAAAAATATTATTGACAATAAATGAATAGCCCAGCCCACCGCACAGCACGGAATCATCTGTGAACTTTAGCTCTGTATAAAAGCGGACGATTTTTTTATTAACCAAGCCGCTTGCGCCCAAAACCTCCTCAAATTGTGCCTTTGAGTACATATATTGGGGTTTATCACCTATATTTATTTTATATGCTTGTATCATAAAGTGTCCTTCGCTAGTTTTGTTTTATTGGTTATTCGGAATAAAAAACTCGTACCTGTGGTCGGTTTCAACAAAAATTTCGGATATCTTTTTGTCCTTAATAGTTATGAAAAAGCCGAGTATTAATTGATTATCTATACTTTCTAAGATACAACTATCGTTTACTTTCCATTGTAAGTCAGGTTTATCCTCGGGTGCGCTAGGTCTAATAGCAGTGATATGTGAGGCAAAAAAACGATAATCGTCTTTGCTCTCAGCGTTTTGTATTGCTTCATATACGCTCTCTAAAAAAGAAATAATTTCATCCTTGCCAATTATATCTTTTCCACTATGTTTTGAACGATAATGACAGTCCTTAGCCAAACAGTTTTTCAAGCGTGAGTAGTCGCCGCTCTCAAGGGCATCTAGGAGTAAAAGGTAAAAATTCTCTTTGCTAAATATTGCGCCTTGGTCATATTCGTAAATGGCAACATCGGCAGATATAATACAACTTGCAACTATGGTATCCCCAACTTCTATCGCTGTATCCCCAAGTTGCTCTTGTCCAATATATAGCTCTAAATCTCCCCATTGTGTATTTATCGTTACGCCGTAGTAAATAAGTTCTGCTTCGCCAAATGTTATAGGCGATTCTTGCAATTCTTCAACGATTCCTTTAATCAAAACTATATTGTCATCAGTGTTGTTTTTTGGAGTTTTATTTGGTTCGTCTTTGTTTGGTTGATGATTGAGTAAAAATTTAATCGGCAATATCGCCCCGTTTGATACTCCAAGCTTTCTCCCTTTTTCTGGAGGCATGCCCTCAAAGCCCTCCCATTCGGGCAAGGTGCTTAGAAACGCTTCCTCGCTTTCATACACTTCAAAGGATACAGGAAGAGCTACAATTTGTGCAGTAATTATATCGCCTTTGGCTATGCGTGGCAAAACATCGGGATTGATAAAGCAAATAGGGCAAAGACCGTCACCATCCTCGTAGCTGCAAAGGGCAAGCACATAGTCGCCATAATTGCGCTCCAATACGCTTATTACCTTTAATCTCCAAACAATATTGTTGGCGCAGTGAATATTCATATTATCAAAATCAAAGAGTTTTTCTTTTTCGTTTAGCAAGTTTGTTAAAAACGTTTCCATACTATTATTTTTATAGTGCAGATACATATATTTATATCCGTTCATTTTCTTTTTTGCGGTCTCTGCAAAATAACTAATTGTTGCTCGTGTTATATCTTCGTTATCGAATAAAAATTCAACACCAAAATTTTTATATTCTCTTGGCATAATGGTTTCCTCCTTATTTATTTGTTGTTTTGTTACGGCGTTCAAAGTCAAGCGCTATTTCATCTTTCCAAGAATCTCCAAGTTGCCTTCTTTGAAGTACCGCAATGACATCATTTTCCAGCCCGCCCATTGAGTCGTTTCTGTCCAATGCGAATACTATTTTTGTTAGGTCTTTTTTCATTTTACACCTCAAAGTTTTTTATGCTTTAAGGATAACAATTTTATCATCTGATTTGGTCGCTTGAGAGGCGACAAATTAACAACCTAATAAATTTTGCTTAAAGGAATAAAGTGCATCGTTTACATCGGCAATATTGTAAATCTTTTCTTCTATGCAATATCTCAATATGAGGTCGAACTTATTGTTCATATTAAATTTAAATCCCGCAACTCCCAACAGGTCTTTTGCCTCATCTATCGACAAGTGCAGCGCCAAGGCAAAAGAAAATATTGTAATCTTTGTGGGTGAATAGTTTCGGTTACTTCGGATTTTGGAAAACAATCGCCTGTCTATATTTGCATTTTTATAGACCTGGCTATCTTTTAAGCCTTTTTCGTCAATGAGGCGCAAAAGCATATCCGAAAAGGTTTCTGGCGCAAAAGTTTTCTCTATATAATCGCTTAGCTTGCGTGGTTTGGCACAATGCTCATCTTGAACAAAGGAAGTGTTTAATGAAAATCTAATTTTTTCCTGCGCCTCTATTGGCTTTGGCTCTTGGTAGTAAATCTCTAAGTATCCCTTGATTTTTTCAAGAATATCCGGCGGGGCTAATTTTGCTGTATAATTTTGTTTATTTAACATAAGGGATATCTCCTTAATTGTTCCCTAAAAACCTAATTATTTGGCGATAGGGCGGGTCTTTTCTTTTTGCTTTTTTAATTACTTGAAAAACGCCTTGTTCAATCATATGGTTTATTCTGCTGCATATATAAAAATATTCTATGCAGTGTCCGCAATTTCCCAATACATTGACAGCCAAACTAGTTTCTTTAAAATCTTGTTCTAAGGGAATATTTTGCACAATACACTCATCAAAAAAATCAGGGGTGACGCTAACAATTTCACCTTCCTTATGCACACGGAGCTTTGCATTCTCATTTTTTAATTTTTGCCATTTTAGCGATATGGCATTTCTGTCATTAACGGATAAGCTTTTTGCATAATCTACACCAATAGCAATGTCATAAGCATTAATATTGCTCAAGCCAAATGATGTTACTTCTTGTCCTCTGTGTCCAATAAATTTATCTTTAAGTCCAACACTAATAATATCGCAGTCTATACCTTGCAGTTTATCAATAAGATAATAATAACCGCAAGCAGAGTAGGGAGCGTTGGATTGCCAAATTTTCAAAGTTTCCCCGCTCCTCGCCCTTTGGACTATTTGGTCAACTTTGTCCATTTCTTCCCGATAAAGTTTGTTAATTTTTCTTTTCCCTAACTCGTGAAAAAATGAACCTATCAAATCTTTGCGGTCTTGCTCAAAATTAACTTCGTCTAAGCGCCCAATGTCCAAGAACATAGCCCCTAGATGCAAGACCTCGGCAGAGCTTGTATCTGCAAGAATAACCTCCCACGCATTTTCGTTGATGCGCTCTTTATATGGAGCAATATAATTATCAACTCCACGATTGTCACGAAACCAAGAAAGGTAATGCTTTAACAGCCCTGCCTCACCATATCCAAAACACACATTAAACATAAAATTATCCTCTTTAAGAGAGTTTGTTGTACTATTTTTCAAACGGCTTAATAATTGCTGGTTTTTGTTATTAGTATATCACCAATACCCCTATAACTCAAGGCACAAAAACAAACCCCGTGCAGAGTGTTAGCGGCAAACGGTTAATGCAATATAAAAGAAAACACTTTGTTTGCCAAAGTTTCATTTGCTTTTTCGGGGTAGGATTTGCTTTTTTTTGAATTTTTTATCTAGATATAAGACAAGGTACATCAGTCCGACAAATATCGATGCAAGCAGTATCACCCATAGGGCGACAAACCAGCCTTGCTGGTCAAAGTCGATAAAAAAGTATGGAAATCTGGTCGCCTCTCCGCCAAAACCTGTGAATGTTACCGCTCCCGAAAAGCCCAATATTGTGGAAACTAAAAAATATGTAAGAGGAATGATTAAGCACAGCCACGGGTCTCGCTTGGTAAGGTGTCCCGATTCGGGAAAAAGCACATAGTCTACTATTACTAAGACAGGCACAAATGTATGCACAGCAAGGTTGCCAAAGGATGACAAATACCCCCACATTTCACCAGCCATTGGCGCAAGCATTCCCCAAAACACGAACATCGTAAGGGTTATGGCAATCATAACCATAGCTTCAAATCTTGGCACATAGCCAGCACTGCCGAATCTCCCGTTTTTAATAAGGTCATAACCGCTCCTTGCCGCAAGGTAGATAAACAGTGCGAGCGCCAACATATTGCTCTGTAAAGTATAATATAAAAACGCTTTTGCTCCAGCAGTAATTCCCCCAAAAACGCCCACCGTTACCAATATGCCCATAATTGTAACTACCGTCGCAAACAACCTATAAATCAAGGCAAATAATCTATCTTTTATCATCCTTTCACCTCCCTTTATTATATATTTTACCTCAACACACTCCCCAAAGTCAAGAGCATTTAATCAAAGGCGCACCCTATCAAAGATGATAATTTGCTCTTTGATTACTAGGAAAATTTTAATAGAGCCAGCGGTTATTAAATGAAATTAATGAAGGCGATAAGCATAACACGAAAACTTTTCTCATTTAAACTAATTATTTAAATTGTTATCAAGTGTTTGATATGCTATTTTTGTTTAATCATACGAGACCCCAAATGGATATGAAGGCGACAGAGTCCGCAAGTTCGCTCAACACAAGGTCTTTGCCTATGTTTAACAAACACAGTATAGAATTCTCGTTGTTTATTTGGATTATATCGGTAAATGTAAAAGGCGGACCGTTTATTGAGGATAAAATAACATCACGGAAGGACACAGCCGTTCCATTTATTTTAAGTTGAATCTGTGTTTTGTTTCCATCAATGACTTCCGAGGCATACAGCGTAACATTGACGACATATTTACCAGGCTTGCTTATTACAAATATGCCCGATGCGGGCTGATAATTTATATATGGCGCACCATTTATCATTTCAAGATTAAACTTGATTGTTTCACCCGATTGATATAAACGCCCCGTTTGTTCTCCAAAACAGATGTCCGAATATTGTGCGCCCACAAAGAAAACTGATAAGCCAGCAGGTCCAGTAGGTCCAGTAGGACCGGCAGGACCAGTATATCCTCTTTCGCCTTGCGGGCCTTCCGGTCCTTGACAACCTTTTGGACCTTGCGGCCCTTGCGGTCCTATAGGACCAACAGGTCCTTCAATTCCTATGGGGCCAATCGGACCTTCGATTCCCCGTTCACCCTGCGGACCTTCGGGTCCTTCCGGTCCCCGACATCCGGGAGGACCAATATCGCCTCTCGGTCCCCGTGGACCAGGAGGTCCGATAGGACCTAGAGGTCCTGAGTTTCCTTTTGGTCCCATCGCTCCCTGACAGCCAGTATCTCCCTGCGGACCAATATCACCCCGAACACCTTGCGGCCCGGGGCGGCCCGGTATTCCTTGCGGTCCCATTGGACCGGTTGCTCCTATGATACAACAAGGACAAC